>CAKTWD010000165.1 GCA_934630485.1 uncultured Eggerthellaceae bacterium | reverse complement strand
AAATGAAGGATGCGGGCTACACCATCCTTGCCCCGCAGATGGCCCCGTACCACTTCGAGTTGCTGGCGCCCGTGTTCAAGGCAAACGGCTACAACATGGAGCTTCTGCCGTCGGTTGACCATGGTGCGGTTGATGCCGGCTTGAAGTACGTCAACAACGACATCTGCTATCCGTCCATTCTGGTTACCGGCCAGATCATGGAGGCAGTTACCAGTGGTCGCTACGATACGCACAAGCTGGCCGTCATCATCACGCAGACGGGCGGCGGTTGCCGTGCCACCAACTACATCTCGCTGATCCGCAAGGCTTTGAAGGCCGCGAACCTCGAGTACATTCCCGTTATCTCGCTGGCCCTGCAGGGCGGTTTGGACGAGAGCAACTCGGGCTTCAAGGTTACGTTGCCCATGCTCAAGCAGGCCATTTACGCGTTCTCGTACGGCGACCTTCTTATGACCGCGCTGTACCGCACGCGCCCCTACGAGGTCGAGCCCGGCAGTGCTCAGCGCCTGTTCGATTACTGGATGGCAACCTGCAAGCAGCAGCTGTACAACGGCGTGAAGCAGGGCGTTTTCGCGAAGACCGTTCAAAAGATCGTCGAGGACTTCGACACCTTGCCGCTTCAGGGCGAGGGCACCAAACCCCGTGTTGGCGTTGTCGGTGAGATTTTGGTCAAGTTCCATCCTACGGCGAACAACCAGGTCGTCGACGTTATCGAGGCCGAGGGCTGCGAGGCCGTCGTCCCCGGCTTGATCGAGTTCTTCTTGTTCGGCATTGCGGGCCGCATTTTCCAGAAGGACCCGCTGGGCCGCTCGTCCAAGGGCGCGCTTGGCGCGAAGATGATTCTTGGCCTGCTGAAGACCATGCGCAAGCCGGTTATCGACGCCATGGAGAAGTCCACGCGCTTCGAGGCCCCAACCGACATCTTCACGCTGGCCGGTTACGGCGAGGAGATCCTGAGCTTGTGCAACTCTATGGGCGAGGGCTGGCTGCTTACCGCCGAGATGGTTGAGCTGGTGCGTCATGGCGCTCCGAACGTCGTGTGCGCTCAGCCGTTCGCGTGCTTGCCCAACCACGTGGTTGGCAGGGCCGTCATCAAGGAGATCCGCCGCCGTTACCCCATGGCAAACATCGTGGCCGTCGACTACGACCCCGGCTCGTCCGAGGTCAACCAGCTCAACCGCATTAAACTGATGATCTCGGTTGCCAAGGCCAACTTGGCCGAGAAAGAGGCCGAGGCAAAAGGCCAGCGCGACGCGCGTCTGGATGCTTCCAGCCCGCATGCAGTCCAGCAGGATATGGGCGATTTCGAGCTTGATGTTGAAACCGAAAAGGTTGAGAAGTAAATGACCTCTTCCCAGATTGAAAACGAAGAGAACGCTAAGGGTGCCGCCGTGTTTGGCGGCGCCTTCGTTGATGGCGCGGCGAGCGCGGGCGACAACGAGGACGTTGCTGCTCAGGCTGCTTGCGAGGACGTTGCTTGCGAAGACGCCGCGGGCGAACATGCGCGTGGCGATCGCGAGGGCAAGCTGTACGTGTGCCCCACGCCCATCGGCAACTTGGGCGATATCACATTGCGCACGCTTGAGGCTCTG
>CAKTWD010000164.1 GCA_934630485.1 uncultured Eggerthellaceae bacterium | reverse complement strand
ATGCATATCTGCGCATCCATTGCGAACCCCCTCTTCTCTCTTTACCTACTGAGCGTCAGCTGCGCCGCAAGCAGTGCCGCATGCGGGGGCCGGGTCGGCAGTACCACATGCCGGCTTCGGGTCGGCGGAACCGCAAGCGGTCGAAGGATCAGCCGCGCCGCAGGCCGGTTTCGGGTCCGCAGTACCGCAAGCAGGCTTGGCATCAGCTGCACCGCACGCAGTGCCGCATGCAGGAGCAGGGTCGCCCGCGCCGCAAGAAGAGAACGCAGCAACTTGATTCAGATTTTCAGACATGGGATTCTCCTTTCGTAAGATGCGAGTTGTACACCCGCGTCCAAACTTCAACGCTTTTTGCGTCTGACGAAATAATCGGAGATTCCTCGAAACAAAATAAGAAGGCACTAAAGTATCATCCGGTTACCTAAAGGTAATCTGGTGCATCATCGAACGGTTGCTGCAATAATGAAAGCAGCGGGAACGCGACCAACTACTTGACAGTCGCATATTGAACCCCGAAGGAGGACCCATGCTTACAAAAGAAGAGCTTCCGCCCTGCCCCGTTGCCACCTGCTTCCAGCTTTTCGGCAACAAGTGGAAAATTTATATCATCCAACAGCTGGTCGAACAGCCCTTCGGATTCAACGCATTGCAACGATCCATCCCAGGCATCAGCCAGAAAGTGCTTTCCTCGAACCTGAAAGAGATGGAAGCAGCGGGCCTTATCACACGCACCGTGATTCCCGAAACGCCCATCCGCACCGAATACGCCTTGAGCGAAGTGGGCGAATCGCTCATGCCCGTTATCGATTCGATGGTGGCATGGGGAGAAGGTTATCAGAAACTCGCAGCAAACAGCTAAACGCGGCCCAGCTACACGCCAACTAAAACAAGGCTCAGATGCAGTACAAGTGATCCAACAACAAAATGCCCCCGCATCCTTTGAATCTCGCAGGATGCAGGGCCGCACTTATTTACATCTGGACTAAATCAAACCAGCCAGCATAAACGCGCTATGGAACAAGAACGCCACGATCCAGGCAACGCCTATCTGAAGCGCGAACACAGCTGCGGCGTAGCGCCCACCAAGCTCGGAGCGAACGGTGCTAATGGCGGCAACACAAGGCGGATACAACAGCACGAATACCAGGAACACGTAGGCGATGGGCGGCGTGAACATGCCCGAAAGCACTGCCGTGGACGTGGATCCCAGCAAAACCGTGAGCGTCGAAATGACGCTTTCCTTAGCTACAAGGCCGCACACCAACGCGGTCGACGTGCGCCAATCGCCGAAACCAAGTGGCGCAAGCAACGGCGCGATGAACCCGCCAAGCACCGCCAGCATGCTTTGCGACTGATCGGCAACCACATTAAAGCGAATGTCAAACGTCTGCAAGAACCAAATGACGATGGATGCCAAAAAGATAATGGTGAACGCCTTGGTGATGAAGCCCTTCGCCTTATCCCATGCCAAAAGCAACGTGGACTTAACACTAGGGAAACGATAATTCGGAAGCTCCATGACGAACGGCACCGGCTCGCCCTTGAACGCCGTGCGCTTGAAGATCAGCGCCACGACAACGCCGACAAAGATTCCGATGATGTAAAGCGAGATCATGGCAAGAGCCGCCG
>CAKTWD010000163.1 GCA_934630485.1 uncultured Eggerthellaceae bacterium | reverse complement strand
TCCGACCCGGGCATGCGTCTTGTTTCCGCAACGCGTGAGCTTGGCTGCGAGGTTGACGTCCTGCCTGGTCCCACGGCTTTCGCCACCGCGTATGTGGCAAGTGGGTGCACCGATACTTCGTTCATGTTCGTTGGTTTCTTCCCGCGCAAGGACGTCCAGCGTCGCGAGGCGCTTGAAAACCTGCGCGATTTGCAGGCCGCGCTTATCTTCTACGAAAGCCCCAACAGGCTGGCCGACGCGCTGAGCGTTATCGCTTCTGTTTTCCCGTTGCGCAAGGTCACGGTGTGCCGCGAGCTTACCAAGCTGCACGAAGAGGTTTACCGTGACGATGCCCCGGCTGTTGCGCAGGAGTTTGCCAAGCGCACCCAAGAAGGCCGCGTGAGGGGCGAGATCGTCATTGTCGTTGACGGGCCCAGCGCCGAAGAAGGCGAGCAAGCTGCGTCGAATGCCGCCGCGCAGGCGGAAGATCGCGCGGCAGAGCTTGCTGTAGCGGGCGAGAAGGGCAAGCAGATCACGAAAACCCTGGTCGCAGAGTTCGGCATTCCTAAAAACGAGGCCTATCGCCTGGCTCTTGATGCTGTTGCCGCCGTTAAAGCGGAGCGATTTTAATTGGCAGGGAAGCGGTTGAAAGCACCGGCGGTCGAACCCGAATGGATCGAGGTTGACGGCTTGCGCGTGCTGGTGCGTCGCAAGAACGTGAAGAATATCACGCTGCGCGTAAAAGCCCCCGACGGTCATGCGGAGCTTTCCGTGCCGCTGCGTGAGCCCACTTCAAGTATACAGACCATCGTGCGCGATCGTCGCGATTGGATCGAGCGTCATGCCGTGGTTGCGCGCGAATCGGTGGCGGCTAAGGCTGAAGGCGCGACCCCCGAAGAGGTTGCGCGTTGGCGCGCCCAAGTTCAGGCGCACGTACCGGCGCTTATCGCGAAATGGGAGCCGGTGCTTGGGGTGAAGGCCGGCAAGCTTGCGTATCGCAACATGAAAACCAGGTGGGGAAGCTGCCAGCCGGCGACGGGTCGCATTTGCATCAACGTGCGCCTGGCGTTGTACCCATCGGAATGCCTTGAGTACGTGGTGGTGCATGAGCTGTGCCATCTTCTTGTTTCAGGGCACGGCCCGTCGTTCTACGCCTTGCTTGACCGGCATCTTCCTAATTGGCATACGGCCCGCAAGAAGCTTCGCTAGTGCTAAGGGCGGCCGGGCGCAGCTTTTTAGCGCTTTCGGTGCCAAGGTCTAGCCGCAAAGCCGTCTGTGCTTAGGGCTAGTCGTCCAGCTCGGCTTCGATCTTCGCGCGGCGCTGCTTTGCTTCGAAGAACGCCAAGGTCAACGCGCCGAACACGGCAACGAAAATCATAATACCGAACACGACACCCGTTGCCAGATTCGCCACCCAGAAGACGCTTTCGAGCGGAACGATTTGCGCTTCGGCGATGCAGCGCATGGCGGCAATGGCAAGCGCGCTTGCGACGCCGGTGATGCCAGCGATAAGCAGGAAATATCCCGTGGGCAGGTGGTCGGTCTGGCCGAAGCGATTGGTGTCGACGTAGCCCTTTCGCGTTTGCTGCACGGCGCATATCAGCATCACGACGAACAGCCATGCGTACATGACGGCATCGACGGGGTTTGCGAAGAGCTTGAACGCACCGTCGGCACCGTTGTGCACCCAGGCAACTTGCTGAGCCATGATTTGGTAGACCAGCAGCGCCAGCATGCCGAATGAGAGCAGCATGAATCCGAACTTGTAGATCTTGGCGTTTTCGGCTTCAAGGCGTTCGTCCTTCGGACCTGCGTATTCGCGCCATTTCCGTGCGAGTTTCGTATTCTGCAGTTTCATGATTCGCTCCTAAAACGAGTGGGTTGGATTGAGTGAAGGAG
>CAKTWD010000162.1 GCA_934630485.1 uncultured Eggerthellaceae bacterium | reverse complement strand
GTGGCGCCCTCCGCCGGTAAGATCGAGATCAAGAACGCCGTGGAGAAGATCTTCGGCGTGAAGGTCGCCAAGGTCAACACCATCAACTACGATGGCAAGACCAAGCGCATGGGCGCCGGCCGTCCCGGCACGCGCAAGAGCTGGAAGAAGGCCTATGTCCAGCTGACCAAGGATTCCAAGACCATCGAGTTCTTCGAGGGTATGGTGTAAGAGAAGGGAGTGTAGAGAATGTCTATTAAAACTTTTAAGCCGACCACCCCTTCCCGCCGGCACATGACTGTCTCCGGCTTCGACGGCATTGACAAGCACGCCAAGCCCGAGGCCAGCCTGACCGAGGTGCTGAAGAAGAACGCTGGTCGCAACAGCTACGGTCACATCACCGTCCGCCATCGCGGCGGCGGCGAGAAGCGGAAGTACCGCGTCATCGACTTCAAGCGCGACAAGATGGATATGGAAGCCACCGTTCTGCGCCTGGAGTACGATCCCAACCGCAGCGCCAACATCGCCCTGGTCCAGTACGAGGACGGCGAGAAGCGCTACATCGTCGCTCCCGTGGGTCTGACCACTGGTGACAAGGTGGTCTCCAGCGCCGCTGCCGACATCAAGCCCGGCAATGCAATGCCGCTGGCCAACATCCCCGTCGGTACTCTCATCCATGCCGTTGAGCTCCAGCCTGGCAAGGGCGCTGCACTTGCTCGTTCCGCTGGCACCAGCATTCAGCTCATGGGCAAGGAAGGCAAGTACGCCATCCTGCGCATGCCTTCTTCCGAGATGCGTCGCGTTCTGCTCACCTGCCGTGCGACCATCGGCGAGGTTGGCAATGCCGAGCATGCCAACATCAAGATCGGCAAGGCCGGCCGTAACCGTTGGCTCGGCGTTCGTCCTACCGTTCGCGGTACCGTTATGAACCCGGTCGACCATCCCCATGGCGGTGGCGAGGGCAAGAACAAGACTTCTGGCCGTCACCCTGTTTCTCCGTGGGGCGTTCCTACCAAGGGCCATCGTACCCGCAACCCGAAGAAGGCTTCGAGCAAGCTGATCATTCGTCGTCGCAAGAAGTAATGCTTAACGTTAAGGAGCTATAAGTGAGCAGAAGTTTGAAGAAAGGACCTTTCGTCGAGCCGCGCCTCTTGGGCCGCATCATCGCGATGAATGAAGCTGGCGAGAAGAACGTTGTCAAGACGTGGTCCCGTGCAAGCACCATCTTCCCTGAGATGGTTGGCCACACGATCGCCGTTCATGACGGTCGTAAGCACGTCCCCGTATATGTTACCGAGTCCATGGTTGGCCACAAGCTGGGCGAGTTCGCCCCTACGCGTACCTTCAAGGGTCACGCGGCCGACAAGAAGAAGAAGTAAGGAGGAGTAAACGATGGAAGCAAAAGCAATCGCGCGTTACGTCCGCGTTTCTCCCCGCAAGGCTCGCGTGGTAGTCGACCTGGTCCGCGGTAAATCCGTCATCCAGGCTCAGGAGATCCTCGCTTTCACCAACCGCGGCATCGCCGAGACGGTTGAGAAGGTTCTGAACTCCGCAGTCGCCAACGCCGAGAACCTGCACCATGTGCGCCCCGAGGCTCTTTATGTCAAGGAGTGCTACGTTGACGAGGGCCCCACGCTGAAGCGTATCCGTCCTCGCGCTAAGGGTTCCGCATCGCGCATCAACAAGCGCACGGCCCACATCACCATTGTCGTTGCTACCCGAGAGGAGGCATAAAGCCTTATGGGTCAGAAAGTAAGCCCTACCGGTTTCCGCCTCGGCATCACCGAGGATTGGCGCAGCCGCTGGTACGCAAATAAGGACTACGCCGCCAACCTCGAGAACGATCTTGCTATCCGCAGCTTCCTCGAGAAGGAGCTTGACCGCGCTGCCGTTTCCCGTGTCGAGATCGAGCGCGCTGGTGACAAGACCAAGGTCATCA
>CAKTWD010000161.1 GCA_934630485.1 uncultured Eggerthellaceae bacterium | reverse complement strand
GTTCTATGCGTCGCTTCAAAGACGACGTTAAATCGGTCAAGCAGAACTACGAGTGCGGTCTTGGCATCGAGGGCTACCAGGATCTCAAGGTCGGCGACTTCATTGAAGGCTACGTCGTCAAAGAGGTTGAGCGTACCGAGTAGTAAAAGGCTTTCGTGCTAACGAGAGCAGTTGCATCACAGCAGATGGGCATCCTGTAAGATAGGGGTGCCCGTCTTTTCGAATGAGATAGGAATCTATCATGAAACAGAATTCTTCGAGCCGTCGTGTTAATGAGCAGGCACGCCAGGTTATCGCCGAAATCTTGATGTTCGAGGTTTCTGACCCGCGCTTGAGCATGGTCACCATCACCGGCTGCGAGGTTAGCTTCGACCGCAGCGTGTGCAATGTCTACTACACCGCTGACAAGAAATCGTACAAGGCCGCCCAGAATGCTTTCGAGAAAGCTTCCGGTCGTATTCGCACGCTGATGGGCAAGAAGCTCTCGTGGCGTGTTGCCCCCGAGCTTCGCTTCTTCCTCGACGGCAGCGTCGATCAGGCCGAGCGTATCGCCATTGCCATTGCCGCCGAGCGTAAGCGCAACGAAGGCTCTTCTTCGAATGAGGCGCATGAGGATTAGGTTTATGGCGACGACCCCTCAGACTAATTCAACTTTAGAGGATATCGCGCAGGTTGTTCGAACCAACAGCTCGTTTGTCCTGTGCGGTCATGTAAGTCCCGATGGAGATTGCCTTGGCTCTCAGCTGGCGCTGCACCACACCCTGAAGGCTTTGGGTAAGGAATCCGTGCTGCTTCTTGTGCGTGACGACGTCATTGATCAGAAGCTTGCATTCATGCCTGGTGCGGATGAATTCGTTCCTGCTCAGCAGATGTTGGACGAGTTGCCTGAAACAGGTCAAGCCTTTGATGTGTTCATTGGTTTGGATGTGCCCAAGCGGGATCGCGTTGGCAAAGCGGCTTGCTCGATTCTCGACCGTTGTGCTGACTCCGTTACGATCGATCACCATGCTGAACCTACTACTATGGCGAATCATGTTCATGTCGAGCCGGATTCTGCTTCGACCAGCATCATGGTGTGGCGGCTTTGCAAGCTGCTTTTGGACACGCCGCCTGTTGAGTCAGCTGTGTGCGCGTACACGGGCTTGGTTACCGACACCGGCTGTTTCCAGTTTCAGAATACCAACACCGAAGCGTTCCTTGCTGCGGCCGATCTGGTTACAGCTGGAGTTAAGCCTTCTGAAGTATCGCGCGAGATCACGCAGAACGAAACTCTTGCGGCAATAAAGCTCCAATCGCTTGCCATTGAGCGCATGATCCTTCTTCAGAACGGGCAAATCGCCCTTTCATGGATCACTGCTGATGACATGCGTGGGCTTAAAGCGCAGAAAGCCGACGCTGATGGCGTGGTCGGCGCGCTCAGGTCCATTCGCGGTGTTCGCGTTGCATGCGCTTTGCGCGAGCAGGATGGGGAAGTGCGCGGAAACCTTCGCTCTAAGGACGATTCCGATGTCTCCGTGGTCGCACGTGAATTCGATGGTGGTGGTCATCGCGGTGCTGCCGGCTTCAAGTTGAAACTACCGATGGAAAATGCCGTTTCTGTAATTGAAGATCGTCTTTCGCGATTTGATTTCGATCAGAGGGATGCGTAATGAAACGTGGCTCATCAGGCCTTTCACTGATTGTCGGTATCCGCAAACCCGCTGATTTCACTTCTCACGATGTCGTCAACCGTGTTCGTCGCATCATGGGGGAAAAGCGCGTTGGTCATACCGGAACGCTCGATCCTATGGCAACAGGCGTTTTGCCTATTTGCATAGGCCCAGCTACTAGGCTTGACAAATATATGGTCGGCCACGATAAAACCTATCGTGCCACTATCACGTTCGGCTCCCAAACAAATACCGACGATGCAAAAGGCGAGGTTGTGAAACAAGCCTTTGTCCCGACTGAGATTCGCGAGAAGGATTTCGTCTTAGGTGTTCTTCAGGGG
>CAKTWD010000160.1 GCA_934630485.1 uncultured Eggerthellaceae bacterium | reverse complement strand
ATGGACATGGACACGACGGTGATAGGCCTGGATATGGACGAAGACACGGTGAGCGAGGCCGTCGCCGCCATCTGCGCCGCGGACGTCGCCGACGGCATGGAATACTCCTTCGAGCGGATCGAGCCAATCCGCGAGGGCGACGAGTATGCTAACTGGCGCGCGCATCTGCGCGTGAGGTACGGCAAGATAGACGCTCCCGTGAAGATCGACATCACGACCGGGGACGAGATAGTGCCCGGGCGCATCGAGTACCGCTACCCGCTCATGTTCGAGGAGGGCTCGGTCAGGGTGCTCTCGTACCCGCTCGAAACCGTGTTGGCCGAAAAGCTCGAGACGGTCGTTTCCCGGGGAATCGCCAACACGCGTGGACGCGACTACTACGACATCCACACTTTGCTCCGTTTGAAGGGGGACGAAATAAATCGGGATTCCCTGCACAAAGCCGTTGTCGCCACCGCCTCCAGGCGCGGTTCACTCGGCAAGATGGGCGACTACGAGGCCGTGCTCGGCGAGGTCAGAAGATCCGATATGATGCGGAACATCTGGTCCTCTTACGTCTCGGCATCACCCTATGCGGAAGGTGTCGATTTCGAAGAGGTGGTCGATTCGGCTATCGAGCTCGCAAGGCTTTCGGAGCTTGACGATTTGGACTGATGGAGGTGAGAAGTCCCTCATCGCGCCAATACCAGACGATTGCGCTATAGGGATCTCTTCGACCCTCTGAATCACCCCTTTTCACGCCACCCGCTACGAACCCCGGCGGAAACCAGGGAGTGGTTAAAGGAACGACCTGCGGTTTCGCGAATCAATTGAGCCATTCCCGAAATCGCGAATCAAGGGCATGACTCGCCCAAATTGCGCACGAATCAGCCCTTAGGCGACATGGCCTGGCACAACCTGGCACCATGCGGGTTCGTTTAGTCATTGAGTGGGAATAGCGAGAACTGGCTTCTGAACTTGCGTTTTTGGTGCTGCTGAGTACCGCCTGATGCTGTTTCGGCATCGCCATAGAGCAAAGCTGCCAGCGAAATGACGGGAACAACAGCCTCCGGACCCTCTGGTTCGGAGGCTTTCTTTTTGCATTCCTACCTGGGAAAACGGCCCTATTATTCCCGTATGCCCCTACTGGGCGGTACGGCGGAGTACTCGGCGGTACGGGAATAATAGCGCCCTGCGGGAATAATTCACAATTCGGGTCCCCCGAGGGCCGATTTCGAACGGTCGAAACTGAGTTGAAACTGCGAGGCGGATTCAGGCCCTTGCAGATTGCATCTGCCTAGTTCAACAAACGGGAATAAAGAAACGCGGAAATCGGTTTCCGCAGTTTCGGCAACCCCGAATGCCGCCGAATGACGCCGTGTATCTTGCTGTGTTTTGGCGCGCAATTATTCCCCTAACGGGGCTTCCGGGGCGCCGATTCCATGCGGGAATAATGGAACAGCCCCCGGAGAACCGGAGGCTGTTCGCAAGGAAGCATCAACTTACCTGTGAAATGTCAGAATGAGGCCTTCCAGTCGGCGTAAGCGTCCTCATCGAGCTCGCCGCGCTCGAGCTCGGCGCGCTTTTCCGCCCAGGCCTTGATCGACTGCGCGAGCTGTAAGCGCCAAAATGACCGCGTCTTAACAACCCGCTTGGCTTGAGGCGGAATCATCGCATCGACTTATCCTGGAAGAGGAGGCTGCGGTGACGCAAGCGAGCATAGATTGTAGGAACATGTGGGCGGAGCGCATCGAGCGGTGCCTCTCGTCGAGCATGAGCATAGAGCGCTGGTGCAAGTTAAACCATGTGGGCAGGTCAAGTCTGTATGCATGGTTGGCCAGGTCCAGGGAAGAAGAGCCGGGCCGCTTCCCCCGAAGAAACGCAGCCACCTTGAACTGGATCGAACTCACCAGGGGCGGTCTGGTGGATTCCAAGCTTCGTCGTAGGGCGCAAGAACTGGCTCTTCAGCGATGCGCCGCGCGGCGCGCGGGCGTCTGCGGCGATATACAGCGTCACCACCACGGCCAAGGCCAACGGGCTCAATCCCAGGCTTT
>CAKTWD010000159.1 GCA_934630485.1 uncultured Eggerthellaceae bacterium | reverse complement strand
ATCGTTCTCAAGCGCGTCCTGAAGCGTGATGCGATACGCGATAACGTGATTGAAAAGCGAGTACACGTCGTATCCGTCGGTTCGCGAAGGGGTTGCCGTCATGCCCAAGACGAATTTCGGCTTGAAATGATCGAGCACCTTGCGATAACTCTCGGCACCGCAACGATGAGCCTCGTCGATGATGATGTAGTCGAATTCCTCGGGATCAACCTGGTCAAGCTTCCCCGAAAGCTGAACAACCATCGCGAAAAGGCACGTCGCATCTTGCGCCGTCTTGTCAGAGAACATGCCATAGGTGTAGCTGCCACCAAGGACCCTGCGATAGCTTGCCATCGAGGCGTCGAGGATCCTTTGGCGATGCGCGATGAACAAAACACGCGATGGCTTCGTAGAAGCCACGTCCAAAGCCGAAAGATAGGTTTTACCTGTACCGGTCGCTGAAACCAGCAGAGCGCGGCTTTCATGGCGTCTGTGAAGCACGTCTAGGGCTTCCAGGGCGCTTTCCTGCATTTTATTGGGACGGATTCCGCTGGAAAGACCAATGCCAAAAGACGATTCTGTTGGCTGGCTGCCGGTCAAAGGAGCCGTCGCCCCCGAACCCAACGCGGACGTTGCCCCATCACTACGAAACGACCGCTTGGATCGGACCGCCTCGGGCTTTTCCGTGGGATGCTCGTTAAGAAAACGCTCATACGAAGCGATCCACGACTCGGTTATCGGCACCGTGTTTTGGTCGTCCCACAGCTTCTCGAACTCCGACTTGGTTTGATGCAGCATCTCGCCCTGCGGGAACGTGCGAAAGAGCACGTTCCATTCCTTGCTGCAAGTCAAAGCAGTTTGCGTGAGGTTCGAGCTTCCGATAATGATGGTCGATATGGCGTCTTTGTCGAAGAAGTAGCCCTTTGCATGAAGATCGCCCTGATACACACGCGACTCGATGTTTTCGTACTCAAGAAGCTTGCGAAGGGCATCGGGCTCGTTGAAGTTCAGATAGGTTGAGGTAAGGATGCGACCACGAATGCCATGAGTTTGCAAATCGGCAAGGATCTTGGTCAGAACCTGAATACCGCCGGCTGTGATGAAGGCAACCGAGAAATCAAAGCTCGTACAAGTTCTCAACTCGCTTTTAAGCACGGAAAGGACGTTACCTGAGGACTCGGTATTGCTTAAGATGCGCGGTGCATAGCGTTCGTCCGGATCCGCGTTCGAGCCTATGAAGCTAGCCTCCAGGCTTCTTGAAAAATCAACCGCACTGTATGTTAGCGACTCTTTCATATCCTCTTCCCAAACAAGGCAACGACAGGAAACGCAAGCGAAAGGGCTGTGTTCCATGACGGCACGATCGACACACGCGAAAGGCGGCGCTCCACCCCAAGCAAAACTCAGCCAACAGGCCTTAGAAGCACCTATGGCAGCAATGTCACGAGAACCATACCATCTTATCGTGCAGAAGCCCCTGTTAAGCGCAAAGAGGCTTTGAGGGCTATACTTCCGGTAAACACACCGATCGATGGAAGAAAGGAAGCGTAATGAAAACCGTGAACGTAGTCGCTGCGATCATCACACACGAGAACAAAGTGTTCGCCACGCAGCGTGGATATGGCGAGTTCCAAGGAGGATGGGAGTTCCCTGGCGGAAAGGTCGAAGATGGCGAAACTCCCGAAGAAGCCCTGATCCGCGAGATCCATGAAGAACTCGGTGCGGGAATCTTGGTTGGGGATTTCGTTCATCAGGTTGAGTACGACTACCCCACCTTCCATCTCTCAATGAAATGCTTTCAATGCTCCGTCGTGGAAGGGCATTTGCAGCTTCTTGAGCATTCTGCGGCGAAGTGGCTTGACGCAAGCAATCTTCGCTCAGTTGATTGGCTGCCAGCCGATATCGAAGTGGTTGACGCAATCAAAGAGCAGGGTCTTCTGAATTAAGACCCTGCTTGAAAATGCACCGGAAATAAAAAAGCCGCTGTAAGCGGCTTTACTGTTTTTTGGAGGCGACGCCCGGATTCGAACCGGGGGTGAAGGCTTTGCAGGCCTCTGCCTTACCACTTGGC
>CAKTWD010000158.1 GCA_934630485.1 uncultured Eggerthellaceae bacterium | reverse complement strand
AGGTGGCGCGCCCGCTTCTTGAGGTCGGCCGACAGGACTTGCGCGACTACTTGCAAGAACGCGCCGATTCAGGGCAGCTTGTTATACGTGACGGCCAGGGCGCCCTCTGGCGCGATGACGCCACCAACGAACATACCGACCGCTTCCGCGCGTTCGTTCGTGCCGAGATCGTGCCGGACGCCAAGGAGCGCAACCCTAAGCTTCTGCAGACTTTGACGCATACCATGAACCTGATCGCAGACGAGGATGAGATGCTCGAGTCGTACGTCGACCAGCTGATGACGTCAACGGTGCAGTGGGAGAGCGTGCGCCCAGGTGCCGATCCCGATTATGTTGACGGTTGCCTTGTGCTGCCAGCGTTTGCCCATGAGCCGCGCCCGATCCAGCGTCGTCTGGTCACGCGCGTGTTAGGTTTGATTTTGGGAGCCGAGGCTCGTATCGAGGGCTCGTCCGTCGAGGCGGTTTTAGGCGCGGTCGAAACCGAGGTTGCGGGAAATGGTAAGGCCACAACTGGCATCAAGGGCGGCTACGTTGCCAACATCCAGGGCGACTTGGCTGTTTCCGCCAACAAGCAGGGCGTGCGCATCGAGTCCATGGCCGTTTTCCGTGCCCGTCGCAAACGCTTGTAGATAGGCTGCGCGCATGCGCGCGCTTTTGCGGTAGAATCCGCCTGAACCAAACGAGATTTCGAACATGACTAGTGAGGGTTTGCCGATCATGCAGGAAGACAACGAGCAGATGCAGCAGCAGGACGATCAGGCCTCCGAACAGGCAGGCGAGGGTGCTGCCGAGGAGGCCATCGCCTTCGATATCATCTTGGCCAGTAACTCGCCGCGCAGGAAGCAGCTGCTTGAAGATGCTGGCGTCAAGTTCACGGTGCATGCTGCCGAGGTTGACGAGTCCCTTGAATCCGACGACATCGCTCAGCCCACCGAGGCTGCGAAGAAGCTTGCCGAGCGCAAGGCTGGTGCGGTTGTGCAGGAGATCCTGGGAACGCCCGGTTTCGTCGGCTCGATCATCGTATTGGGCGCCGACACCATGGTCGTCCACAATGGCACCATCTTCGGCAAGCCTCATAACGCCTCCGAGGGAACGCATATGCTGCGCACGCTTTCGGGCGACACGCACCAGGTTCATACCGCGGTGTCGGTATGGCTGGTTCATGCTCCCACCGAAGAGGACGTTTCGCTTGGCTACCGCACGTTCGTGGACACCGCGCACGTCACGTTCAAAGACCTTTCCGACCAGGAGATTTCGGAGTACCTGAAGAAGGGCGAGTCGTACGACAAGGCCGGCGCCTATGCCATTCAGGGCGAGGGTGCGGCGTTGGTCGAGCGCGTCAACGGGTCCATTTCCACCGTCATCGGCCTTCCCATCGAGCGCCTTCTTGCGGAGTTCCCGGATATTGCGGCGGCTCGTTAAACTCGAACGCGCTTCCGCCGCCATCGCCAAAAGCGAAATAGAGCAACAGCGCCCGTCGATCCAATCGAATCGCCACCCATTTTGCTCGAGTTCTGACGTTACGCATTTGTGACTCGCCATAAAAATCCCCAATGGTACACTGTTAGCTTGTATTAATAGGCGAGGTGCACCATGCTCCATGGGCGCCAACCTCAAGCAAAAGGGGATATCGTGCATCCAGATATCAGCGAAGTTCTGTATACCGAAGATCAGGTTCGCCAGCGTGTTGCCGAAATCGGCGCGGCGCTTACCGAGGAATATGCCGACGTTGCTGAACGCGGTGAGGGAATCGTCCTGCTCAGCGTCTTGCGTGGTGCGGCAATCTTCATGGCCGACCTTGCGCGCGAGATCAAGGTCCCCCTGGAGATGGATTTCATGGCGGTGTCGTCTTACGGCAACGGCGTGAAAAGCTCCGGCGAGGTGAAAATCGTCAAGGACCTTTCCTCCAACATCCGCGGCAAGCACGTCATCATCGCCGAGGACATTCTGGACTCCGGCCTTACCCTTAGCTACCTGCTGCGCAACCTGCAGTCGCGTCAGCCCGCCTCTATCGAGGTGGTCACCCTTCTGCGCAAGCTCACGCGTCAGCAGGCTAAGATCAACTGCA
>CAKTWD010000157.1 GCA_934630485.1 uncultured Eggerthellaceae bacterium | reverse complement strand
GTACGATGACTATGTTCGCAACGTCGCATCGGTTGAGCTTTCCAAGCGCTTCATGGGCCATATCCCCGACGAGGTTTTCGAGGGCACCCGTACTAAGATCACCAACGACCTGCGTCAGCAGGTTAGCTCTCAGGGCATCCGCTGGGAGGAGTTCGTTTCCCGCAACGGTGGGGAAGAGCAAGTAGAACGCAACATCTTCATGCAGACGCGTCAGTCGCTGGTGCAGTGCTATGCGCTTGACGCTATTTTCCGCACCCAGGGTCTTAAGGTTACCGAGCAGGATATCAAGGACGTCTGCGAGCAGATCAACCCGCAGCTGCCCGATGAGGCTCGTAAGATGATGGAGGAGCAGGGCTACGGTTTCTCTCTGCGCGAGTCCGCCGAGCGCTACTGCGCCAGCAAGTGGGTTGTCGAACATGCTCAGATCGCTTACAAGAACCCCGAGACTCAGGAAGAGCAGGCTGAGTAGTCGATGCTCGGTCGTGTGCTTCTCATAGCGAACCCTACGGCGCAGAACAGCGCGGCAGCTGAAGCGATCGACGTCGCTGCGGGTCTTGTTTCGGTTCTGCCTGGTTGCGAGTCGCTTGAGGTGGCCACGACCAATGCTCCAGGCCATGCAAAGGACATTGCCTCCAAGGCCCAGGGTTTCGACACCTTTGTCGCGCTGGGCGGAGACGGCCTGGTTCACGAGGTGTGCAATGGAATAATGATGCGTGACGACGTCGCTGTTCGCAGCGACGCTGCGCGCATTCAGATGGGCCTCATCCCATTTGGGTCGGGTAACGATTATGCCCGTACCCTTGGGATGTCGACTGACCTGAAAACAGCTGCCGTGCAGCTGGCCGAGGCTCGACCCGCAATGCTCGATGTAGGTGTATGCAACGGCGAGTACTTCTGCGAAACGCTGTCTTTCGGTCTTGATGCCGCAATCGCGCTCGATACGGTCGAACGTCGCAAGCGCACAGGCAAAACAGGTACTCAGCTGTATCTTGCAAGCGGAATCGATCAGCTGCTCCATCATCTCGATATCCATACTGCAACGGTGCGCTTCGACGATCTGCCGCCCCAAACCGTCGACATGCATTTACTTGCCGTCCAGATCGGCAGAACCTACGGGGGAGGTTTCGCGGTTTGCCCCGAAGCCGATGCTCAAGACGGCCTTTTCGATATCTGCATCGCCCGTGCGCCTATGACCTTGGCTCAAGCCGGCCTTACGTTCGCCCTTGCGAAAGACGGTCATCACACCAAGCGGAAGAAGATCGAGTTTCATCGCGCGAAGAAAGTCTCTATTTCGTTCGAAAAGGGCCTTCCAGTTCAAATCGATGGAGAAAAAATGGAGACGCTCATGTTCGACATCTCGTGCATCCGTCAATCCTTGTGCGTTCTTCGTAGTGAAAAGGCGCGCTAGGGAAGCCTGCACGTCGGGCACTCACCCTTTTAAAACCCCAAGTTAATCGATATTTCGCAGGTTGTGGGTAGGTTATGAACGCCCAACCTGCGCTTGTGCGTTCGGTCCCTTTGCCCTTATAATATCCAATTGCGTTCGGAGAGGTATGGATACACCCGGACGCGTGGGTTACGGAGTCAGCGCGCATGCCTCTTCATGTGCGATCTGGCAATCGTGCCCGCGAAGTGCAAGGGACCTTCGGTGTACGACGAGGCGTGCGAGCGAAGGTCTATCAGACAGGCTGTTTGCGAACTGACTATTCGCAGATAAGCCTAGGAAAGGAAAAGAAGAATGGGAGTCAAGCAGTACAAGCCGACTAGTCCCGGACGTCGTTTCCAGATGGTCTCCGACTTTGCCGAGATCACCACGGACAAGCCCGAGAAGTCGCTCCTTGCGCCTCTGTCTAAGAAGGCAGGCCGCAACAACAACGGTCGCATCACCACCCGTCATCAGGGCGGCGGCCACAAGCGTCGTTACCGTATCATCGACTTCAAGCGCAACAAGGACGGCGTGCCCGCCAAGGTCGCTACCATCGAGTACGACCCCAACCGCTCCGCCCGCATCGCGCTCCTTCATTACGTCGACGGCGAGAAGCGCTACATCCTTCACCCGAAGGGCCTTCATG
>CAKTWD010000156.1 GCA_934630485.1 uncultured Eggerthellaceae bacterium | reverse complement strand
GGGTCGTGCTGGCCGGAAAGCTCCCGCCTGCGCTTTATCACCCATTGGTTGACCGTCTTGGAATTGAGGCCCAGTTCCCTGCAGCATTCCGAGATCGGCCTTCCCGTCGAGATCACGTAGTCGGCGGTCTCGCGCCGGAACTCGTCGGTGTACTTGGCGGCTGGGTTGGCCATGTTCGCCTTCCTTTCGTCGTCGTTGCGTTGCATTCTAAGGGATTGGTTCCTCTAGCATGCGTGTCCGAAAAGACGATACAGGTCACACCGCAAGGCACGAGCCGACATGGTCACACCCGCATGAATCTCACGAGCCTCGCGCGCAACCTGCTCCCATCGCGCAAGACCTCGCGACAAATCGCTCGCGTTCTCGCAAGGAGCAAGCTCTTCGCGGATTTCGTCAAGCGTCTTACCCTGCTTGCGCGCCTGCGCCAACATGAACAATTTCGCTAAATCGGTAGTTTCGTACACACGCCAGCCCCATGTGGTATTGCGCGGTTTGACCAACCCAAATCCACCGGAGCCGTCATAACATGCACGCTGGATGTCGCGACGAGGCAGACCAATTAAGGTTTCCACTTGAGAAATCTTCCATCCATCTACAGCTTCATCGCGCATCCCCTGCCCTCCTTTCTTCCAGCTAATCTGTTCAACGCTTGAACAGCAACGCCGCATTTGCTGATCGGCGTTATTCTTCTCGCGCATCTTTTCTGCCCTTTCTCACGACCAAGACAGAGTCATCTTTGCCCTGTCGTAAGAGGACTTGTAAATTTCGCGAGGTGAAGAAACGCAGAAGGCCGAAGACGATGGAACGAGCGTTCGCAGAGAACCACAGGACTGGCAAAAAACTACTCGCCTGCTCGGGATTCGAATCCGATAGCCTCAACGATCGAAGTACCGAATTGCACAGCAAGAAACCAAGGCACACTTTCGCGCGCCCCCATTCATTCGCTTATACTTGCTCAAGAAATAACTGCGCAATCGCACGTGAAAGAAAGAACCCCATGCTGAAATTACATGTGCTTGCAAGCGGCAGTAAAGGCAATGCTGCCATCGTGGAAAACGCAAAGACCGGCACAGGTGTGCTTATTGACTGCGGAATATGCAAGCGCGATTTCCTAGAACGTTGCGACCAGGCAGGCTTCGATCCAACAGGAATTGAAGCCGTGTTCATCACGCACGAGCATGGGGATCACACCAAGGGTTTGGGCGTGGTGCTACGCGGATTAGCGAAAATAGGCTGTGCTCCGACGATTTTCGCTAACAGAGTCTGCATCGACGCGAGTAGCACGCTGCAGAAAATAGCTGATGATTTTGACATTTCCCCGCTAGCGCTGGGACGGGGTTCGATAGAAGCCGCTGACTTAAACGTACTCCCCTTTGCAACCAGCCACGATGCCGCCGCTTCGTTTGGCTTTCGCATTGAAGCATCCGATGGAGACGCACTTGGATACATAACCGATTCGGGCATCGTGACAAGTGCCGCACACGAGGCTTTGCTCGACGTGCGCATTTTGGCTTTGGAGAGCAACCATGACGAAACCATGCTGAAGAATGGCAGCTATCCCTACGTCATTAAAAGGCGAATCGCCTCGGAATTCGGCCATCTATCGAACCCGCAGGCCACCAAGGAGCTTGCCGCCCTTATTACGGAATCTCGCAATGCGGGGCTTCGCACACCCGAAACCGTTATCGCCATGCACGTCTCGCAAAACAACAACGACTACAACCTGCCGAGAGCGGCGCTTGAAAAAGGACTCGCTATCGCCGACGGCAACGCGCGCGTCCTATGCGGCTATCAAGGACGCCTCACAAGCGTGAGTTGACGACGCGTTCACTACCCCATGACAGGAACGATCTCGTCCAAAATCACCGAGCCATCCATACCGCTCATGTTGATGGAATAACTGATTGTTTCACCGCTGTCGTCCACGTAGGAAACCCCAAAATACGGCAGCGTTCCGAAAAAAGTCATGTACAACAGCAACGGACAATCAGGCGTCAGCTCGCCGCAATCAAACAGGTCATCAGTGGAAAATAGCACGGTGCTTTCCGTGGGAATAGCCTGAACGCCCAAAACCTTGAAGTCTTTGACGACTCGATCGCAGGAGAAAAGCACCTGGGCCACAGGCTCCTCCGAGC
>CAKTWD010000155.1 GCA_934630485.1 uncultured Eggerthellaceae bacterium | reverse complement strand
AGTGCGTACTTGGAATGGTCTTTGGTGACACGGCAGTTGGTGGGCAGCTGCAGGGCAACGTCGAGAACCTTCTTATCAAGGAAGGGGACGCGCAACTCAAGCGAGTGCGCCATAGACATGCGGTCGGCCTTCAGGCAGATGTCGTACGGCATGTACGAAACCATGTCAACGTATTGGGTTAGCGTGATGGCGTCGCCGTCGTTAGTGCGCTCGACTGCCTCGTTGAAGTGAGGCGTGCACCACTCCCACGGCTTGCACTTGCCCTTGAAATCCTTCAAGACATGCGGAACCTCGTCCCACATGAAGTTCATGCAAGCGCGCTGATAGCTTTTCTCGGGACCAGCCGAGCCGCGCATAGCGAAATGGCGGCCATGGAACGGCGGCAGCTTCTCGGCGATGGCACCGGCTGCCCTGCGGATGGTCAGGGGAACCAGATTGAAGTACTTCGAGAACTCGTACTGGTCGTGATAGATCCAGTAGCCACCGAAGAGCTCGTCGGCGCCCTCGCCCGACTGAACGACCTTCACTTCCTTGGAAGCAAGCTCGGACACGAAGAACAGCGGGATGGCGCTGGGAGCGCCAAGAGGCTCGTCCATGTAGTACTGCTCGGTGGGGACGATGTCCAAGAATTCCTTGGCCGTAACCTTGACGTCTTTGTTGGACAGACCCGCCCATTCAGCGAACTCGTGAGCGTCCTTCAACTCGTCGAGCTTGATCTTGAAACCCGCGTTCTCGGCCTTGTCGCGCTGTTCCTCGCTGCCGGTGATGTCGTAACCGACCGAAAACGTCTTCACGCCCTCGGAATGATGCTGACCCATGCAATATGCAGCCAGCGAGCTGTCGATTCCGCCGGAAAGGAAGCTGCCGATCTCGACGTCGGCGATCTCATGGGCGCGCACGGACTCGTCGAAGGTGTCCTTGATGATGTCGGCCCATTCCTCGACATCCTTTGTCTTATCGATTTTGTAAGTGATCTTGTAGAAGCAGCGTTCGCGGATGCTCTCGCCCTCGATGATCATGAGGTGGCCGGGCAGAACCTTATGCACGCCCTCGAACATGGTCTGCGAGTCGTTCAGATACTCGAAACACAAGTACTGCGGCAGCATCTTCTCGTTCACTGAAGCATGGAACTTGGGATGTGCGAAGAACGCCTTGGGCTCGGATGCATACATGATGCGATCGCCCTGCATGTGATAGTACAGGGGCTTGATGCCGAAGATGTCGCGCGCAAGCACCAGGCGCTTGCTCTTGTCGTCCCAGATGGCAATTGCAAACATGCCGCGTAGCTTCTTGAAAACGCCCACGCCCCACTCTTCGTAACCATGAACGATGGTCTCGGTGTCGCCGTTGGTATGGAACTCGTAACCAGCCTCGATCAGTTCGTCACGAAGCTCCTGGAAGTTGTAGATCTCGCCGTTGAACGTGACGGTGACGCTGCCGTCAGCATTCTGCATGGGTTGATGGCTTTGGGCGACGTCGATGATGGAAAGGCGACGGAAGCCCATGGCGATCTTGTCGTTGACAAAATAACCGTCCTCGTCGGGACCACGGTGAATGATGCGGTCGGCCATGTCCTTAACGATGCTGCGATTGGTTTCGGCATCGTAATCGACGGTGGTGAAGCCAACGAATCCGCACATGAAAGCGCTCCTTCTCTTGAACAATCAACCTAACTAGTGTACTTCACGCCACCATGGCTCCGAAGCGCCTTATGCGTATAACATCAATTCATCAGGCTTGAGAAGCGGCAGGGCGAACGCTGTGGAATAATGGGCAAACGACGACGTTCATCGGCGCATCGGCCATTAAGCCACGCGCTCACGAAGGAGGCTTGCCCTATGGCGAAAGCTACCTGCATAGACGATATCAAGGCGCATCTCCAGCCCGTCATTATCGGCGGTGACATCCTTGCATACAGCTACGTACGCGAGCTGCATCGCGCCTACGGCATCACACGCTCCATCGTGCTTGCCACGCAAGACGTGAAGATGCTCTCGACCAGCAAATTCACCGACTACCGCCTGGTTGACGGCCTGTACGACAACGCCGAGACACTCTACTTCAACCTCGAGAAGATCGCCGTTGAAACCTACGAGCGCGACGCCGACGCCATTCTTCTGGTGCTTGGTTGTGACGA
>CAKTWD010000154.1 GCA_934630485.1 uncultured Eggerthellaceae bacterium | reverse complement strand
CACAGGAGCTGCGGGGGCCTCGGGAACCTCGGACAGGTTCGTGGCAGCGGCGTCGCGAGCACGTGCCTCAGCCTCTTCACGCTCGTGCATGGCGATGATCTCGTCCTCGTGGGCAAGGTAGTCATCCCAGGTGTTGTTAAGAAGCGCCTGGCAAGCTTCGCCATCGACGGTCTCGCGCTCAAGAAGGACGTTGGCCATGAGGTTCATCTGGTCGGCGTGCGAGCTAAGGATCTCGTAAGCACGATCATGAGCCTCACGCATAAGACGTGCAACCTCGTCGTCGATACGGCGTGCCGTTGCCTCGGAGTAGTCCTGCGTGTTGCCGTAGTCGCGGCCAAGGAACACCTCGTGGTTGGGCTGGCCGAACACCTGAGCGCCAAGTTCTTTGCTCATGCCGTACTGAGTGACGATGGCACGGGCGATCTTGGTTGCACGCTCCAAGTCGTTGGATGCGCCGGTGGTGATGTCCTGGCGGTAGATCTCCTCGGCCACGCGACCGCCCATGAAGACAGCCATCTGGTCGAGCATTTCCTTGTAGCTGCTGAGCATCTTGTCCTCGTCAGGGATGGACAAGGTGTAGCCAAGCGCACGGCCACGGCTGATGATGCTGATCTTATGCACCGGATCGGCATGCTCAAGCAGGTGACCAACCAAAGCATGGCCGCTTTCGTGGTAAGCAATGGTCTTCTTGGTGTCAGCGTTCATGACGCGGCCCTTCTTCTCGGGACCGGCGATAACGCGCTCCATGGACTCAGTGACCTCACGCATGGTGATGATCTTCTTGCCGCGACGTGCAGTAAGAAGGGCACTTTCGTTCATAAGGTTCATCAGATCGGCACCCGTGAAGCCCGGGGTGAGCTGAGCGATCTTCTGAAGGTCGACGTCGGAACCGCACGGCTTGTCGGCGGCATGAACCTGAAGAATGCGCTCGCGACCCTTGACATCGGGCGCGTCGACAGTGATTTGACGGTCGAAGCGGCCCGGGCGAAGCAGAGCCGGGTCAAGGATGTCGACACGGTTGGTTGCAGCGATAAGCACGACAGAATCGTTCTTCTCGAAGCCGTCCATCTCGACGAGCAGCTGGTTCAGCGTTTGCTCACGCTCGTCGTGACCGCCGCCCAAGCCGGCGCCACGCTGGCGGCCAACGGCGTCGATCTCGTCGATGAAGATGATGGAAGGCGAAGCTTCCTTTGCCTGAGCGAACAGGTCGCGAACACGGCTTGCGCCGACACCGACGAACATCTCGACGAAGTCGGAACCGGAAATGCTGAAGAACGGCACGCCCGCCTCGCCTGCAACGGCACGCGCGAGCAGCGTCTTACCGGTGCCCGGAGGGCCAACCAGAAGGCAGCCGCGCGGGATCTTAGCACCTAAAGACTGATACTTCTGGGGGTTGGCCAGGAAGTCCTTGATCTCCTGCATTTCCTCGACGGCCTCGTCGACGCCGGCAACGTCGGCGAACTTGACGTCGGGGCGCTCTTCAACGGCCTTCTTTGCCTTGGTCTTGCCGAAGCCCATCTGCTGGTTGTTGGCGCGCTGCATCTGCGTGAAGAAGAAGTACAGCAATGCGCCGATGATCAGAATGGGAAGGATGGTGCCAAGAACCTCGGTCCACTGCGACGGCAGCTTAACCTGGTAGGAGGTTTGCGGATGCTTCGCGACGAGCTGAGCAAGCGATTCCTGACCCACATAAGTGGTGGTGTAGTTGTGCAGCTCGCCCAAGTTCGCCCCGTCGAGCGACGAGGTGGCGATGCCTGTAAGACCACGCCCCGCATCGGACTTGTACTGCGAGACAGCGGCATTCATGGTGTTGAATGCGCTGTTGAACGCGTTAAGCGCCGCAGAGCCCGCCGTTGCCGCGGGGTAATACGTGCCCGTGACCGTGTAGCTGCCGGCGTCGTAGACAACCGACTCGACGCGATCTTGCTCGACCGCCTGCAGGAACTCGGACGTGATAAGCGTGTCAGTGGTGCGCTGATCGGCGCCGTTGGTCATAAGACCTTGGTACTGGTTGCCCACCAGCACGGCCACGATCAGGAACACGGCAACCGCGATGATTGCTGTGCGCCCACTGGTTTCGTTGTTGTTCTTCTTGTTTCGCTGTGGAGCCATTAACGGTAAACCTCAGGTTTCAAAACGCCGATGTACGGAAGGTTGCGGTAGCGCTCGGAATAATCGAGGCCGTA
>CAKTWD010000153.1 GCA_934630485.1 uncultured Eggerthellaceae bacterium | reverse complement strand
CGACAACCCATGCGCCCTTCTCGCTCGAACCGTCAAGGGCGCTCCACTCGAAGCTCTCATCCCAAGACACCTTCGACTCCGCTTCCGGCTTCTCGACCGCGGGAGTCGTTTCCTGGTTGACAACGTACATAACAAGGTCAGAGTACTGTCGCTGAAGGTTCAAGCCCGACGCGCTAACCGATGCGAAGTTCGAATACCATCCTGGCAGCGCATCGGATGTCGTGGTGTACGTGACGACGGCGTAATCCTCGTTCTCGAGGGCCGCCTTTACCTTGTCGTTAATATATATATCAAGATTGAAATTTCTCTTTGTTTCGCCGACCGACCAGTTAGCCGTTAGGTTCCAGTCGCCGTGCTGCCCAAGCACAAGCTCGGTTGCACCGATTTTAATGGTAATGGAGTCTACGTCGACACCGATATTTTGTTTCCATGCCGTCTGAAACGTGTCCTTCACCGTCACCTTATCAGGATTAACCGCATTGACGATCGCCTTGAGCGCAACACGCGTTTCCCATGTCGCCCTTCCCGTCGTCGCAGCTTCATCGGAGCTCACAAGCCTCTTGGTAATCGGCGTGCCCACGAGTTGCGGCGTGAATTTGCCATCGTCCAACCCGGAAATAGAGCCGTCGTGCTGGATAATCGCACTGTTGCTCACGGTGTCGTACGAACTCGTGTCGTTCATTGTTGTGTGATAAACGATGCGGTAGGTTGCGTATTTATCGGCGAGGTCGTTCGGGAACGTATAGGTAAAGGAAGCCTGCGATGCGTCAAGCGCGCCAGTCGCAAAAACCTCCGACCCCGAGCTGCCTTTATAAACCGTGTAGCTGCCCTTATATGACTGCTTAGCATCCAATTTGTCGGTGAACACATAGCCACTCATGTCGGCTTTGAGTTCACCTTGGTTAAGGGTTACCGTCCAAGCGATGCCAGACGGCGTGCCCGAGCCATTAGATTTGCTGATCATGTCGTAACGAAAGGCGCCAGGCGCAGCCGTCGCCGTGCCGGATTGGCGATCGTCGGCGCCGCCCCACTCCCATGTTGCTGTATTTTTTGAGGCTTCTTGCTGGTTGATATACTCACGGTCTTTCACGGAAACACTGCTCTTCAGCACCGTTTCATACGTGATCGCATGATCCCCCTGGGAAAGATTGCCCAAATTGCCAATGGTTGCGGTCTGGCCGGAAATCCTCGGTTGGGGATCGAGCTTCTTGCCATCAAGCGCGAAGCTTCCTTCAACATAGCTGAAATTGTCGCCCAACTCGTCAACGAATTTAACGTTTGTTGCGTACGACTCGACATTCAAATTCACGGTCCAGGCGACTTTGGCCACGCCGTCGGCACTTTGGGAAAAGGTTCCCGATTTCGTTCCAGCGACGCTACCGTCTTTGACGGGAACCTGAATCGACCCCACGCCAGGGAACACTACAGAAACGTTGTCGCCCGAGCCAGCATCCTTGTTTTTAAGTTTGAACGAAAAAATAGCGGCAACGTAAATGTCCGCGGGATTGCCTTCGAGCCACTTCGCATCAAATGAAAAAATTACTTTGTTGTCCCTAATTGCCCAGGTGCCAGCTTTGGCGGCATCGGCGCCCGATCCTTCCATGAGATCACCGCCATCGTTATCGTCGACAACGATGGTGTCAGGGAATTCATAGACGGCAACATTGTTGTCGACGGAGGGCGCCTTGCCACTCAAGAATTTCGCCGAGAAAGCTCCGTAAAAATGAGATATTGACGTCACAGCGCCGCCAATGGGCTGGGTATGATCCTCGTCGGCAAAGAGATTGACCATAACATTCGCCGTATCCCCGTTAATTTGAATCGGCGACGAAAGCTTCGAGACCTCCTCGGCATGAACGGGAGACGCGGCGATGCAAAAGCAAAATGCCACAAGAACAGCGAGAGCGGTATACAAAGCGCGGCGAGTAGAATGGCCTCGTTTTTTTCGCATAATCACATCCATCAAAGCTAAAAGACGCGGAGCCACTGAAAGCGCTTTCTGTACGCCTAGGGCAACTTAGATATTGCATATTAACAAAAGTTCATTTTCAACTTATCGGCGGCACCAAAAAACGACTTGTCAACGGGAATGGGGCAGATTCAGATTCAAGACGGGGAATCCGGCCTTCTCCTCCAGCATGAGGCGGTAGCGCGCGGCTACCCCTGCTCCCTGGCGAAGAAGGCCGCGGCTTTTTT
>CAKTWD010000152.1 GCA_934630485.1 uncultured Eggerthellaceae bacterium | reverse complement strand
GTCTTAGAGATGGCAGCCGTAAGAGTGGTTTTGCCGTGGTCGACGTGACCGATGGTGCCGATGTTTACATGCGGCTTGGAGCGGTCGAAATGTTCCTTGGCCATGGAAATCATCCTTTCTATTGATGAAATCGCGTTGTTTCGGCGATAAATACCTATATACAAGAAGCATCCCCCGAAGAGGATGCTTTCAAAAAAGTTCTGGTAGCGGTGATTGGACTCGAACCAATGACATCACGGGTATGAGCCGTGTGCTCTAACCAACTGAGCTACACCGCCAGAAATGGAGCCCGCGACCGGACTTGAACCGGTGACCTCTTCGTTACCAACGAAGTGCTCTACCTACTGAGCTACACGGGCGAGAAAATGGTGGGCGCGCAAGGATTCGAACCTTGGTAAGCATAGCTAACGGGTTTACAGCCCGTCCCCTTTAACCACTCGGGCACACGCCCATTTTGGCTCGCTCAAATTCATGTGTACTTTTCAAGCTGCCGCTCGCTCGGAAAGCGTACTTCCCTCGGAGCGATTGAGAATATTACGCTAGGTACGGGGGTCTGTCAATCAGCTACACGCCCCCGGGTGTGTCTCCATGATTCCTTCGTTTCCGCAGGTCATCACTTGTTTTTAGCTATTTTTAACTAAAATTCGGTAAAAAAGATTTTTGAAAAGTCGTTTTATTTTTCCAATCCCCTTGCCTATTTGACCGCTCACGACCGCTTGTAAGTTTAGTAAGCCGATGAAACCAAGCGGCAATCTCTTAGGGGTACAATAACTCGACCCCAAGAAAGGACAATTATATGTACACCGACCTTGAATCAGCCGATCTTAAGGCCTTGAAAACCCGCCTTGACGACGAGTATGCGCACATCAAGGCGCGCGGCCTTGCCCTGAACATGGCCCGTGGCAAGCCGGCCGCCGACCAGCTCGACCTAAGCATGCCTCTACTTACTACCGTCACGGGAATCGACGATTGCTTCTCTGAGGATGGCACCGATTGCCGCAACTACGGAGTCTTGGACGGCATCCCTGAGGCAAAACGCCTTATGGCCGGAATGCTTGACGACAAGCCCGAGAACGTCATCGTCGGCGGCGCCTCGAGCCTTACCCTTATGTACAACGCTGTTTCCCGCTATGTTGCGCACGGCGCCCTTGGCTCTACGCCCTGGGGCAAGCTGGATAACGTGAAGTGGCTTTGCCCCGTTCCCGGTTATGACAGGCATTTCCTGGTAACCGAGAGCTTCGGCTTCGAGCTTATCCCTGTTCCCATGAACGAAGACGGCCCCGACATGGACTTCGTCGAACAGGCTGTCGCGAACGACGCCTCTGTCAAAGGCATCTGGTGCGTGCCCAAATATTCCAATCCTGCGGGCACCACGTATTCCGACGAGGTCGTCGATCGTCTTGCGGGCATGAAATGCGCTGCTGAAGACTTCCGCATCTTCTGGGACAACGCTTATTGCGTGCATCATTTGTTCGACGAGGCTGAAAACCAAGACCAGCTTAAGGACATCGCCCAGGCTTGCGCCGCTGCTGGCAACCCGAACCGTTACCTGAAGTTCGCCTCCACCTCGAAGATCACCTTCCCCGGCGCCGGCATCTCGGCAATCGCGGCAAGCGGCGAGAACATCGCCGAGATCAAGAGCCTCATCAGCCCCGCCGTCATCGGCTACGACAAGATGAACCAACTGCGTCACGTCAAGTTCTTGAAAGACGCCGACGGCATTGCCAAGCATATGAGCAAGCATGCGGCCATCATCCGCCCGAAGTTCGAGCTGGTGCAGGAAAAGCTCGCCGCGGGCCTTGCCGAGGTTGACGGCTGCAGCTGGACCAACCCGCGCGGTGGCTACTTCATCTCATTCGACGCTCCCAGAGGCTGCGCCAAGCGCATCGTCGAGCTTGCCAAGGCAGCCGGTGTCACCATGACCGGAGCAGGCGCCACCTGGCCTTGCAAGAACGATCCGTACGACACGAACATCCGCATCGCCCCTACCCTCCCACCTCTCGAAGAGCTTTCCGTGGCGCTGGACGTCTTCGTCTGCTGCGTGAAGCTTGCTGCTGTTGAGAAACTGCTCGAGGATAAGGAATAACGAACGTGCAAATGAAAATGGGATCCGGCGACTTCTTGGTAGTCTTCGCCATTCTTCTTTACTTCATCGTGGTGCTGACCATCGGTTTCATTTACGCAAAGAGGTCAAACTCGTCAGCATCCGAGTACTTCCTGGGT
>CAKTWD010000151.1 GCA_934630485.1 uncultured Eggerthellaceae bacterium | reverse complement strand
GGAAGCTGACCTTAAGAGCGGCAGCAACGGAAGTCTCGGCAGCATGGGTGGTACGGGTGTTGGCACGTGTGGCGACGAACATGCCTGCATAACCTGCGCAAGCGGAAAGAATGCCGCCTGTGATGAATGCAAGAGCGGTCCAGGGCGAAAGAGCCACGGCCATCAGAACGGCGACAACAAGCACAAAGACTGCGAGCATTTTGTACTCGCTCTTCAGGAAGGCGGCAGCGCCAGTCTGAATCTTAACGGAAATAGAGCTCATCTTGTCCGAACCAGGATCCTGAGCAAGAACCCAGCGAGCAAGATAAAGCGCGACGCACATGCCGATGATTGCACATACGGGCGCCATCCATGCGATGGACGTCGAAATCACGATTACCTCCTTGGTATTCGATCTGCCTTAGATAGGCGTTTTCGGCCAGCTATCAAAGCCGAAAACGTACATCGGAAGGCGAGAGACACAAACAAACTAATTGTAGATTATTTGAAACGGTTTAGAAACGGAAATATGAAGCAGCGTCAACCTAAAACGGAACGCAGACGAAGGACATCGGCTAAAGGTTGTTACGGACCCAGTCGATGTTCCCCATGACGGTGGAGATAAGTTCCTCTACGCTAGAGAACTTCATCATGGGACGAAGCCATTCAATAAAGTCGATATCGACCACATCGCCGTAGATATCCCCCTCGAAGTCCAAGAGGTGAGCTTCGCAATACGCTTGAGTCTCATCGGCGAACATAGGAGAAACCCCGACAGAGACTGCAGCTTTATAGCGATGGCCCTCCACGAATGCATAAGCGCCGAAAACACCCGGGCCAAGCGCACGAAGGTTGATCGGAACGAAAACATTAGCCGTACGGAATCCCATATCGCGGCCTTCTTTGCGCCCTTGTTCCACGCGGCCGCTCATGCGATATGGGCGACCAAGAAGCTCATTAGCCTGACCGATGTTGGAGCCATCCTCAAGAAGCGTGCGAATGCGCGTAGCGGACACAACCGTGCCCAGCGCTGTTTCAAGGTCATGACCGACAACACGCATATCGTGATTTGCACCCCAAGCGGTAAGGTCCGAAACAGTGCCAGCGGCCTTGCAGCCGAAACGAAAATTCGAGCCGACGTGCAATTCAACAGGCACACCGCTGTTGAAGGTGCTGTTCAAAAACTCAGTAGGACTCTGGGCGGAGAATTCACGTGAGAACGGAAGCACGACAACAAGATCCACACCGCTATCGGCCAGTGCCTCGATGCGCTTCTCGTTGCTCATGAGCTTCACGAATCCCTTGCGCTTGAAAAGCTCATCAGGGTCGATGTCGAACGTGATCACCGCAGATCTCGCGCCATGTTGTAATGCTGAATCAATCGTTTGGTGAATAAGAAATCGATGCCCAACATGAACGCCGTCGAACACGCCGAAGCAGCTTACACTTGACTGAAGAACGTCAAGATTGGAGAAGTCATCAGTCGAATAGATAATTTCAGCCACGAGACACACCTACCGCAAACACGCAATCAGATTTCCAGCAGCGATACCGGCTGTCATATCGATACACGCCCTTCAATTTGTTCTCTACCAAAACGCAAATCAGCTCTCCATCAAATGGTGTCGTTTGACTCTTCACGAGCTCAGTCGCACAGCAAGCGCAAAGCGAATCGTCGGCTTCGCTTGCAAGCGATTCGTATAAAGTTACGTCATCAGGGGAAAGCGCTGCGCCATTGGAGACGGAATCGGAACGATCGTCGGCATATGCGAACCGAAAGCCCAGCACGCGAACGGGGTCAAGCGCCGCGGATTCTTTTAAATCCTCAAGCGTTTCCAATGAGACGCACTCATCCAACGAGATCCTACCTGCGCTCATACGTGCAAGACCGGACAAGTGAGCGCACGTGCCAAGTTGCTGTCCCAGGTCTCGCGCAATAGAGCGGATGAACGTACCTTTAGAAACCGACAAATCCACGATCCACGAAACCGAATCATTGTGCTCATCCGCCGAAGAAGCCTCAATGATGTTTACCAGCTCGGCAGAATAGACCTCGATCTGACGAGCTTCGAGTTCCACCTCCTCGCCGGCTCGCGTCCTTTTATAGGCAGGTTGACCGTTGATCTTCACCGCGCAAAATGCAGGAGGCACCTGCATATGAATGCCAACCAACCCCTGAAGAACACCTCAGACGAAATCCTTCTCGCGAATCTCAGTCGGGACAAAGGCTTGTTTCACAACCTCGCCTTTTGCATCGTCGGTATT
>CAKTWD010000150.1 GCA_934630485.1 uncultured Eggerthellaceae bacterium | reverse complement strand
ATCGTGTACAGAACGGCGCGGAAGAATGCGTTGACCTCGGGATTCGAGAGCTCTTTGTTGCGGGCGCGCAGGGTGGGGCTGGCGACGTCGCGAAGGCCTGCAAGGATCATCCTCTTCAGCGCCTTGACGTTTTCGTCCTGCTCTTCAAGGTTTTCCATGTCGAAGTCGGCATTGGCGACTCCTTCGGATTCCTTTGCCAGGCGCAGGTTCTCTTCGTGGGCGCGTTCTGCGAAGGCGTTAAGCGCGGCGTCGTTGGGGGCGTCACCGCAGCATGCGGCAACACCGCCGATCACGATGTCGTCGGTTTCGTCAGTGAGTTGCTGCGTGGCGCGTCCTGCCGTGGTCGAGAGGGCGATAAGGGCGCCGGTGAGCATGTCGCGTGAGTCCATATAGCTTCCAATCTGATTGGGTGGGCCGGTGCAAACGGTCTTACGATGCAAGCGGCCTTGTTGGTTGAAAGAATCAAAGCGAAGCCAATTGTAACAGTTGAAGGCGGATTGACGGCAATCTCGAACGCGGTGTCTGGCTTCTGCGTCGTTCCCGATTCGTTAGGCAATGGGCTGGGTGCCCTGCTGTGCCCCGTAATATAATGTTCGTTATGGAAAAGATCATCATCATAGGCGGCGGGGCTGCCGGACTTGCGTGCGCGATCGCGGCCGCGACGCGCCTTCGTGTGCAGGGGCAGGTTGCGTCGGTCGAGGTTTTCGAGCGGGATGACCGCGTGGGCCGCACGATCCTTGCCACGGGCAACGGGCGCTGCAACTTCTCGAATTCGCAGATCGATACGGGCCTTTACCATAACGGCGCGTTCGTTGAGGGCGTTTTGAGCCAAGTTGAGGAGGCGTGTCCGTTCGACGGGGTCAATCCGAACGACGATGCGGTGCATCGCTTCTTCGGCGATTTGGGCTTGGTTTGGCGCGAGGAACAGGACGGTCGCCAGTACCCATTGGCAAACAAGGCCAGCTCCGTTCTTGACGTCTTAAGGGCGGCTGCCGCGCGATTGGGCGTAGTCGAGCGTTGCGACAGCACGGTCTCCCTGATCGACCCGCCCAGAAAAGACGGCTCGCCCTATACGTTGCGCATGGCCGACGGCTCGTTTGAGCGCGCATCGGCTCTGGTCGTTGCGTGCGGGGGCGGCGTTGCCGTCGACTTTGATGCTGCCGGTTGGAGCCGCCCGCGAACCCGTCCCGTGCTTGGTCCCCTTGCCACCGAGACGGGCTTGGTCAAAGAGCTGAACAATATCCGCGTGCGCGCTGCAGTTTCGCTGGTGCGCCCCAGCGCTAAGGGGGATCCGAAGGTTGTCACGATCGAACATGGGGAAGTGATGTTTCGCAAGTACGGTGTATCGGGCATCGCCGTTTTCAATTTGTCCCGTTACGCAGAACCCGGTGACGTGCTTTCGATCGACTTTCTGTCCGAGGTTTTCGGCGGTCTGACGCCAAGCGAGCCTGCGCAGGGGGCTTCGGCGGTCGCCGCGGTCGATCCGTCGACGTTCGATCTGAACGCGAATGCCGCGAAGGCTCGGGAATTCTGCTTTGCGCGCGCACATCGGTTGCGCGAGGCGGGTGCCGACACCTACGGCGACTTTCTGAACGGGCTTGTTCTTCCCCAGGTGGGACATGTGCTTTTGCGTGCATGCAGCCTCCGTGGGGATGCTGCCGTCACGAAGGCGGGCCTGCGATCTCTTGCCGACGCGCTTTCCGGGTTCACGCTTACCGTTTCGGGGATCGGCGACGAGTCAAACTGCCAGGTTCGCCGTGGCGGCTTCGACGTGTTGTCGGTCGACCCCCAAACCATGGAGTCAAGTCGTTTCCCGCAGCTGTATTTTGCAGGCGAGGCGCTGGACGTCGACGGCCCGTGCGGTGGTTACAACCTTCATTGGGCATGGGCAAGCGGCATGCTTGCGGGCGTTTCCGCCGCCGATTCGCTTTTGTGACGCCCATTCAATCCCGATCTCGGGCGACACCGAAATTCATCGATTTCCTCGATCAAGAACAGGATCAGAACATGATAGAAGCATCGAACATCAGCATGGCTTTGGAGGAAGGCGCACCTGATAACCGCGATGGCTTGGTGACCGCGGCGGCTCGTGCCCTAAGCGTCGAGCCCGATGACATCAGCGAGGTTATGCTGCTTAAGCGCAGCGTTGACGCCCGCAAGCGCAAGGACATCCACTTCGTGGTAACTCTTGGCATTGCGCTTGACGATGCGTCTCTCGAGCAGAAGATCCTAGCAGGTGAGGCTCACTATCCGTTCGGCACGAAGGTGAAGGAGCATGTGTCCACCGAGCC
>CAKTWD010000149.1 GCA_934630485.1 uncultured Eggerthellaceae bacterium | reverse complement strand
CGAACGAAGAGGCGAAGGGTTTCTCGCATGAGGAAGCTGCAGAGCGCGCGTTCGAAATGTTTAGGAGGAACTAGCATGGGAAAACCGGGAGCATTCCTTCACGTTGAGCGCGTTGCCCACGGCGTAGCCGATGCCCGCGAATCGGTTGCCGGCTACAACGAATTCGCCATCCCTCTGCCGCTGTCGGATCAGGAGGTTCAGGCGAGTCGCTGCATGGACTGCGGCGTTGCGTTCTGCCAATGCGGCATTGTCATCGGGAAGGCGAAGAAGCCGACGGGTTGTCCTCTTCACAATCCCATTCCCGAGACAAATGATCTTCTGTATGAAGGACGTCTTGCGGAAGCGGCGGCACGTCTTTCGATGACTAATCCTTTTCCCGAGTTCACGGGTAGGGTTTGCCCGGCCCCGTGTGAGCAGGCATGCAACTTGGGAGAACACGATCAAGCGGTGACTATCCATGATAACGAACGGGCTATTTCAGATGCATCGTGGGCTGCGGGCGTGAAACCTTTGCCGATTCCTGAGGAAGGCGCAGCCAAGGTTGCTGTTGTCGGCTCTGGTCCCGCTGGCCTTGCGGCGGCATGGAAACTTGCATGCGAGGGGTTGGCCGTCACTGTTTTCGAGAAGGCTGATCGTGCTGGTGGGTTGCTGATGTACGGCATTCCCAACATGAAGCTGCCGAAGTCGATCATCGAACGTCGAATTGATTTGATGCAGCGCAGCGGTGTCGAATTCGTCTTCGAATACGATGCGATCGAGCGAGCCGACGAGATCCTGAATGGTTTCGATGCCGTTGTTTTGGCATGCGGTTTCCGCAAGCCTCGTGCTATGGGGGTTGAAGGCGAAGATCTTGAGAACGTCCGCTTCGCTGTCGACTACCTGACCGAGGCGACGAAGTCACTCCTCGATTCGGAAAAGCCGGTGGAAACGGCTCAAGGCAAGCATGTCATCGTTGTGGGCGGCGGCGATACGGGCGTCGATTGCGTCGCGACGGCCCTTCGTCAGGGTTGCGCATCGGTTCATCAGGTGATTCGCGCTTCGGCTCCGAAAGATCCTGACCCCGAAACTGACTGGATGAACTGGCCTAATCCGCACGGACCTGCGAATGACGGTTATGGTCAATTGGAAGCTGCTGCGGTTATGGGCGAGGATCCTCGCGTGTGGTCTACGGATACCCTTGCGTTCAAAGCCGGCGCAAACGGTGAAGATGTTGCCGTTGCTGTTCTTCAGGCTAAAGACGGAAGCGATCCCTATGAGGTTCCCGCTGATTTGGTTCTTATTGCAAAAGGTTTCATTGCGCCTGAGGATGGCATTCTGAATGCGTTCCATGTGGCGTGTGCGAGTGAGGGAAAGCCTGTTGCGCTTGTTTCGAACGGCACCCACAGGGCAGTTCTCGATCGGGAGTCGAGCATCGATACTCCCGTTTTTGCAGCTGGCGATTTCTTGACAGGCTCCACACTTGTGGCCAGCGCCATGCATGATGGTATCGTCTGTGCTGAAGAGGTCGTTGCTGCAATTAAGGGCAAATAGAATCACTGATATCATTTCTTGATTTTGACCCCTTCTCTTACTCAAGAGGAGGGGTCTTGTTTGTGCTCTGTCAAGGGTTTGAGTCAAGAACCGCTCTTCTTTCGATCGCAATTTCAGGGCGCTTGCTGCTAGCGCCGTTCGTCATTCTCCCCTAAAAAGAAGGAGGCCCGCAGGGGAGGCGATCCCTGCGGGCCCGAAGGAGGGGAAGGGTGGGCGTTTCAGCGGCTTGATTCTTCGCCCGTGCCCGGATTAGCAGTAGAAGAGCATCTTGTTGTACGTGGGCATCGGCCAGACCTCGGTCGAGCAGATGTTCTCCATTTCGTCGCACACGGCTCGAAGGTCGTCCATGGCGGCAAGCACCTTGTCGTGATAGGCAGTGGCTTCTTCCAGGCTGTCTTCGATACCGGCGGCCTCTTCAAGTGCAGCATCAAGGACTTCCACGCACTCAGAGATCCTGTTCGTGCCAGCGTTGAGCTCCTTCAAAAGCTTGATCTCTCCAGTGGGTTCGAGCTTGGGGCAGGCTTTCTTCTTGCCGATGATGGTTTGCGAAATCTGGTCTGCGTATGCGCTGACGGCCGGAGCGATCTTGCGCTTGGTCATATGACTCATGGTGCGGCCTTCGATGTTCAGCAACTTGGAATACTGCTCGAGCTTCACCTCATAGCGGCTGTGCATCTCAACGGCCGACATCACGCCGAATTCCTCGAACAGCTCGATGGCCTTGGGGTCGGTCATGGCTTGGGCTGCATCAGGCGTTGCTTTCAGGTT
>CAKTWD010000148.1 GCA_934630485.1 uncultured Eggerthellaceae bacterium | reverse complement strand
CACACACGCACCTTGCCAATGGGGTTGCCCTCGGCATAGATGGTTGCCGTGGCGATACCGGTGGCGTTGGCCTTAGGCGCCAACGACGGGGCGCTCATACCCTCGCCGGAGCCCTTCTTGCCGAAATCGGTGGTGGAATCGTACAGAACGCCGTCGTGTGCGTCGACAACCTGAATGCCCAGACCCGAGTACACGCCGATGGAGTTGCTTACCGACTCGAACGCCTCGGACGTGAACGTGCCATTGTCGGTTTCGTAGCGCAGCGCCAGGCGATCGGCGGCGATGTCGGCCACCGATTGGATGTTCTCGCGCGTGTACGACTGGAAATGCTGGCTCCACACGAACGAGACCACGCCGATGGCCACAACCGTGGTCATGGCGGCGATCAGGGCGAACGCGATGGTGACGCGCGTTGCGTATTTCATGCTTGACCAGCGGAAGCGACGCGTCTTCCGTTCGAACGACTTGCCTTTTTTAGCAGACTGGCCGCCGGTTTCCTCGGCGGCCAGTCGATCTGATTTGGTTTCTTGTCCCATGAGAACTTTCCGCTGCGAACAGCTTCTTCAAGGTATCGGGATTGGGCGGCGCTACTGCTGCTGGGAGGGAGCCTTGGTGGGGTCCTCGAAGCGATAGCCGACGCCATGAACGGTGTGCAGCCAGGTAGGATGACGCGGGTTGTCGCCGATCTTGGCGCGCAGGTTCTTGACATGCGAGTCGATAGTGCGCTCGTAGCCCTCGAAGTCGTAACCCAGAACCTTCTCGACCAGCTCCATACGAGAGTACACGCGGCCCGGGTAACGGGAAAGCGTGGTGAGCAGCTTGAACTCGCTGGCGGTAAGGTCGACTTCCTTACCGGAAACCAAAACCTTGTGGCCGGAAACATCGATGGTGAGCTCGCCGAAGTTGAGCACCTCGCGCTGCGGCTCGGAATCGGCATGAACGCGACGGAGGAGTGCACGAGTGCGTGCAACCAGCTCGCGCGGGCTGAACGGCTTGATAAGGTAGTCGTCAGCGCCAAGCTCAAGGCCGATGATGCGATCTTCGACTTCGCCCTTAGCGGTAAGCATGATGATGGGCACATCGGAGTTGTCGCGGATAGCACGGCAGACGCGCTCGCCGGGGACATGCGGAAGCATGAGGTCAAGAATGACCAGGTCAAAATGATGCTTGCCGAACTCGTCCAGGGCCTCCTGACCGTCGCCGACGGCGGTTACCCAGTAGTTCTCGCGCTCGAGGTAGGCCGTGACCGCGTCACGGATTGCCTTCTCGTCCTCGACAAGCAGAATACGACGTGTTTCGTTGCTCATATAATCACCTTTATCCATATATCGGTGCATTGGCATTCAGTATAAACGAGCGTTTTTAAAAGCAGCTGAAGCAACAGAAAACAGTTACCTCGCAGTTAAACACACATTAACAGAAAGCGGGGGATTTGCACAAACCCCCATGTCAAAGCAATCGGCAACAAGATGAACGGTCTGGGAATATTTGTAACGTTTTGACCCGAAAGCGCCCGAACGCACTGCAGTGATGTCACAATTCCGTTCATGGCGAACAGACCGAACAGACCAACCACCCAACGCAGCAGGAACACCCGCCCCGGCAGGCCCCCTGCCACGCATCGCGTTGCGTCTCAATCCACCAAAAGCACCCGTACCGCATCGCGTTCTGCAACGCATGCAACCAGGGTTGCCAGCGCCACCCCCGGCGATCGTCCCAGCATCACCGACCAAGACGGCGGCCTTCTGTCGCGCAGGAACTTCCTGTACGGCGCTGTAGGCGCCGGAGCCGTGGCCGTAGCCGCAGGTGGCGGAGCCGCCATTTATTTCGCCACGAAAGGCAAGGATGTCGACCTTGACTGCCTGAAAGTGGCAAACGACGACGTGACCTCCTTAACCGACCTCACCTTGGTGGAAGATCCCAGCACCAAGCTCTCGCTGTACGGCAATATCGAGCTGCCCCTCGGTTCGCTTGTATGGTGCAACAGCGACGACATCGCCGTTTGCATCCTTCCCACTGACACGGGAAAGCCCCTGGCGAAAGTCGGCCTGATCATGTTGGGAAGCGCCACCTACAACGTCGTGCTCGATCAAGCAGTCGGTTCGGCCGAAGGCTTCGAAATCTACGACGTGCGCGCTTCGTCTTCCAGCATCGTCTGGACCGAGGCGAACATCCTTGACGGCGTTTGGCGCGTTTACAGCGCCATTATCAGAAGCGGCAACATCGGAGAGCCCGCCTTGGCCGACCAAGGCGACTCGACGTACGAAACACCCAGCATCGCAGCCGTCGGTGACTACGCCTTCTGGCAGAAGCAGGCGCCAGCAGCCAACGTTTACGACAACGACAAGCCCGACACCGAGCTCATGCGCGTGAAAGCCGGAACCGCCTCCAGCG
>CAKTWD010000147.1 GCA_934630485.1 uncultured Eggerthellaceae bacterium | reverse complement strand
ACACCGGCCTCACCGGCCGCAAGATCATCGTCGATACGTACGGCGGCATGGGTCGTCACGGTGGCGGCGCGTTCTCGGGCAAGGACTGCACCAAGGTCGACCGCTCCGCTGCATACGCTGCTCGCTGGGTTGCCAAGAACATCGTTGCCGCCGACTTGGCCGACAAGTGCGAGATCGAGCTTGCTTACGCCATCGGCGTTGCGCGCCCGCTGTCCATTTACGTGAACACCTTCGGCACCAACAAAGTGGCCGAGGCCGACATCGAGGCTGCTGTTTCCAAGGTCTTCGACCTGCGTCCGGCTGCCATCATCGACACCCTCGATCTTCGCCGTCCGATTTACCGCAAGACCTCGAACTACGGTCACTTCGGCCGCGAGCTTGACGAGTTCACGTGGGAGAAGACGAACCGCGTCGACGAGCTTCGCGCCGCCTGCGGTCTGTAGTTGGTTCCGCGTTGAATTTGCCGGCGCGTCTCGCGTCGCATGCAAGTTGAATACTCCGCCTGCGCTTTCGGCGCGGGCGGTTTTTCTTTGGGCGGATTCGGTCGATTCGCGATCGTCGTCGCCCTTCGTGCCCAGCTTCCTTTCCGCCGTGCTTTTTCCACGTGCCTCGTGACACATTCGCGAACGTCGCCGCCATGATTTAAACTGGGACCCATGAAACTCGCTTCAATCATATTGGACATCCCCACTCAGGCGCTTGACGCCCCGTACACCTACTTGGTCTCGGACGACGTTGTCGACGACGGCATGGAGGTGCAGGTGGGCTGTGCTTGCTTGGTGCCGTTCGGCGGCAGACAGGCCATTGGCTTCATCGTCGATATTCGTGACTCGGATGAGCCTGGTGCCTTCGAGGCCCTTGGCGTTTCCGAATCGTCGCGTTCGCGCCTGAAGCCCATCATTCGCGTGCTTTCCCAACCGTATTTCGACGAAGAGGGCGCGGCATGCGCCCAGTACCTGGCCAAATGCTATATCGCCCCGCTTTCGGCATGCATCCGCCTGTTCACGCCGCCCGGGGGAGTTCCCCGCATCGTGCGCTCGCGCACGGGCGAGTGGCGCCTCGAAGAGCCCGCTGTCGGCGAGGTGGACGACCGCTGGGTGATGCTTGGCCCGAACGCCGATTCGTTCACGCCGCGAAAGAACGCGGTGAAGCAGATCGCGGTCATTGAGGCGCTGCGTCAAGGCGAGCTGCGTGTGGCCGAGTTGGCCATGGAGTTCGGTGCGGTGTCCTCGGTTTTGAAGACGCTCGAATCGAGCGGTGTGGTGCGCATCGAGCGTCGTCGTCGCATGCGCGGCGTCGAAACGGGCGCGTTCCAGCCAACGGAAAAACCCGCGCTCACGCCCGGCCAGGCCGAGGCGCTGCGCGTTATCGGCGAAGCGAACGATCGAGCTTGCGGCGATGTCGTCTTGGTCGACGGCGTTACCGGTTCGGGGAAAACCGAGGTCTATCTGCAGGCCATCGAGCTTGTGCTTGCCCAGGGCCGCACGGCGTGCGTTTTGGTGCCCGAGATCTCGCTTACCCCGCAAACGGTTGCCCGCTTCCGCGGCCGTTTCGGCGACACGGTTGCCGTCATGCACTCGCGCATGAGCCAGGGCGAGCGTTACGACCAGTGGGATTTCATCAGGTCGGGCGCGGCACGCGTGGTGGTCGGTGCGCGAAGCGCCTTGTTCACGCCGCTTAGCAACTTAGGCCTCATCATCATCGACGAGGAACACGAGGGCTCGTACAAACAGGACAGCGCCCCGCGCTATCATGCGCGTGACGTCGCTGTTTGGATGGCGCGCCGTTCGAAGGCGACGGTCGTCTTGGGTTCGGCGACGCCTTCCATCGAGAGTCTGTACAACGCGGCGAAGGACCCGCAGTGGCATCAGGTCGAGCTTCCCGAGCGAGCCAACGGCAATCCCATGCCCCAGATCAAGATCGTCGACATGGCTCGCGAGTTCGGGTCGGGATCGCGCTCGATGTTCTCGCGTTCGCTCTCGAAGGCGCTCGAGGCCGAGCTTCGTGCAGGTCACAAAGCGGTTCTGCTGTTGAATCAGCGCGGCTTCGCGAAATTCCTGCTGTGCCGCGACTGCGGTTTCGTGCCCACCTGCCCGTCGTGCTCGACGTCGTTGACCTATCACGAGCGCGGCAACCAACTGATTTGCCACCATTGCGGATATCGCATTCTCACGCCGCCCACGTGCCCCGAGTGCGGGAGCCCGTACTTGAAGAAGTTCGGTGCCGGCACCCAGCGCGTCGAGGCCGATCTCCGCGTGCTCATCGACAGCTTCGAGGGGCTTGGCGGGGAAGTGCCCATCATCCGCATGGATGCCGACACCACCAGTGCCAAGGGCGCCCACCAGCGTCTTCTTGAGGAATTCGGTCAGGCGCAGGCCGCCGTGCTTCTGGGCACGCAGATGATCGCGAAGGGC
>CAKTWD010000146.1 GCA_934630485.1 uncultured Eggerthellaceae bacterium | reverse complement strand
CTGTTAAGGTTACCCTTGGCCCCAAAGGCCGCTACGTCGCCATCGAGAAGAGCTACGGCGCTCCGACCGTCACCAACGACGGCGTGACCGTTGCTCGCGAGATCGAGCTTGAGGATCCGGTAGAGAACATGGGCGCTCAGCTCATCCGCGAGGCCGCCGTCAAGACCAACGACGTCGCCGGCGACGGTACCACCACCGCAACCCTGCTTGCTGACATCATCGCTCGCGAGGGCCTGAAGAACGTCACCGCCGGTGCTGACGCGCTGGGCATCCGCCGCGGCATCCAGAAGGCAACTGCTGCCGTTGTCGAGCAGATCAAGGCCGACGCCACCCAGGTTTCCACTCAAGACCAGATCGCTGCAGTCGGCACCATCTCCGCTGGCGATGCCGAAATCGGCATCAAGATCGCCGAGGCTATGGAGAAGGTCGGCCATGACGGTGCCATCTCCGTCGAGGACGGCCAGACCTTCGGCATGGAAATGGACATCGTCGAGGGCATGCAGTACGACCGTGGCTACATCTCCCCGTACATGGCCACCGACACCGAGCGCATGGAAGCCGATCTGCAGAACCCCTACATCCTGCTGACCGATCAGAAGATCTCGAACATCCAGGATATGGTCCCGCTGCTTGAGGCTGTCATGAAGTCCGGTCGTTCGCTGCTGGTCGTTGCTGAGGACGTCGAGGGTGAGGCTCTTGCCACCCTGCTTCTGAACCGTCTGCGCGGCACCCTGAACGTCGTTGCCATCAAGGCCCCTGGCTTTGGTGACCGTCGTAAGCGCATCCTCGAGGACATCGCCGTCGTCACCGGTGCTCAGGTCATCGAGAAGGACTTCGGCATGACCCTGGCCGATGCCACCATCGACATGTGCGGCACCGCCCGTACCGTTAAGGTCGACAAGGAGAACACCCTCATCGTTGACGGCGCTGGCGACAAGAAGGCAATCGAGGATCGCGTTGCCCAGATCCGCGCTGAAATGGACCGCACCGAGTCCGATTTCGACCGCGAGAAGCTCCAGGAGCGTCTGTCCAAGCTTTCCGGCGGCGTTGCGGTCCTGAAGGTCGGCGCTGCTACCGAGTCCGAGCTCAAGGAGAAGAAGTCCCGCATCGAGGATGCCCTGCAGGCAACCCGCGCTGCAGTTGAAGAGGGCATTGTCGCCGGCGGCGGCGTTGCTCTGGTTGACGCCGTTCACGTGCTTGACGACATCAAGACCGACGACAAGGACGAGCAGGTCGGCATCGACATCATCCGCAAGGCCTGCGAGGCTCCGCTTCGCGCTATCGCCGAGAACGCCGGCTACGAGGGCAGCGTTGTTTGCGACCGCGTCAAGAACATGGCTAAGGGCGAGGGCCTGAACTGCGCTACCGGCGAGTACGGCAACATGATCGACATGGGCGTCAACGACCCGGTTAAGGTTACCCGCACCGCTCTCGAGTCTGCTGCTTCCGTTGCAGCCCTCATCCTCATCACCGAGGCAACCGTCAATGAGATCCCCAAGGATCCCGATCCGGCAGCTGCCGCAGCAGCCGCTGCAGCCGGCATGGGCGGTATGATGTAATTCGAGCCCAAAAGGTTCGCTTTGTGAAACTTTAGCGGTTGGAGCCTGGCAAGATTGACTTGCCGGTAAGCATCCGTCAAAGTAATCGCATCCTGAAATGGGACGGTCGAAAGGCCGTCCCATTTTGTGCTTTAAGAGGGTTTGAACGATTGTTCATATGTTTGAACGCTTGTGAGAGCGGTCCCGCGGAAGAGGTTCTGTAATTGGAGATGCTTCTTGACATATTGCTTGATGCGGTGCTTGACACGCTGTACCTTATCCCGTTCCTGCTGGTAACCTACATCGCCATGGAATGGCTCGAGCATGGTGCCTCGCGCAAATTCCAGGAAGCTATCGAGAAGGGCGGCGCTGTCGGCCCCGCGATCGGCGCGGTTCTCGGGGTCGTTCCCCAGTGCGGTTTCTCCGCCGCTGCATCGACGTTCTATGCGGCTCGCGTGATCACGCTTGGCACACTCATCGCTGTTTTCCTTTCCACTTCCGATGAGATGCTGCCCATTTTCATAGCCGAGGCCGTTCCCTTCGAAACCATCGCGACTATTCTTGGGGTGAAGATCCTTATCGGCATCGTCGCCGGCTTCGCTATCGATGCCGTTTTGCGTATCACGCGTCCTGCGCGTGAAAGCTGGCGTATCCACGAGCTGTGCGAGCGCGCCGGCTGCCATTGCGCCGACGATGACGTTCCCTGCATTCAAAACGCTGCCGCCATCGTTGCCGCGCAGGAAGGCTCTGCCGGCGCCGAATCCTACGAAGGGGGCGCTACCGTCGCCGATGCGGCTCATGATCACGATCACGATGGGCATGCCCATGAACACGGGCACGCCAAGTGGGACATCATCGTGCGAAGCGCCGTCAAGCATACGGT
>CAKTWD010000145.1 GCA_934630485.1 uncultured Eggerthellaceae bacterium | reverse complement strand
GGTGAGGGGGGTGAAGTCGTAACAAGGTAGCCGTACCGGAAGGTGCGGCTGGATCACCTCCTTTCTAGGGAGACACGTTGAGTGCCCGACCGGTCGAGCCCGAGAGGCTCCCGGCCTGGAGAGAAAAAGATAAGGCTAGGCCCCATGAGGGCCGAATCCAAAGAGGGCGCCCGCCCGCGCCCCCCGTCCGCAGCATCCGGCTCCCAGGGGGCGGCCAGCCTTCTGGAGGCACCTTGACAGCTGCATAGCGTTTCATCGAGAAGATGAAGAGAACGATTCTCTAAGATTTAGATACGAATGACATTGTAGTCATCGCATCTGCGATCGCGATTTACCGAGATATGCGATTATCGTACCCATAGCGTCAATTGGGATATACGACTGACACTTTATTGAGAGTTAGCGGATTGAGCGAAGATGTTACGGGCGCACGGCGGATGCCTTGGCACGGGAAGCCGAAGAAGGACGCGGCAAGCTGCGATAAGCCCCGGGGAGGCGCACTCAGCCTTCGATCCGGGGGTCTCCGAATGGGGGAACCCGACAGGGGCAATGCCCTGTCGCCCTCCCTTGAACGAAATAGGGGGAGGAGAGGCAACCTGGGGAACTGAAACATCTAAGTACCCAGAGGAAGAGAAATCAACCGAGATTGCGCGAGTAGCGGCGAGCGAAAGCGCACCAGCCCAAACCGGCGGGCGCGGCAAAGCGCCAGGGGCGTTGCCCCGCCGGGGTTGTTGGGCGGCCTGCCCGGGGTCCCTGCGCCCCGGCTGCGGTCACAAAGGGACGCGGTAGCGGAACGGCATGGGAAGGCCGGCCGCAGAGGGTGAGAGCCCCGTACGCGAAACCCCGTCCCCCGCGGAAGGCCGACCCAGAGTAGGGCCGGGCACGTGAAACCCGGTCCGAAGCAGGGGGGACCACCCTCCAAGGCTGAACACTCTCCCGTGACCGATAGCGAACGAGTACCGTGAGGGAAAGGTGAAAAGCACCCCGAGAGGGGAGTGAAACAGCGCCTGAAACCGTGCGCCCCCGAGCAGTCGGAGCAGTACTTAAGAGACTGTGACGGCGTGCCTTTTGTAGAATGAGCCAGCGAGTGGCCCTGTGCGGCGAGGTTAAGTTAGGAAACGAGCCGCAGCGAAAGCGAGCCTTTAAACGGGCGTGCAGTCGCACGGGGCCGACGCGAAGCCGGGTGAGCTATCCTTGGGCAGGCTGAAGCGGGGGTAAGACCCCGTGGAGGGCCGAACCCACTTCGGTTGAAAACGGAGGGGACGACCCGAGGATAGGGGTGAAAGGCCAATCAAACCCGGAGATATCTCGTTCTCCCCGAAATAGCTTTAGGGCTAGCCCCGGGGGTTCTCCCGCGGAGGTAGAGCACTGGACGGCCTAGGGGGCTTCACCGCCTGCCGAAGCCGACCAAACTCCGAATACCGCGGGATCAGACCCCGGGAGTCAGAAGGCGTGGGCTAAGCTGCGCCTTCGAGAGGGAAACAGCCCAGACCGCCCGCCAAGGCCCCCAAATCCATGTTGAGTGGCAAAGGATGTGCGCTCGCCCAGACAGCCAGGATGTTGGCTTAGAAGCAGCCATGCATTCAAAGAGTGCGTAACAGCTCACTGGTCGAGTGGGAGCGCGCCGACAATACACGGGGCTAAGCATGGTGCCGAAGCGGCGGGGTGCGGCTTTGAGCCGCACCGGTAGGGGAGCGTTCCGCGCTGGGCGAAGCCGGAGGGGCGACCCCCGGTGGACGGCGCGGAAGCGAGGATGCTGGCATGAGTAGCGAGAGACGAGCGAGAAACTCGTCCGCCGCAAGCCCAAGGTTTCCTGGGCGAGGCTAATCCCCCCAGGGTCAGTCGGGGGCTAAGGCGAGGCCGACAGGCGTAGCCGATGCGCAACGGGCGGACATTCCCGTACCGCCTGCGGCGCGCCCGAGCCCGAGCGGCGACGCGGAAGGGCATGCTGTGCGGGGTTCTGGACGTCCCCGTGAAAGCGCGTAGGCCGGGAGCCAGGCAAGTCCGGCTCCCCCAAAGGCCGAGACGCGAGACGAAGCCCCTTCGGGCGAAGCAGCAGATCCCATGCCGCCTAGAAAAACCGCGCGGGCGAGCGCCGCAGGCGCCCGTACCAAAACCGACACAGGTGGGCGGGTAGAGCATACCGAGGCGATCGGGGGAACCGTGGTCAAGGAACTCGGCACAATGGCCCCGCAACTTCGGGAGAAGGGGTGCCGCCGGGCGTGGAGGGACTTGCTCCCCGAGCGCATGGCGGCCGCAGTGGATAGGCCCAAGCGACTGTTTACCAAAAACACAGGACTCTGCAAAGCCGCAAGGCGACGTATAGGGTCTGACGCCTGCCCGGTGCCGGAAGGTTACGCGGAGGGGTTAGCGCAAGCGACGCCCCGAAGCCAAGCCCCGGTAAACGGCGGCCGTAACTATAACGGTCCTAAGGTAGCGAAATTCCTTGTCGGGTAA
>CAKTWD010000144.1 GCA_934630485.1 uncultured Eggerthellaceae bacterium | reverse complement strand
TATTTCAACCATAACGTGCAATCGGTACGCGTCATGGACGAACTTTACCGTCGAAACATCTCGCTGCAAACACTTGACGGAGCCCTTTGCCACAATGGCGAATTCGCTCAGCAAGAGTTAACACGTGGAACTACCGCGTCCTTCGATCAACTCGACCAACTTGTTGAAGCCTGCGCAAACGAAGAATCGACCATCGCAACGCTGCGTCCCAGCACACTCGAAGGTTGCGTCGTTCGCGTCAGCGACATGATCGCGTATCTTGGCAAAGACCGCCAAGACGCACTGACAATCGATGCGATTGACTCACTGGACGTGTTTGAATCGGAGTACATCGGTGTTGACAATGCTCGCATCATCAACAACCTTACGGTAGATATCGTCAACAATAGCCTCGGGCATGAGAAGCTCGCGATGAGTGAGAAGGCATTTGTCGACATCGTTAATGCGAAGAAGCAGAACTACGAGTTGATTTACTTGAAAGAAGGCATGGTTGCCGACGATAAGAACATCGTTGCTGCGATGTTCGAAGAAGTATATGAACACTGCATCGACGACCTTGCGCGGGGGAATGAATCGTCGCCCATCTACCGTCATCATATTGATAAGCTTGCAGAAAGATCGAATTCGATAACACGAGAAGCGTATCTGCAAGAAAACCCCGATCAAGTGGTAGTCGACTTCATTTCGTCAATGACGGACAGCTATTTTCTTTCGCTTCATGCGCATATGTTCCCACAAGCAACCACCACGCTTCATATGAAGCGCTATGGCTGGCGTTGGTAGAAAGGACGCAGATTTGAAAGCCCTCTTCGCATCCGACCTTCACGGGTCTGCAATTGCAACTTCACAGGTGCTCGACCTGTTTAAGGCCAACAACTGCGATAGGTTGATTATCTTAGGCGATATCTTATATCACGGACCACGAAACGACCTCCCTAAAGGTTATGCACCTAAAGAGGTTATCGCCATGCTGAATAAGAACGCTGAGGTAATCACCGCCATCCGCGGCAACTGCGAAGCCGAGGTCGATCAAATGGTTCTGGAATTCCCTATCATGGCCGAGTATTCGCAAATCGAGCTCGATGGCTTTACGTTCTTCTTAACGCATGGACACCGCCCGAACCAAACCGAAGAGTCTCTCCCCCATCTGCCTGTTGGCACCATTTTCGCAAGCGGACATACGCATAAAAAGCGTCTTGGGCATGCGGAAACGCCAAACGGATCGTTCATCACTTTGCTCAACCCTGGCAGTCCGAGTATTCCGAAGGACGGTACCGCCAGCGTTGCTTTGTATGACAACGGCACGATATCTCTTTTGGACCTTGACGGGCATACCTTGAAATCGATTTCGCTGTAAGGGTCTGCCGGCATCAAAGGGAATCAACATGTGATACCGTGCTCTTCTAAATGAAAAAGAAAACAAGGGCCGCGCAATGCGCGGCCCTTGTTAGCAACCAAGCTGCTTCACAACTTAGAGCATCGTCTGAATTGCGATGAACAGCGGCGAGAAAGTCAGCGAAACCATCGTCATCAGGTTGATGAGGATGTTCATAGACGGACCAGAGGTGTCCTTGAAGGGGTCGCCAACGGTATCGCCTACAACAGCAGCACGATGGGCTTCAGATCCCTTGCCACCGTGGTTGCCACCCTCGATGTACTTCTTAGCGTTGTCCCAAGCACCACCGGCGTTGGACATGAAGATTGCAAGAAGCATGCCAGTTGCAACGGCGCCAGCCAGGAAACCGCCGAGCATCGCAGGGCTGATGCAGCCGATGACGATAGGCACGACCAATGCAAGGGTTCCAGGAAGAAGCATCTTCTTCAGAGCAGACTGAGTGGAGATCGCAACGCAATTATCGTACTCGGGCTCGTTCTCGTATTCCATAATTCCAGGGATCTCACGGAACTGACGACGAACCTCTTCAACCATTGCGTGAGCTGCCTCGGAAACGGCACCCATGGTCAGAGCAGCGAACATGAACGGAACCATAGCGCCCACGAACAGACCGGCAATGATCATCGGATCGTTCAAGGTCAAGCTGAAGTTCGGGAATGCATGGTGCATGGTGACCTGATAGGACACAAAGAGCGAGATAGCGGACAGACCAGCGGAAGCGATGGCGAAGCCCTTGGCGATAGCAGCTGTGGTGTTGCCAACGGAGTCAAGCGAGTCAGTGCGATCGCGAATCTCTTCAGGCAGAAGAGCCATTTCGGCAATGCCGCCAGCGTTGTCGGCAACAGGGCCGTAAGCGTCAACACCGATGGTGATCGCAGTGTTGGAGAGCATGCCGGTAGCAGCAAGCGCAACACCGAACAGACCAACGGCAATCTCGCCATGAGCGTTCGGGAAAGCAAGGTTGCCGAACGAGAAAGCAGCAATGATGGCGACGGCGATCAGGATGATCGGGATAACGGTGGACATGAAGCCCGTGGAAATACCCTGGATGATGTTGGTTGCAGCACCAGTCTCGGAATCCTCGGCGATCTTCTTGACCGGCTTGTAAGAGTCAGAGGTGTAGTACTCGGTAACCTTGCCGATTGCAAGGCCGGCAACAAGACCGCACACAAC
>CAKTWD010000143.1 GCA_934630485.1 uncultured Eggerthellaceae bacterium | reverse complement strand
CGCCTGAACATATTTGTCGGTATGGTCGCCGATGATCTTGATCGAGTTCTTGTTCGCACCGACCGTGCCGTCGCCGCCGAGGCCCCAGAACTTGCACTCGATGGTGCCAGGTGCCGCCGTCGCAGGAGCGGCAGGATCCTCGGGCAGGGACAGGTTGGTGACGTCGTCGACGATGCCAACGGTGAACTCACGACGGGGCTCGTCCTTAGCGAGCTCAGAGTAAATGGCGAAGGCGGACGCAGGAGGCGTGTCCTTCGAACCCAGACCGTAACGGCCGCCGACGACGGTAAGGCCCTCGAGCATGCCAAGCTCGGCAAGCGCGGTGACGACGTCCTGGTACAGGGGCTCGCCCACGCTGCCCGGCTCCTTGGTGCGATCCATGACGGCGATCTTCTTGACCGTCTTGGGCAGAGCCTCGGCGAACTTCTCGGTGACGAACGGGCGGTACAGGCGAACCTTCACCAGGCCGACCTTCTCGCCATGGGCATTCAGGTAGTCGATGACCTCTTCGATGACATCGCAGAACGAACCCATGCAGACGATGACGCGATCGGCGTCGGGGGCGCCATAGTAGTTGAACAGCTCGTAGTTGGTGCCCAGCTTCTCGTTCACCTGATGCATGTAATCCTCGACGATGGCGGGAAGCGCGTCATAATGGCTGTTGCATGCCTCACGGTGCTGGAAGAAGATGTCGCCGTTCTCGTGCGAACCGCGCGCATGCGGGTTCTCGGGGTTGAGCGAATGCTCGCGGAACTCCTTGACGGCCTGGAAATCGCACATATCGGCGAGATCGTCGTAATCCCACACGGCAACCTTCTGGATCTCGTGCGAGGTGCGGAAACCGTCGAAGAAGTTGATGAACGGGACGCGGCCCTTGATAGCCGCAAGGTGAGCGACGGCAGAAAGGTCCATGACCTCCTGGACGTTGCCCTCGGCGAGCATGGCGAAGCCGGTCTGACGGCAAGCCATGACGTCGGAATGGTCGCCGAAGATGTTCAGCGCATGGGTTGCCACCGTGCGGGCGCTTACATGGAAGACGCTCGGGAGCTGCTCGGCGGCGATCTTATACATATTGGGGATCATCAGAAGAAGACCCTGGGAAGCGGTGTACGTCGACGTCAGAGCGCCAGCGCACAGCGAGCCGTGAACAGTGCCGGCGGCACCGCCCTCGGACTCCATCTCGGCCACCTTGACGGTGGTGCCGAAAATGTTCTTCTTGCCCTGAGCGGACCACTGGTCGACGTAGTCGGCCATGGGGCTCGAGGGGGTGATGGGATAAATGCCCGCCACCTCGGTGAACGCATACGAAACGTATGCGGCGGCATTATTGCCGTCCATCGACTTGAATTTCCTCGTCATATACCTCTCCTTAGAGGGAGCGCCTGGGGCTTGGGCGTCTAAAGGATAGTGCCCCTTTATAGATAATATCAGCCTGCAAACCAAAGCGCGTGAAGCGTGTGGGAACATTTTTTTTCGGATTCCGAGCTTCGGCAAACGGACAGCGATCCCCGCCACTGGACGTTTTCAGCCGCGAACGGCACCTCACAACGGCAAATGGCCAATTGAAGCCTCGGACAAGTTCGCTAAAACGATCTAAAAAACAACCTTCAAATGGGGAAACGCATATGCCGGAAACGTCATCCCCGCGCAACGGTTAGTTGACCCTTCCATTACATATGCTTTGCAAGAGAGGCGGTTATATCGGATAATGACGAAAGCGATGCCTTAAGAGCATCGGAAAATCCGGTGCATGGCACCACAAGGGAGGAATCCCTTAGAACAAGGAGGTTTCCAGATGGAAATTCAAGGTAAGATGACTCGTCGCTCGTTCATCGCGGGCAGCGCAGTCGCCGCTGCAGCTGCGGGTCTGACCCTCACCGGCTGCGGCAAGAAGGAAGGCGCCGCAAGCGGTTCTGCCGCCAGCGCTTCCGGCAGCGCCGCGAAGAAGGGTGGCGTCATCACCGCCGCCAACGCTTACAAGTCCACCGCTTGCAACCCGATCGGCAACAGCTCCGCTCTGATGCTGGCCGCCACCTGGCATGTCTTCGAGGGCCTGTATGATATGGATCTCCATACCTACAAGACCTACAAGGCCCTTGCCGGCGCCGATCCCGTCAAGGTTTCCGGCACCGAGTACGAAGTTGCCCTGCGCGACTCCGCCAAGTTCTCCGATGGCTCCGACGTCAAGGCTGACGACGTCGTCAACGCTTTCCAGAAGAACATGGCCAACTCCACCTATGGCGCATTCCTCTCCTTCATCGACACCGTCGAGAAGAAGGACGACACCACCGTCACCTTCAAGCTGAAGTACGCTTTCGACGAGTCCCTTATCCCGGCTCGCCTGAGCGTCGTCAAGATCTTCCCGAAGAGCCAGACCGAGGAAGACCTCAAGAGCAAGCCGATCGGCTCCGGCCCCTGGGCTTACGACGAGATCAACGGCGAGGACGGCGGCAAGATCACCTTCACGCCCAACGAGTACTACACCGGCAGCTTCCCGGCCACCGCTGAGGCCATGGAGTGGAGCCCGCTTCTGGACGAGACCGCTCGTACCACCGCCCTTCAGGAGGGCACCGTCATGGTCATGGAGAACGTCCCCGACGCC
>CAKTWD010000142.1 GCA_934630485.1 uncultured Eggerthellaceae bacterium | reverse complement strand
GGATTGCGCAGCACTACCGCATTGATCTTTCGGAAGCGATGCAGCAACTGTAGGGCTCGCAAAGCCGCCTTGTCGCCGCACAGAAAAGGGGCTGTATCAAAACTATTGCTGCAGCATGGCCCGCCATGATCGATAGTGTCTTGGCGGGCCTTATTTAATGACTTCAGTCTGGCGCGCGCGTAGCCGCGCCAAGTAAACCGCCCGCTATGCGGGTGGTCCTGATTTATCCAGCTTGATGAACTTCAGAAGGCACGTTTTCCGATCCATGCCACAAGCCCAATGAAGGCCAGGCATAGTTTTCCGATAATGCTGAATACGCATTTAACGATCTTCATTTTCAAATCCTTCCAGCCAGTTCTCTTCTTGTTTGTCGGTTTCTGTTTCGTTCGGTAATTGCCCAGGGCAAGCCGCTTTGAGTCGGTAGACAAGCTCTTCGGAGCAGCCGCAGTGCTGCGGTATCGCATCGCGTGCGATACCGCAGTCGGCTTGGGAGACGGCTGAAAGCTCATCGAACAGCTGCACGATGGTCTCCGCAACCGATCGATTCGACGTTCCGAGCCATAGCCCCGCCGACCTTCTCAGCTGGCCAACATCGACCATCTCGCCGAGGACGCGCGCTAAGGCCACCTCGCCGTCAACGGCGACCGATTCGAGCTCGTCAATCTCCGAAGCCTCGGCAAGTAGGAAGCGCCAGCCGCGCCTGCGCCTGGCAACGGGCGTCTCATCGCCAGGGCATTTCTCGGTGGCCGAAGGGTCGGCATCGTAATGGTGCGCGGCAAGCCACAATCCCGTTTCCCCCAGCTCGTCGAAGCGCAGCTCGAAGTTCGTGAGTGCGTTCCCTTTCCCCAACGGGCTTGGGGCTGTGAACGACATTGTGTCGAACACGTCGACCCTGCCGTTTCGATACGCCATCTCTATCTTCATTTACCGTTCACCTCGATCTGCCCGGCGTTGCTCTCGTTGGCGTTGCAGTGTTGTTTCTAGCTCCTTGTTTCGACCGTTTGACGCATGGGCGCTGGCTCGCCGCCTGCCATCGTTGGGGTGCGTGCGTGGCTCGCCCTTCTCGGGCAGAAGCCCGTACGAGGCGAGTATCTGGGAGGCCTCGCGGATCTCCGCCGCGGTTGCGATGGCGCGTGAATCGCTGAAGCTCTGCTCCGCCTTGGCCTCCATGGCGCGTGCCCTCGTTGTCGCATCCGCGCGGTTCGCTATCCCGTACTTAGAGCACGTCTCCAGGGCGCTTGCGAGGTCTTGCAGGTCGTTCAGGCTCTCAAGCGCGATCGCGTTCCTTGCGGCTTTCAGTACCTCGCGGTTGCTCATACCTTCGAGGCACGTTCCGCCGAAGCTCCTCCGGACGGCTTGCTTGGTGTAGGCGTACCCGAGTTTGCCTCCAGAAACCTTGCATTTCGGCGTTTCCCTCATGCTGTAGACCCAGTCGTCCCGTCCGCCGCGTGTCGATGCCGGCGAAACCTCGATGCCCAGCAATCCGAGCACCTGCCTGAACTCGGCATCGCTTCTTGAGAGCTTCTTCGCTATGCCTACGCGGCACCTGATGTCCGATACCCATGAGTAACCGCCTTCTGAGACTATCTCGTGCTCGGCGCGGCTCATGTGGACGTCTTGCCGTTTGGAAGGCATCCTGCGCCCATGCTCTTTTTCTGCAAGCCTTTCGACGCCGCTCTTAGCCTTCGACTCGTTGGAAAGGCCGCGCAGTCCGCGCCTCCGGGCCATGTCTTGCAAGGCGCGGTTGAGTTCGAGTGGGTTTCTCGTCTGCATCCTGTTGCCGGTTTTCAGGTTGGTGTTGTTCACCACCACATGCGCGTGCGGTATCCCGTTGGCGTTGTCATCGTGATATACGATGGCTATCTGATGGTCGCCGAAGAAGCGGAGCGCCCAGTCGCTCGCTATTCCGCGCAGCGCTTCGATGTCGATGTCGTCTTCTGGGTCGGGCGAGATGACGAAATGCTTGTAGGTGCGCGCCTTTCTGCCTTTGCAAGGTGCGTCGTTGCCGAAGGACGCACGCATCCGGTCCATCTCGCGGTCCCATTCGGTAGCTTCCTTGCCAGCCTGGTCGTAGCTGCTCATCTCACGTTCGTCCCAGGACAGGTTGAAGAAGTCGCGGGCTATGGCGCGCCCGTTCTTCTCAAGGTATTTCCGGACGTTGCGGCAGCCCGTGTGCCCGGATATCGGCTTCAGTATCGGCATGGCCCGTCGCCTACTACGATGGAGCCTTCCAGTTCGTCAAGCCGACCCTCAAGCCTGCGTCGCCCTTCTTCGACCGCATCGAGCTTATCGGTCGCGATGCCGATCTGCTGGACGAAGTAATTCCGTTCGGGGGCCTTCCTGCGCGCTGCGTACGCTATTGCGTTGAGGGCGTGGACGCCCTGGTTGTAATGGCGCCCCCAGCGGACGAGCTCGTAGCGCAGGGCGCCGAGCGTCTTCGCGTCGACGACAAGCACCCTTGACCCCTTTGGGTTCGGGCATGCCGATACGGGGATGCGGATGAGGTAGCGCATGTAGGTCGACGGGGCGACGTCGAGGGCCGCGGCGTTCTCGTGCAGAGATCCGTAGTCCCGGTCGTCGAGCCTGCAGGTGACCATGTGGGTTTTCGTGGCCATGGGGTTCTCCTTTGCGGTCGGCGCAGCCAAACGTGGAAGGTGCT
>CAKTWD010000141.1 GCA_934630485.1 uncultured Eggerthellaceae bacterium | reverse complement strand
CTTCGATGACGTTCGACGATCTTCGGGCCGCAGGAATCGCATCCGAGGTCACCGATCATCTGCGGCTGCTTACTCACGACAAATCGGTGCCCTATATGGAGTACATCGCGGCGTTAAAGGGCGACCCTGTCGCGTGTGAGGTGAAACTGGCTGACTTGCGCCACAACTCCGATTTGAGCCGCTTGAATACGATTACCGATAAAGATCGTGAACGCCTTGCCAAATATTAACAGGCTATAGAGGTGCTGCTTTCGTAGCGGTTGTTACAGCGAGTCTTTATGCGTGCGCTCGTAATGATCCAAGCGGTCAAGCGCGATTTGCTCGGAAAGCTCGCGCACTTTGGTCTGCAGCTCCGATACTGTACGGCTTGAGTGGTAGCTTTTCACGAACAGCACGAAGATGAAGAACAGGAAGATGAAGTTCTGCGTGGATTGGATGCCCGTGATGTCGGCCATGAAATCGCCGATCTGAGGGAATAGCGCCAGCAGCACGATGATCAGCGTCAAGAACGCCCAGGAGATGGTGTCCTCGATGCGCATTTTCGACTTCTTGATGCTGCGCAGTATGAATGCGGCCATTGCGAATGCGGCGGCAATAAGGAGGATGCGAAGGGCGATTGACATTCTTAGGACCTATCTATTTGCAGGCTGGTTGATCGTTGTTTCGGCGGTGCGGCCTTGTGGCTTAACCGCGTTGGCGTCTTAGCGGAAGAACTGGATGAACAAAACCGAAAGAGCCATGCGCGTCATATACGCAGCGGACGAACGCAGGTTCAAGTAGCTTTCTCCGGCAATGCGCTCGGCCATTTCCACTTGCACCTCCGAAACCTCAAGGTCGTGCTTGCGCATAAGCCAAGCGACGGTATCGGGCTCGGGGCCAAGGTTCGGGCCCGAGCTAAGGATTTTCAGGGCTTTGCGGTTGTAGCAGCGCATGCCCGAGGTGGGGTCCTTGATGGTCTTTCCCGTGGTGAGCTTGATCATGAACTGGATAAGGTTGCTGCCGAACATGCGCATGGTGTTGGGCTTGGTTTCGGTAACGAAACGCGAGCCGATGACGATGTCGCTGTGTTCAAGTTCGGCAACAAGAGAGTCAAGATATTTTGGAAGGTGCTGGCCGTCTGCGTCGAACTGGATCGCGCAATCGTAGCCATGAGAGACAGCGTATTTGGTGCCGGCTTGGAACGCGCCGGCAAGGCCCAAGTTAATGGGCAGGTCCAGGAAGCGGTATCCGTGCTCGCGGCAGATGTCGGCGGTGCCGTCGCGTGAGCCGTCGTTGACTATGACGTAGTCGTAGTTCGGGTAATTCTGAATGAGGTCGTCTACGACGCGCTCAATGTTCTCGGCCTCGTTGTAGGCCGGGATGATCAGCAGTGCACGCATGCTTGCCTTCCGATGGTTCGTTGTTGAAGCAATGGGTTCGCGAACTTCGGCCAGATGCGCGAAGTTGCAGTTGAATACAGCATTCCCTGAAGGCAGAGTATACAATACGAACGCATGCGCTGCATGTTTCGCGCGCGTTTGCACATCGAGTGAACTAACGCAACGGGGGATTTCCTTGCTTAAACGTATTTCAATCTGGTCGGCTTTGTATTTGCCCCACACCGGCGGGGTCGAGAATTTCACGGCCCACGTCTCGTCTGTGCTTGCGAAGCGAGGGTTTCAAGTGCAGATCGTCACGTCGCGCATCGATGACTCCCCCGAATACGAAGTAACAGACGAGGGGGTGGATGTTTGGCGTCTGCCGTGCCGCCCCCTGATGAACGGCCGTTTGCCCATCCCATGCAGGAACGCATGTTATCGTGAGCTTGTGGCGAAGGTCGAGGCGTTCGCCCCCGACGCAGTGTTGGTGAACACGCGTTTTTACGGGCATTCGCTTGAGGCACTGCGCTTCGCGCGCAAGATGAAGGCGAAAGCCGCTGTGCTTGACCATGGCTCCGCTCATCTGGTTTTGGGAAACCCCGCCGCTGATGCCGTGCTGGCGGCGTACGAGCACGCCATCACGGCGAGGGCGAAATCATTCAAACCCGATTTCTACGGCATTTCTCAGAAGAGCAGCGAGTGGCTGGCTCATTTCGGCATCAGTGCGAAGGGCATTATCCAGAACGCCATCGATGCGCAGGCGTTTCGCGATGGGGCATCCTCGCGCGACTTCCGTTCGGAGCTTGGCTTTGCTCCCGATGACGTAGTGGTTGCATTTTGCGGCAGGCTTGTTCCCGAGAAGGGCGCCGATACCCTCGTTCGTGCGGGTGTGATTCTTGCGCAGGAAGGTGCGACTGGCGGTTGTGTTCGTCTTGTTTTCGCGGGCGATGGCCCCATGCGCACGCAGCTAGAATCCGAGATTGCGGCGAGACTTCCCTCTAGCGGTCCTGTGACGGCGCATCTTCTGGGAAATACCGCTCCGATGGATTTGGCCGCTCTGTTCCAGCAGAGCAATCTGTTCTGCCTTCCTACGCGTTCCGAGGGTTTTTGCACCTCGCTTTTGGAAGCGTCGGCGTGCGCCTTGCCGTCGATCATCCCCGATGTTGGCGGCGCTCGAGAGCTCATTCCTTCTGCTGAGTACGGCTTCATCATGCCTGGCAGAACTGCCGAGGTGACCGCGCAAGCATTGAGGGAGGCTATTTCGCTTGGCTCAGACCAGCTTGGCGTAATGGGTTTGCGAGCTCGCGACAGGGT
>CAKTWD010000140.1 GCA_934630485.1 uncultured Eggerthellaceae bacterium | reverse complement strand
GTACTTGTCCGAGCTGCGCGAGCGCTTTTACATCACGCTCGGCTTGGATGAAGATCACATCATCCTGCCCCAGAACGCCCACCTGTTCGTGGCCAGCGGCTGCGCGGTTGCGGGCGCCGAATCCATTCTGAAGAAGGCAAGCGAGGCGGTCGACGACGCCCAGCCCAAGGTCGAGACGCTTTCCGCTTTGGTCGAGCGCCTGCACGGCCTGGGCAACATCCAGGGTTCCGAGGTCACGCGCTTGGCCCCGCTATTCAAGGACGAGGCGGACTATCAGGAATTCAAGCAGCGCCACGACCGCGAGCGCGTGCGTCGCGGCGACCTGGCAACCTACGAGGGCACGGCGTTTTTGGGCATCGACGCAGGCTCCACCACCTTTAAGGCCGCGCTTATCGGCGAGGACGGCCAGATCCTGTGGACCCATTACGTCAGCAACAAGGGCGACGTTCTTGGCTGCGCCAAGGATGCGCTTGCCAAGCTGTACGCTGACCTGCCCAAAGACCCCGGCACTGGCAGGCCGCTGGTTCGCATCGGCCATTCCACGGTAACCGGCTACGGCGAGGCTCTGCTGCTGCAGGCCCTGCGCGTTGATTCCGGCGAAATCGAGACCGTCGCGCATTTGCGCGGCGCACGTGAGATGGTGCCCGACGTCGAGTTCATTCTGGACATCGGCGGCCAGGACATGAAGTGCCTGCGCGTCAAAGACGGCGTTATCGACCACATTATGCTGAACGAAGCCTGCTCGTCGGGCTGCGGCAGCTTCATCGAAAGCTTCGCAAGCGGCCTGAATCTTGAGGTTGCCGACTTCGCGGAAACCGCCAATGCGGCCGAAAACCCCGTTGATCTGGGCAGCCGCTGCACGGTATTCATGAACAGCCGCGTCAAGCAGGCTCAGAAGGAAGGCGCCACGGTTGGCGATATCGCCGCCGGCCTGGCCATTTCCGTTATCAAGAACGCTTTGTTCAAGGTTATTAAGATCCGCGACCCGCATGACGTTGGCAAGCATGTCATCGTGCAGGGCGGCACGTTCCTGAACGACTCGGTCCTTCGCGCCTTCGAACAGCTCGCCGGCGTGAATGCCGTGCGCCCTGACATCGCCGGCAACATGGGCGCGTATGGCGCGGCTCTTTTGGCGCGCGATCGTTTCCACGAGTCCGTCACCCGCAATGCTCGCGAGTACGCGGCCCGCGGCGAATCGGCCCCGGCAGTTGTATCCACGCTTCTTTCCGTTGACGAGCTTGCCGCGCTTAATCCCACGCATCGCACCACGCGCTGCAAGGGCTGCTCGAACAGCTGCCTGCTTACCGTCAACGACTTCGGCGTGGACGAGGAGACAGGCCGTCATCGTCGCTTCATCACCGGCAATCGCTGCGAGCGTGGCGCCGGTAATGCGCTGGACAAGAAGAACGAGGTCCCGAACTTGTTCAAGTACAAGTCCGAGCGCTTGTTCGACTACTACACGCCGCTCGAGCCCGATCAGGCCACGCGCGGCACGGTTGGCATGCCCCGTGCTCTGAACATGTACGAGAACTATCCGTTCTGGTTTACCTTCTTCACCAAGCTGGGCTTCAGGGTTGTTCTATCCGACCAGTCCACCAAGAAGGTGTTCGAGTCGGGCATCGAGTCCATGCCTTCCGAAAGCGTGTGCTACCCGGCCAAGATGTCGCATGGTCACGTTATGAATCTGCTGGCCAAGCATCCCGATTTCATCTGGATGCCCTGCAGCAAGTGGGAGCGTCAAGAGGACGAAGGCGCCGGTAACCACTTCAACTGCCCTATTGTTGCTAGCTATCCCGAGGCGTTGCGCCTGAACATCGACGAGCTGCGTACGTCCGACGTGGCTTTCTTGTCGCCGTGGCTGCCCTACGACAAGCGCGATTACCTGAAGAAGCGCCTGTTCGTCGAGCTGTGCGAGAATTTCGGCAATGTTGTTGGCAAGAACGGCAGCTTGCCCACCAAGCGCGAGATCGACGCCGCCGTCGACGCCGCATGGGAAGAGGACGCGCGCTTCAAGGCCGACATCCGCGCCAAGGGCGAGGAGACGCTTGCGTGGATGGAGAAAACCAACACGCACGGCATCGTGTTGGCTGGCCGTCCCTACCACAACGACCCCGAGATCAACCACGCCATCCCCGAGCTGCTTACCAGCTTCGGCTTGGCTGTGCTTACCGAAGATTCCATCGCTCACCTGGGCACGCTCGAGCGCCCTATTCGCTTGGTTGATCAGTGGATGTTCCATACGCGCCTGTACGCCGCCGCTAAGGTGGCCACGCAGCGTCGTGACCTCGACCTTATCCAGCTGAACAGCTTCGGCTGCGGCCTTGATGCCCTGACCACCGACCAGGTGCAGGAGATCCTTGAGGCTTCGGGCAAGATCTACACCGTTCTGAAGATCGACGAGGTTTCCAACTTGGGCGCCGCTCGCATCCGTGTGCGCAGCTTGCTTGCCGCGCTTCGCGATCAGCAAGAGAAGGAAGCCGAGGCGATCCTTGAGGCCAATACTGGCTGTCCTGCCGCGCAGGCCGAAGAGCTTGTCGCCAAGTTCGAGGCGCGCCGCGAGGCGTCGGACGGCGCCGACGTTGCCACCGCTGCCGCCGAGATCGCCAGCAAGATGCGCGCAGCGGGCGCTGCCGAGTCCGAGGTGAAGGCCCTGAAGAAGGTCGCGGCCGACCTTGAGGACGTGAATCGCGACGCCGAGTCCACCCAGTTCCCGCGTGCTGAGTTCACCAAGGAAA
>CAKTWD010000139.1 GCA_934630485.1 uncultured Eggerthellaceae bacterium | reverse complement strand
CTTACATACCGGGCTTACCGGCATTATGGTGGTCATTTAAGACCAAAAGCGCAGTTAAGCGCTTGCATCCAGGTTTTAAAGAACGCCTACCTCGTGCATAATGACGGCAAGACGATTGCTTTGCTCGGGCGTTGCGTCAACCAAGGGAAGACGGACACCACCAACTGGGAAGCCTACGAGTTTCAAGGCTTCTTTCACAAGGATGGGGTTCGTCGTCTCGAACAGACCGTCCATCATGGGAAGAAGCTTGTCGTTGGCGGCTTTTGCTTCATCCCACTTGCCGGCAGCGCACAGGTCGACGATTTCCTTCATTCGTGCGGTGGCGATGTTGGAGATGGTGGAGACGACGCCCACACCACCCATCTTCATGATGTCATACGTGGCAGAATCGTCGCCGGAGTACACGACAAAACCTTCGGGAGCATTGTCAATGATTTGGTTGATTTGCTCCATGTTGCCGGAGGCTTCTTTGATGGCGACGATGTTCTTAACGTCATGCGCCAGTCGCAGGGTGGTCTCGGCAGTCATGTTGGTAACGCAACGGCCAGGGATATTGTACAGAATAACAGGAAGGTTGACTGATTCAGCAATAGCCTTGAAGTGCTGGTACAAACCTTCTTGAGGAGGCTTGTTGTAGTACGGAACAACGCACATGAGGCCGTCAACGCCAAGCTTTTCGACATCGCGGGCAAAGTCGATGGTGTCCTGGGTGCAATTATCGCCAACATTCGCGATGATTTTAGCGCGACCATCAACTGCTTCGATAACGGTTTTGATCACTTCGATTTTTTGAGGATAGAAAATCGTCGGGCTCTCTCCGGTGGTTGCACAAACGGCGAGTGCATCGGTTCCGCCCTTGACCAGGCGATCAACAAATTCAGCACACCTCTTGAGATCGAGATTGCGCTCGTTGTCGAAAGGGGTGATCATTGCGGTGATGAGTCGACCGAATTGAGGATCAGTCATCATGAGCTCCTGTCATTCCTAAATAACGCCTAGTTGTTTCATTATCGCATCGGATCGAGGTGCGAAATTATTTCGTCATGAAGTTCTCTAAACCTACAATGAGACCGGATTCGTCTTTGACGCTGCGAATGCCAAGAAGAACGCCAGGCATGTAGGAGGTTCGATCCCAAGAATCGTGCTTGATGGTAAGCGTCTGGCCCATGGAGCCGAAGATGACCTCCTGAGTGGCCACATAGCCCATGGAACGAACGGAATGGACAGGAACACCGTCGATAAGCGCGCCACGCGCACCTTCAGCACCGGGAATCTCGGTTTCCTTTCCAGGGGCATCGCTTTGCCTATGATCACGAGCCTCTGCAATCATGTGGGCGGTGTTAACGGCCGTTCCAGAAGGGGCATCCTTTTTCTTTGCATGGTGGAACTCGATGACTTCTGCTTCTGGGAAATATGGTGCCGCTGCTTTAGCGAATTGCATCATGAGGACAGCACCGGTAGTGAAATTCGGTGCATAGAACAAGCATGCATTGTTGACTGCGTGCGATGCAAGTTCTTCGAGGGTGTCGTTCGTTAAGCCGGTGGTACCGATGACGCAGTCGATGCCTGCTTTAAGAGCAGCTTTGATGTTGTCGGCAACAACGTCGGGTTGGGTGAAGTCGACCAAAACGTCGATGCCGCCTTGAACGATAGCCTGTTCGATGGAGGCGTACACAGGAATGTCGTCGCGCGAGCCAAAGGGATCGATACCACAGGCGACGCGCATATCCTCGGCAGAGCTGACGGCGTTTACTACAGCGGAACCCATTCGACCGTTACAACCGGCCACAGCAACATTGATCATGATCATGCCTCCAATTCTCGTTGCCTTCATGCTATCAGCGAATCCGGTCGCTAGTGTTTCATTGCGATGAAAGGACTCAAAATACAAGAAAGCGGAAGAGCTTTGCGCCCTTCCGCTTTCTAAAAAAACGATTGAATTCGCTTAAGGCGATTAAGCCTCGTGATGACGACGCGGCTTGCGGCCTTCGCGGTTGTTGCGACCCGGGCGGTTGTCGCGGTGACCATGCTCTTCGCGAGAATCATGGGATGCGGAGCCTTCGGGAGCATCGGGTTTGTCCAAGCGATCAAGGGAGATCTTACCGGTCTTTGGGTCGACTTCGAGAACTTCAACCTTGATGACGTCGCCAATGGACAGGACGTCTTCCACGCGACCAACGCGACCGTTTGCAACGCGGGAAATATGAAGCAAACCGTCTTTAGCGGGCGTGAGCTTGATGAATGCGCCGAAGTCCTTGATACCGACTACTTCGCCTTCGAAGATCTCGCCAACCTCGGGCTCCTTCACGATGCCCAAGATCATCTGCTTGGCTGCATCGCCGGCCTTGCCCTCGACGGCAGCGATGTGGATAGTGCCATCTTCCTGGATGTCGATGGTGGCACCGGTTTCTTCCTGGATGCCGCGAACGACCTTGCCGCCAGAACCGATGACTTCACGGATCTTGTCAACCGGGATATGAATGGTTTCAATGCGCGGAGCATAGTCAGAGAGCTCTGCGCGAGGTTCGGGAATCTCGGCCAGCATCGCATCAAGGATGAAGGCGCGGCCGCGCTTCGCCTGCTCGAGTGCACGAGCAAGGATCTCAACGGAGAGACCCTTAGCCTTGTTGTCCATCTGAAGGGCGGTAATGCCCTCGGTGGTTCCGGTGACCTTGAAGTCCATATCGCCCAAGAAGTCCTCAAGACCCTGGATGTCGGACAGGATGACGACGCCGTCGTCCTCCTTGATAAGGCCCATCGCGATACCAGAGACAGGTG
>CAKTWD010000138.1 GCA_934630485.1 uncultured Eggerthellaceae bacterium | reverse complement strand
CAGAGGTTCGCGATCAGCTTAAGAGCGGCGAGCTCTCCGTTAAAGACGTTCTTGCTCAGAAAGACGACCCCGTTGTCGGTCGTATGAAGGTTTCCACCCTTATCGAGACTCTGCCCGGTTATGGCAAAGCTAAGTCCGAGAAAATCATGAGTGAGCTCCAGATCGCCGAAAGCCGTCGTCTTCGCGGTCTTGGCGCCCGTCAGGAAGCCGCCCTTCTCGAGCGTTTGAGCTAGTCTCCATGCGACACGGAAATCTATTCGTGATATCCGGGCCATCAGGTGCTGGTAAAGGCACGCTGGTGGCTCGTCTTTTGAAAGCGGTTCCCGATTCTTGGGTCTCTATCTCGGCTACCACCCGCGAACCCCGTGTTGGCGAGATCGACGGTGTTCACTATCACTTCATTTCGCGCAATGAGTTCGATACGCTCGCTGCTAATGGAGGCTTGCTTGAATGGGCAACATATTCAGGCAACAGCTATGGAACACCGCGTGCATCCGTCGAGGAGCACATCGCTAACGGTGATCAAGTCATTCTGGAGATTGAAGTCCAAGGGGCTATGCAGGTAAAGGAATGCATGCCCGAAGCTCATTTGATTTTCATCGAACCACCTTCTATGAAAATTCTCGAAGAGCGTCTCAGGGGCAGGGGAACCGACTCGGAAGAGTCCATTTTGAAGCGCTTGGCCACCGCAGAGGTAGAGCTTTCGCGCAAGATGGAGTATGATATCCGCTTAGTGAATGACGACCTTGATCGAGCAACCGACGAACTGGTTGCTTATGTTAACGATTTCGCAGAAGGAATACGAGGTTAGTAAAGATGACTTTGATCGAACCCAAAATGGACAAGCTCCTTGATGAAACCGATAACGATCGTTTTCTTTTGTGCTCGCTCGCTTCCAAGCGCGCACATGACATCAACGATATGATGCGTGGTCAGCGTGATCGCGCTATTCAGCTCCAAACCGCCGTCGACATCGCTCGCGCTTCCAAGAAGAAGCCTCTGAGCATTGCTTTTGCAGAGATCGCGCGTGGCGACGTCTCCTACGATCCCGAGTCCATCGACGTCAAGAATCACTAAAATCGCATGTCAGAGCATCATCAACGAATTTGTCTCGTTCATTATCACGAGATAGGCCTGAAAGGTCATAACCGTTCGAAATTCGAGATGCGTCTGTCCAAGAATATCGAGGCGCTCCTTGAGGGTTATCCAGTGGTCACTATCCACCGAATCTCGGGGCGCCTTGTCGTGTTCCTGAAAGAAGGAACTGATCTTCAGACAGCACTCGAAGTTTCCAATGCCATGCTTGGCGTCCCCGGTGTTGCACGCATTTCTTGCGGCTATAAATGCGAACGTATTCTTGACGCGATGTGCAATGTGGCCATTAGCGCGCTGTCCGAAGTCGAGGATTTCACCTCATTCAAGGTAAATGCACGGCGTAACCACACCGACTTCCAAACCAATTCTATGGAAATAAACCAGATCGTCGGTTCTGCTTTGTGCGGGGCATTCCCCGATAAAAAGGTGAAGATGAAGAATCCCGATGTCACCGTTGGCGTCGAAGTGGTTCAAAATGTAGTCTTCATCTATGCCCGCAGCGAACGCGGCATCGGTGGCTTGCCCGTTGGCAGTTCGGGTAGGGTGGTCTCCTTGCTTTCCGGGGGTATCGACTCTCCTGTAGCCCTCTGGCGTATCGCTCGTCGCGGTGCCATCTGCATCGGCGTTCACTTCAGCGGACGCCCTCAAACGTCTGACGCAAGTGAATACCAGGTTGACGACATTGCCCGCGTTCTTGAGAAAACCGGCTGCATTGCCAGGGTTTACGTTGTGCCATTCGGCGATTATCAGCGTGAGATCTCACTAAAGGTTCCACCTGCACTGCGTATCATCATGTATCGCCGCCTTATGTTCAGAGTCGCCGAGGAAATCGCCCGTCGCGAGCACGCTGGCGCGCTGGTTACCGGTGAAAGTTTGGGTCAGGTTGCGTCGCAGACGCTCGACAACATCATTGCAACCAATGCTGTTGTAAGCCTCCCTGTTTTCAGGCCTCTTATCGGTACCGACAAACTCGAGATCATCGAGGATGCACAGAAGCCTGGCACATTCGAAATCTCTTCTCAGGATACTCCTGATTGCTGCACTCTGTTCATGCCTCGAAACCCCGAGACTCATGCGAACTTGCAGGACGTTGAAGAAGCCGAAAAAGTTCTGCCCATTGACGAATGGGTGAGTGTCATTGCCGATTCTGCCGAGGTTCACGATTATGCATGCCCATCTTACAAGCGCAAGCATCATAAGACGGATCAGAACAACCATGGTGAAGGTAGCGCCTCAAGCGTAGAATGCGCCGATAGGTTAACTATCCGGTCTTAAGATCGGTGGCTTTTAACGATTAAACCTTTATATCGTTTCAAATGGGATGCGATTCGAATCGCATCCCATTTTTTTATTGAAACTGACTTCAATTCGTGTTGGTTCGCCGCTTGCTTTCCGTAAGCAGCTGTTAGATCCAGGTTATATGGTTGTCAGGTCTTCCAACTAGCCTCTTATTAACAAGGAGGCAACAATGGACATTCGCAACAAGCTTGCACTCGAAGACGTCAAGTCTTTTCTTACGCGCTTATGGCAACAAAAGAAGACATCGATTATCGCTTTCGGAATCGCTGTTGTTGTCATTCTCGGTGCCATGCTGTTCACGTTCGCACCCAGCAAGGACAATCAGTTGCACATCATGTCCACCGAAGAGCAGAAGGCAAACAGAGAGGGCGCTTATAGCGACTCTTTATCCGAGGCCGCCCCCGAACGCACGATATTCGTACACGTTGCAGGCTCTGTTTCAGCCCCAGGATTGTATGAACTCCAAGAAGGGGCCCGAGTAAACGACGCGATCAAACTAG
>CAKTWD010000137.1 GCA_934630485.1 uncultured Eggerthellaceae bacterium | reverse complement strand
TCACTGTTGATCTTCCAAATATGCACCGCCAAGGTTTCAGCGGGACGAAAAACGTTCCAGGGGCATGATGGGCTCGAAAAGTCGAAGCACATGAAGTCCAAAACCGGAGCGCTCTGCCCCGCAGTGAAGATCAATGCCGCCGCTTCGCCGAACACGCGACCCGCCGACAAAACGACTCCCGTCACAATGGCGGGCATGGCTACGGGCAGGAGCACATGAATAGTTGCCTCCCAACGAGTCAAGCCCATGGCAAGCGCGGCGTCACGCTGACTGCGAGGAACGTCTTCGAGCGCCTGCTGGATAACGCGAACGAGAATGGGGATGTTGAACATGGTCAGCGCCACTGCACCGGCGATGATCGAGAATCCCCAACCCATGTACAGAACGAAGAACAAGAAGCCGAACAAGCCGACGACGATCGACGGAAGGCTCGAAAGCGTCTCGATTGTCGTCTTCGCCGCCGCAGTCATCCAGTTGTCGGGCGCGTACTGCGAAAGGAAGATCGCTGCGCCAAGCGAAATCGGCACGCTGATCAGCAACGTTAAAAACAACAGGTAGAAGCTGTTAAACAGTTCGGGGCCGATACCGCCACCCGCTCTGAACTGCTGCGGCTTGCCCGTCAAAAACGAGATGTCAAACAGCTTTCCCGCACCCGACACCAAGATATAGAGGACGATGGCAGCCAGCATGGCAATGACCAGACCGACGATGGCCGTCAGGATGACTGTGGCGATTTTATCTTGCCTGTTGATGCGCTTAACGTGCGCTTCCATTCCCGCGCTAGCCATTCTTATGCGCCCCCTTGTTGCCGATAAGATGAATCACCAAGATGAAGACCAGCGACATCAGCATCAGCAGAAGTGCCAGGGACCAAAGAACGTCGTTGTAGACGGTGCCCATAGCCTCGTTTCCCATTCCCATGGTCAGAACCGAGGTCAACGTAGATGCCGGCGTGAACAAGCTCGTTGGCATCTGAGCCGCATTGCCAATGACCATCTGCACCGCAAGCGCCTCACCGAACGCGCGCGTCATACCAAGGATGACCGCCGTCATAAGAGAAGGGGCCGCGCTTCGAAGCACGACGTTCCAAATCGTCTGCCACCTCGTGCAACCAAGCGCGTAGGAGCCTTCGCGATACTCGCGCGGAACAGCCGCAATCGCATCAATGGAAAGCGAGGTGATGGTCGGAAGGATCATGATGGCCAGGACGATCGCGCTTGAGAACACGCCGAAACCGGTGATGGTTTGACCAAGCGAAGCGGCAGCGCCGCGCACCCAAGCAACGATGATGGTCAAGCCGATCAAGCCGTATACGACTGAGGGGATTCCCACAAGCAGCTCAATGAGCGGCTGGAAGACCTTACGACCGAATCCGGGAGCTATCTCGACGACGAAAATCGCTGAGCCTATGGCGATTGGCAAAGCAAACAGCGTCGACAGAAGCATAACCGCAAAGGAACCTGAGATCATGGGAAGAGCACCGATGGTGGGCATGCCAGTAGCGTCAGGCTGATGAGGGTTCCAGGTCATCCCTGTTAAAAATGCGCCTAGGCTCACACCGTCAGCCGTAAAAGTAGCAATACTTCGCTGGGCAACCATGAAAACCAGCACGATAACAAGCAAGGCCACGAACGCAATGCATGCGCCCGTGACCGTTTTGCCCTGAAGCTCGATTCGTGCCTTAGGGGTACGAGAGCTCATTATTTGTTCGACACCTTACCGGACGCGTCTTTCTCGACCTTCATGCCGGAGACAGAGATGTAGCCCTGCTCCTCAACCAGACCGCGCTGAACTTCGTCGCTCATCATGTAATCGATGAACGCCTTGGTCGCCTCATCGGGATCAGCGGCGGTGTACATATGCTCGTAAGCCCAGATAGTCCAGGAGTTGTCCTCAACGTTCTTGGTTTCGGGAGCAACGCCGCCGACCTTCAAAGCTTTGAAGGTGTCGTCGTAATACGAGAATGCAACGTAAGAAATTGCACCAGGGGTGCTTGCAACCATCTTCGCGGCGGTACCCGAAGAATCCTGCTCTTGCGGCTTGAACGAATCAGGAACCTTCGTATCGTCAAGAACGGCAGCTTCGAAAGTTGCGCGAGTACCGGAGCCAGAAGCGCGGTTGATGACGGTGATCTCTGCGTTTGCACCGCCGACTTGGCTCCAGTTAGTAACCTCGCCGGTGAAGATCTGCTTCAATTGCTCGATGGTCAGATCGTCAACAGTAACGTCCTTATTGACGATCGGGCCCATACCGACAATGCAAACTTTGTTGTCGGTGATCATCTTGAGGTCAGCAGCATCCTTGACCTTTGTTTCAGCAAAGACATCGGAGTTACCGATCTGAACAGCTCCCTGAGTGATCTGCGTGATGCCCTGACCGGATCCGCCGCCCTGGACGGTGATCTGGACACCAGAATTCTTCTCCATGAACTGCTCGGCAGCAGCCTCACATAACGGCTGCAAAGCAGTTGAGCCAACAGCGGTAATAGTGCCGGAAAGTGCTTTGAAAGAGCCGGCGGAAGCAGAAGCGTTACCCGCAGCAGCAGAGCCGCCACCGTTGTTGCCGCAGCCCGCGAGGCTCACAGCGGCGATACCCATCATGGATGCAGCGGCTGCACCAATGAAATTACGACGGCTCATATTTTCGACCTGCATGATAAATTTCCCCTTTCGAGATTACGTTGATGCCTGAACGAAAATCAATGCATCTTCGAAAAGGAATAGTACAAGCAGCCCTTAAAACAATACGTCTGATCGCAAGACACTGACGAGCCTATGACCTGGTCTTACAGTTGCTTTACAAACAACGTGCCCGGTATGGGGGTTTGCCCGCAAAAGCAAAAGCCCCCGGGTTGGGCCGGGGGCTAAAGGAAGGGCCGCCCGAAGGCGGCCCTATGGCGCGAGAAAGCGCCCTGCGCGAGCGAGGCTCCCTATCCTCCCGCAGCC
>CAKTWD010000136.1 GCA_934630485.1 uncultured Eggerthellaceae bacterium | reverse complement strand
TTGCACACCAGGGTGATAAGCAAGCCGATGATCGCCGTGGCCATGAAGGTGCCCCATAACTCGGCCACGCCGATGTTGGATTCGGCAAGTGCGTACACGGTAAGCAAGCCGAACAGCACCGACTGAATGCCCATCAACCACGTGAACAGCTTGATCAGCACTTCTTTCGCTCGATTCGGCGACGAGCGGTACGTCACGACCAGGTAAACGATGCCGGCAAGAACAGCCAACACCACCAACAGGGGGATCGTTCTGGAAAGACGGGCAAGAACAGCCATGACCAAACCTCCGATTTGGCTTTAGGAAATCACGGCCGCGCGAATGGAACCAAGCGACGTGGATCGCGACCACCAACCGCGTTTCTGGGCCTCGGCAACGATGCGCGCCGCATGAGCAAGCGAATCGCACAGCGCGAACGTGCACGAGCCGCTTCCGCAAAGAAGAACGTCGTTCGCATCGGCGATACCATCTTGATCGGCCAGCCACAAATGGATCTCGGCAAGCTCGGGCATAAGAGCCTCGGCAGCAGTGGCAAGATTGTTGAACATCACAAGGTCGCCCGCAGCACTGGCAGCCGAAGCGGCGTCGATCACGCCGCCGTCAACCGGCTGGCAGATCTCGTCGAACGTGCCATACGCCTGCGACGTGGATACACCACCCTGCGGCTTAACCAAGACGATGCTGCCCTTTGCGGGGGCGATGGAGTGAACGAAACGCTCGCCAACGCCGTCGTAGAAGCCACAGCCGCCGCGCAGAAAGAAGGCGACGTCGGCGCCAAGCCCTTGGGCCACCATTTCCACGTCGATGCCGTAAGGATCAAGGCCCCACATGGTGGCAGCGCCCACGATTGCCGCCGCAGCGTCGGACGAACCGCCGCCAAGGCCAGCCTGGAACGGGATATTCTTCACAATCCGAACGGTCAGCTGCTCATCGGCGGCGTAGCCAACATGCTGAGCCAACGCGCGAACCGCCTTCGTGGCAAGATTCTGCTCGGAGTCGATTTCAGGAACCTGAAGACCGGCACGGCCCTCAAGCGTAGATACAACTCGCAAGCCCGAGCCGGGAGCGAGTGGCTCGCGACGCAGGTAAACCACGTCATGAAGGTTGAGCGCATGCATGACGCTGGTAGCTTCGTGGTAGCCGTCTTCGCGGCGGACGCCAATGCCCAGAACAAGGTTGACCTTGGCTGGTGCAACCACCTTCAGCCAGCCAGGACGATCGACCGAGTCAAGCTTCTGCGTGGCGATTGCCGTAGCGGTCATATCGATTTCGTTCACCGTCGTTGCGTTAGACAACGTGACTTCGTTATCCATTACGTTTCCTTTTCTTCTTGAAGAAGGAGCGCAGCTCGTTTGCGCACTCTTCTTGCAGAACGCCCGCAACCACTTCGAAATTGTGATTCAGGCGCTTATCGTTGTTGATAGAGTACAGCGAACCCAGTGCGCCTGCCTTAGGATCGGGGGCACCGTACACGCACCGATCGATGCGTGCCTGATGCATAAGACCCGAGCACATAATGCAGGGCTCGAGCGTGACATATACCGTGCAACCGGTAAGGCGCCAAGCGTCCAGCTCTTTGGAGGCTTTCAGCATGGCGATGAACTCGGCATGGCCCGATGGATCCTTGTCGGTTTCGCGACGGTTGCAGGCTTGGGCGATAACTTTGGGCTGATCAAGAACATGCCGCCTGGTTGCAGGGTCGATCGGGTCGTACACAACCACAGCGCCAATGGGAACTTCGCCCATTTCGGCAGCTTCACGCGCTTGATCGAGCGCCATCCTCATGTAGTCTTCATCGGTCATGCTGCCATTATATGGTATCCTTTGGCTAAGTTTGGGCAACGTCTTCGATACAGACGCGCCCAACCGTATACATGGAGGAATGGCCGAGTGGTTGAAGGCGGCAGTCTTGAAAACTGTTGAGCCGCAAGGTTCCGTGGGTTCGAATCCTACTTCCTCCGCCAGAACGCAACAGCGGGTCAGGGCATAAGCCTCGACCCGCTTTCTATTTGCCTTGGAGGCCTTTGAGCATAAAAGAATGGACCGGGGAATCCCAGTCCATTCTTTGAAAGAATCTCTGTCTTTAACAGGCAGCGATTAGTTGTTGAAGCGACGGCGGATCAGCGCAGCAGCGGCAGCCAGAAGGCCTGCGATGCCAGCAACACCAGCGACAGCGGCGGTGTTGGTTGCGTCACCAGTCTGAGGGATTGCAGCGGCCTCAGCCTCGGCTGCAGGCTCCTCAGCTGCAGAAGCGTCCTCCTCGGTGGCCTCCTGCTTGGGCTCGTCCTTCTTCTCGGTCTCAGCAGGCGCCTCTGCCTTGTCCTCGGTGTAGAAGGCGTAGTAGGTCACAACGCCGTCCTCATCCTCATCAGCAACGACCTTGCTGAAATCAACAGGGGTGAACTTAGCGTTACCCTGCTCATCGGTCAAAGTAGAGGACCAACCCTCAAAGCTCCAGCCCTTGTAAGAAGGATCCTTGGGCTGAGCAACAGCCTCGCCCTCGTTGATCTCAACGGTAGACTCAGTCTTATTGAAGTTGTCAACGAACTTAACGGTGATTTTCTTCTCGGCCGGGATCACAACCTTGCTCCACTGCGCGTACATCACGGCGTCGCGGTCGATCGGAGCGGTGAAGTCAACCTTGTCCAGAGCCTTCTGCTCTTCGGTGTAGTTGGTGTAGTCCGCATGCCAGTACCAGCCGTCGAAGGTGTAGCCCTCGCGGGTGGGGGCTGCGGGCTGGCGCATGACGCCCTCGGAGTCGGTGACGCCCTGCTGGACGTCCTCACCAGTGAAGAACTGGCCGCCGTTGGCGACGTACATGACATCGATCTCGTTCTGCTCGGCGTTCTTAACCCACTGAGCATACATGACGGCATCGCGATCAAGAGGCTTAGAGAAATCGACCTTGTCGGCTTTCTTAGCCTCGTCGGTATAGCCTGACAGGTCCGCATGCCAGTACCAGCCGTCGAAGGTGTAGCCCTCGCGGGTGGGGGCTGCGGGCTGGCGCATGACGCCCTCGG
>CAKTWD010000135.1 GCA_934630485.1 uncultured Eggerthellaceae bacterium | reverse complement strand
AGGAGGCTCGCCTTGTTTTCGCCATCCCAGAACAGGTCGTTCAAGGTGACGTGCAGGGTTTTGCAAATTGCCACGCACAAGTTGAGCGTGGGATTGTAACCGCCTGCTTCGATAAGCCCGATAGTTTGTCGCGTGACGCCTACGGCTTCGGCAAGGTCGGTTTGCGAAAGGCCAGCCGCAGCGCGTGCCGCCTTCATGCGAAGATTCTTTTCTCCAGGCATGAGATTCCTTTCGTGAATAGACGGATATCTGTTGCAACGTGACAGAAATATATTGCATCGTTATTATAATGTCAAATATAAATTGCAAAATGGAAGAAAGAATTGCCGTGTAGAGGGCGCATCACGAGTAGGCGGTGCCCTCGTGCGAGAAACATGCGAGCCGCCTGCGCGCCTTAGCGCCCCCCCCCATTCGCTGCCGTGTGCCCATTTGGTGGGAACAGCCTGTGTGGAAGCCCCCTCTTTTATAATCGGAGTATCCAACGACAAGGATTGATATGCCGATTACCAAACAAACGAAGCTGGGCATACAAGGCCGCTCGCGCGCACTTGTCGCGGCGTTTCTTTCGATGTTGCTTGTGCTGGCAGGCGCGTGGTCGCTCCCCGCGGCTTTGGCCGAGGACATCGACACTGACCCTCAGCCCGACGAGTTCCAGCAGCAAATCGAGAACAGCGCGACCGCGTACAACGACGCCATGGCCCACGTTGACGAGCTGCAGAAGCAGATCGACGAGAACGCTCAGGCCATTGCCGAGCTTGAAGAGAAAATACCTCTGCAGAAGGAGCGCGCAAGCTCCGCGTGCGTTGACTTGTACAAGGCGCAGCAGGACACGGCTTCCATTCTGGACCTTATCCTGTCCTCCGAAAGCCTGAGCGATTTCATCACGCGTGTCGACTATTTCAACGCTGTCACGCGCTCGAACCTCGAGCAGATCGAGTCGCTTTCCAGCATGCAAGATCAGCTTCTGCAGGCTCAAGATCAGCTGAACGCCAGCAAGCAGGAAGCTGCTGATCAGGCGGAAGCCGCGCAGGCAGCCCTCCAGCAGGCGCAAAACGCCCGCATCGAGGCGCAGCGTCGCGCCGTCGAGGAAGCCACGCGCCAGGCCGAGGAAGCCCAGGCCGCCAAAGCTGCGCAGGCTGCTAAGGCCGAGTCCGCCGATTCGTCTGCTCCTTCCGACTCCGAATCGGATGCGGGTTCTTCTTCGGGCAGCGCCGCCGAGCCTCCTGCGGCTTCGACCGACACCGCCGATTGGTCTTCCGACGAGGATGCCTTCGTCTCCCAGTGGGCTGCGCGCATCAACAACTACCTCGCGGGTTCGCCCCTTTCGGGCTATGGCGAGACGTTTGCGCGCGCTGCCTGGACTTACGGCGTCGACCCGCGCTGGTCGCCCGCCATCTCGTGCGTTGAAAGCACCAAGGGCGCGTACTGTTTCGCCTCGCACAACGCCTGGGGCTGGGGTTCGGTTAGCTGGGACTCGTGGGAAGAGGCCATCAACGCGCACGTTGCGGGCCTGGCCCGCGGCTACGGCTACACGCTTACGTACGCCGCCGCCCAGAAGTACTGCCCGCCTAACGCCGACCATTGGTACAGCACCTGCCTTGCGCAGATGAACAGCATTTAGCATGCTCGCTCTTGGTTGGCGTGGGTAACCGCTCCATCAGGTGATAAAATGACGGGTGCTGTGCATTCGTGCACGGCGCCTGTTTTCGTGCATGGCGACCGATCAAACCTCGGCGCCTGCGTATATACGTGCCGCCCTTGCATCATTCGCAAGCGTCGCGGCGAAAGAAGGAGCGAATCGCATGTCTAAGGGAATGTACTCGATCACCACGCCCATCTACTACGTGAACGCGGCCCCGCATCTGGGAACCGCCTACACCACGGTGGCCGCCGATACCGTCGCGCGCTATCAGCGCATGAACGGCTACGACGTCGCCCTGGTCACCGGAATGGACGAGCACGGCCAGAAGGTCGCCGAAACCGCCGAGGCTCACGGCATGACCCCGCAGGAGTGGTGCGATTCGATGGAGCCCGCATTCCGCGATGCATGGGACCTTCTCAACATCACCTACACCGACTTCGTGCGCACTACCGACTCCCGTCAGACGCGCACCGTGCAGCAGTTCTGGCAGAAGCTTTACGACGCCGGCTATCTGTACAAAAGCGCTTACGAGGGTTGGTACTGCGTTCACGAGGAAACCTATTACGCTGAATCCGACCTGCTGAAGAACGAGGACGGCGAGTTCGTGTGCCCCGACTGCAAGCGTCCCGTGCGCCGCATGTCTTCGGGCGAGGAGAACTGGTTCTTCAAGCTGTCCGAATTCCAGGAGCCGCTGCTGAAGTACTACGCCGAGCATCCTGATTTCGTTCGTCCCGAAACCCGCAAGAACGAGATCGTCTCGTTCGTCGAGGGCGGCCTGCAGGACCTGTCCATCAGCCGTTCCACCTTCGATTGGGGCGTCCCCTTCACCTTCGACGAGGGCCACGTTGCCTACGTTTGGGCCGACGCGCTGCTGGCGTACTTCACCGGTCTTGGCTACGCCGATCCCGAGCGCGGCGACGAGTTCGATCGTCGTTGGCCTGTTCAGTACCACTTTGTGGGCAAGGACATCACGCGCTTCCACTGCGTCATTTGGCCGGCAATGCTGATGGCCGCGGGCCTTCCCGTTGCCAACACCGTGTTCGGTCACGGCTTCCTTATGACCAAGGGCGAGAAGATGTCGAAGTCCAAGGGCAACGGCATCATGCCCGCCGACCTGGTCAAGGTATACGGCGTTGACGCTTACCGCTACTACTTCATGAGCGACGTGCAGTTCGGTCATGACGGCAACATCTCCATCGAGCGCATGACGCAGGTCTACAACGCCGACCTTGCCAACACCTGGGGCAACCTGGTCAGCCGCGTGTGCAACATGGTGAAGAAGTACTACGACTTCAAGGTGCCCCAGGCTCCTGAGTCTGCCGTTCAGAACCCGCTGCGCGAGATTGCCGAGGGCCTGTACGCCGAGTACGACAAGTGCATGACCGATGTTGACTTCACCGG
>CAKTWD010000134.1 GCA_934630485.1 uncultured Eggerthellaceae bacterium | reverse complement strand
CGTAAGCATATCTGCAATGGGGTCGGTCAATGTCATTTGATTTCTCCTTTGGTCCTTGATGAACCACATCGTTCGGTTCGCGAAAGCCCTTAGCTTCAACGCCTGAACGAGGGCACACCCTGAAACGTTCTAAAGTCTGTCTTTTACCAAGAGGACTTCGTCACGCCGGGAAGTTCGCCTTTGTTGGCAAGCTCACGCAAGCAGACACGGCACAGCCCGAACTTGCGGTAGTAAGCACGGGGACGTCCGCAACGCACGCAGCGATTATGCTGACGCGTCGAGAACTTCGGCTCGCGATTAGCCTTGGCGATCATCGATTTCTTAGCCATGCATTCCTTCTTTCCTTCTGCCCGGCAGGTTCATGCGGCACCTGCCGGACCTCTTACAAACAAAACGCTTTCGCGTTTAGTTCTCCTTGAACGGGAAGCCAAATGCGTCCAGAAGTGCGAACGCAGCCTCATCGTTATCAGCGGTGGTGACGAACGTGATGTCCATGCCACGGGTACGATCGATCTTATCGTAATCGATCTCGGGGAAGATCAGCTGCTCGGTGATGCCGAGGGAGTAATTGCCACGGCCGTCGAAGCTGGTGCGCGAAATGCCGCGGAAGTCGCGAACGCGCGGAAGGGCGGTTGCCAGCAGACGATCCATGAACTCATACATACGGTCGCCGCGGAGGGTGACCTTGCAGCCGATAGCCTGGCCCTCACGGACATGGAAGCCAGCGATGGACTTCTTAGCGCGAGTGACGCAAGGCTGCTGACCGGTGATGATACGCATATCCTCGATGGCGGCATCGAGCTGCTTGGAATCAGATGCAGCAGCGCCGACACCCATGTTGACGACGATCTTCTCGAGCTTAGGAACGAGGTTGACGTTCTTGATGTCAAGATCCTTCTCAAGCTTGGAGATGATCTCGTTCTTGTACATTTCCTTCAAACGAGGAGCCATGTGTTCAAATCCTTTCGATGAATTAAACGCAGGATTGCCGACCCTGCGTCCCCTAAAAGCACCGGGGTCATAGTATAGGGGCCTAAAGCGACCGTGAAAAGGCACTTCGCTTTAAGCCCACAACAATTAATCGATGTCCTTGCCGCACTTCTTGCAGACGCGATGCTTGCCGTTCTCGTCGATGCGATGAGCAACGCGAGTGGGCTGCTTGCAGCTGGGGCAAACCAGCATCACATTGGACACGTGAAGCGGAGCCTCGATCGACGAGATGCCGCCCTGGGGGTTCTGCTGGGTCGGACGAAGAGCCTTCTTGTGGATGTTGACCTTCTCGACCACGACACGGTTGCGAGCAGGGAGCGCGGAGAGGACCTTGCCCTCTTTGCCCTTATCCTTGCCGGCGATGACCTTAACGATGTCGTCTTTCTTGATGTTCATACCGCTCATTCTGCGAACACCTCCCCTACAGAGTTTCCGGTGCCAAAGACACGATCTTCATGTACTTCTTTTCGCGCAGCTCGCGGGCAACAGGCCCGAAGATACGCGTGCCGCGAGGCGTTCCATCCTCGTTGATGAGAACAGCGGCGTTCTGGTCGAACTTGATGTAGCTGCCATCGTTGCGACGAACTTCCTTCTTCGTGCGAACGACGACGCAGCGCACAACATCGCCCTTTTTGACGGCGGCGTTGGGGATAGCTTCCTTAACGCTGCAGATGATGACGTCACCGAGGCCCGCATAGCGACGGCCGGTGCCGCCGAGGACCTTGATGCACTGCACCTTGCGAGCGCCGGAGTTATCGGCCACCTGGAGCATGGTTTGCACCTGAATCATTGCTTCTACCTAACTTTCCTATAGAGCATACGGTGTTAACCGCAGACTATTTGGCCTTCTCAACGATCTCGACGAGGCGCCAACGCTTCATCTTCGACAGCGGACGCGTCTCCATGACGGAAACGGTATCGCCAACATGAGCCTCGTTGTTCTCGTCATGAGCATGCAGCTTCTTAGTGCTGGTCATCATCTTGCCGTAAATAGGATGCGGCTTGCGCTCAGAGATCTGCACAACGATGGTCTTGTCATTGGCATCGCTCACGACAACGCCCTGACGGACCTTTCGGTTGTTGCGTTCATCAGTCATATTGCTAATCTACCTTCCTCGACGTGCCCTAGTTCAGAGCTTTCAGCTCACGAGCACGCATCTCGGTCTGAATGCGGGCGATGTCCTTCTTGACCTGGCCGACGCGAGCGGTGTTGTCAAGCTGGCTGGTAGCCATCTGGAAGCGCAGATTGAAAAGCTCCGCGCGCGCTTCTTTGAGCTTAGCCTGCAAATCTTCGGCGGAAAGCTCGCGAATCTCTGCTGGTTTCATTTATTCCTGACCTTCCGTTTCACGAGTCACGATCTTGCACTTGATAGGAAGCTTGTTGATTGCAAGACGGAGTGCCTCTTTGGCGACAGCCTCTTCAACGCCGCCGACCTCGAACATGATGCGGCCAGGCTTGACAACGGCAACCCAGCCCTCGGGATTACCCTTGCCGGAACCCATGCGGGTTTCTGCAGGCTTCTGGGTGATAGGCTTATCCGGGAAGATGGTGATCCAGACCTTGCCGCCACGCTTCATCTCACGAGTCATGGCAACACGAGCAGCCTCGATCTGACGGTTGGTGATCCAAGCAGCCTCGAGAGCCTGGATACCGAACTCGCCGTGGTTCAGACGGGTTCCACCCTTGGCCTTGCCCTTCATGGAACCGCGCTGCACCTTGCGGTGCTTTACACGCTTAGGTACGAGCATTTACTTAGCACCCCTCTCGTTACGGTCGTTGCGCGGACGGCCATTGCCGCGACGCGGACGACTCGGGCGAGACGAACCCTCCAGTGCAGGCTGCGGAGCCTTCTGGCCGGGCATAACGTCGCCGTGATAAATCCAAACCTGAATGCCGATGGAACCCATCGTGGTAGCTGCGGTAGAGAAACCGTAGTCGATCTTGGCGCGCAGAGTGTGACGCGGGATACGACCCTCGCCGTACCACTCGCGGCGGCTCATCTCAGCGCCACCGAGACGACCGGAGCACTGGATGCGGATGCCCTTGGCACCGCTCTTGCGAGCGGACTGAACAGCCTTGCGC
>CAKTWD010000133.1 GCA_934630485.1 uncultured Eggerthellaceae bacterium | reverse complement strand
GAACTGCTCGCGCGAGTCCTTGTCGACGTGCGGGCCGCGAACGACGGTGAACAGGTTGCGCTCCGTCGGCAGCGGAATGGGACCACTTACTTTGGCACCCGTCTTCTGAGCGGTGTCGACGATGAGCTTGGTGGACTGATCCACGATCTCATGGTCGTAACCCTTCAAGCGGATGCGAATCTTCTGATTAGCCACTTGTTTTCCTTCCAAATTAAGCTACGTGCATCCGCTTAAGAAGCGTTGCCGCCGGCCTTGCTGATAATGTCTTCTGCCACGCTCTTGGGAACCGGCTGATAAGAGTCGAACTGCATGGTGTAAGTAGCGCGACCCTGAGTACCGCTGCGCAGCTCGGTTGCGTAACCGAACATCTCGCCCAGAGGAACCTTAGCAGTGACGGCAACGGTGTTGCTGCGCTGCTCCTGACCCTGGATCATGCCACGACGGCTGGGGATGTCGCCCATGACGAAGCCGAGGTACTCTTCGGGAGTCTCAATCTCAACGGCCATGACAGGCTCGAGAATGACCGGAGCGGCCTTCTTCATAGCGGCCTTGAATGCCATGGAACCGGCAACCTTGAATGCCGCCTCAGAGGAGTCGACTTCGTGGTAAGAACCGTCGATGAGCTCGACGCGGATGTCCTCGACGGGATAGCCGGCCAGAACACCGGTGGAGAGAGCCTCCTGGATGCCCTTGTCTACCGAGGGGATGTACTCCTTCGGCACGACGCCGCCGACGATCTTGTTCTCGAACTCATAGCCCTTGCCCTGCTCCTGCGGGTACAGGTTGATGACGACGTCACCGTACTGGCCACGACCGCCGGACTGGCGGACGAACTTGCCCTGAACGTTGAGAGCGGGCTGGGTAGCCGTCTCACGATAAGCAACCTGAGGCTTACCGACGTTAGCCTCGACCTTGAACTCGCGCAGCAGACGGTCGACGATGATCTCCAGATGGAGCTCGCCCATGCCGGCGATGATGGTCTGGCCGGTTTCCTGGTTGGTGGAAACGCGGAAGGTCGGGTCCTCCTCGGCGAGCTTCTGAAGGGCAAGGCCCATCTTATCCTGCTCGGCCTTGGTCTTGGGCTCGACGGCAATGTCGATAACCGGGTCAGCGAACTGCATGGACTCGAGGATGATCGGAGCGTCCTCATCGCACAGAGTGTCGCCCGTAGTGGTGTTCTTCAGGCCGACAACGGCAACGATGTCGCCAGCGGAGCAAGAATCGATGTCGATACGCTGATTGGAGTGCATCTGCAGAAGACGGCCGATGCGCTCTTTCTTATCCTTCGTGGCGTTGGTCACGTAGGAGCCAGCCTCAAGGCTACCAGAGTAAATACGCAGGTAGGTGAGCTTGCCGACAAAGGGGTCGGTCATGATCTTGAAGGCTAGCGCGCTAAACGGAGCCTTGGGATCGCTCGGACGCTCGTCCTCTTCGCCGTTATCGGGGTTGGTGCCCTTGATGGCGGGAACGTCGGTCGGAGCAGGCAGGTAGTCGACAACGGCGTCGAGCAGTTCCTGAACGCCCTTGTTCTTGTAGGCAGAGCCAACAAAGACCGGGTTGATCTTGCAAGCGATAACGCCCTTGCGCAGAGCAGCCTTGAGCTCTTCGACGGAGATCTCTTCGTCCATGAGGACCTTCTCCATCAGATCGTCATCGCAGTCAGCTGCGGCGTCGACGAGCTCCTGACGATACATGGCAGCATCGTCGGCGAACTCGGCCGGGATGGCATCCATGGGCTCGGGATAAGTCATGCCCTTGTCATCGGCCTTGAAGTCCCATGCGGTCATGGTAACCAGGTCGATAACGCCCCAGAAGTTGTCCTCGGCGCCCATGGGGAGCTGAGCAGCAACTGCGTTCGCGCCAAGACGGTCGCGCATAGTCTGGATAGCATGAATGAAATCAGCGCCAACGCGGTCGTACTTGTTGATGAAAGCGATACGCGGAACGCCGTAACGCTCGGCCTGACGCCAAACGGTCTCGGACTGCGGCTGAACACCGGCAACAGCGTCGAAAACCGCAACAGTGCCGTCGAGAACGCGCAGGGAGCGCTCAACCTCGGCGGTGAAGTCGACGTGACCCGGGGTGTCGATGATCTGGAAACGGTAGTCAGCACCGTCCTTCTTCCAGAAGCACGTAGTAGCAGCTGCGGTGATGGTTACGCCGCGCTCCTGCTCCTGAGCCATCCAGTCCATGGTGGCAGCGCCGTCATGGACCTCACCGATCTTATGAGTCTTGCCCGTGTAGTAGAGGATACGCTCGGTAGTGGTGGTCTTGCCCGCATCGATGTGGGCCATGATACCGAAGTTACGCGTATGCTCAAGGGAGGTTTTAGCAGCCATTATGCTTAACCTTTCCTAGAAACGGTAGTGCGAGAACGCACGGTTGGACTCGGCCATCTTGTAGAGGTCCTCGCGACGCTTAACGGAAGCGCCCTGACCCTCAGCGGCGTCCATGATCTCGGCGGCAAGGCGCTCTTTCATGGTGTGCTCACGACGCTTGCGAGAGAAGTCGACGATCCAACGGATAGCCAGCGTGGTTGCACGACGGGAGTTGACCTCCATCGGCACCTGGTAGGTTGCGCCACCGACACGCTTCGGCTTAACCTCAAGCGTGGGACGAACGTTGTCCATGGCCTTCTTGAAGACGGACAGGGGATCCTCGCCGGTCTTAGCCTCGACCAGGTCGAAAGCGCCATAGACGATGCCCTCGGCGACGGACTTCTTGCCGTCGAGGAGGACCTTGTTGATCAGCTGGGTGACCAAACGATTGTTGTACTTTGCATCCGGCTGCACTTCGCGGCGGATTGCTGCTGCACGACGCGGCATGTATTACTCCTTCATGTTCCTGCGCGCTTCGAGGGACCCTTTGTCCCCATTAGGCCTTTGCCCGCGCGACTTATTGATTACTTATTTAGGACGCTTAGCGCCGTAGCGGCTGCGAGCCTGCATGCGGTTGTTGACTGCAGCGCAGTCGAGAGCCTCACGGATGACCTTGTAGCGGACACCGGGGAGGTCCTTAACACGACCGCCGCGGATGAGCACCATGGAGTGCTCCTGCAGGTTGTGGCCGATGCCGG
>CAKTWD010000132.1 GCA_934630485.1 uncultured Eggerthellaceae bacterium | reverse complement strand
CTCCACAGGGCCTCCACAACCAGGGGGGGCGCAGGGGCGGGCCTGGGCGCCTACCCCCCCCCGCAAAAGAAAAAAGCCCCCGGGGCGACCCGGGGGCAATGGGAAGGGACGAAGCCGCACGGGACGCCACCATTCGAGACGGGCAAACGCAAAGATGCGCGATACAAATAGTGGAAAGGATCAGCGGAAACGCATTTCCGTTAGCTCGCAGACAAGGAAACCAAAAGCTGCATATCCATAGCGCAGGTCGCCTCAATCGCGTGCCCCATCCAAACGAAAGCACGCAATGCTCCTACAATAAAAGACGGCGACTGCCGGTTCGGAGGCAGCCGCCGTTCAGACAAGGTTCACTGTTTAAGCGACTTTAGCTTTGAGCATCCCACTCTACGTTAGTTCGCGACCAACTGCATAGATCGCGCGCATCGCCGTTAATCGCATACTTTTGGATCTTCTGGTCATGGACGCCATCACTTGTCGTCATATAAAAATACCGGGTTTGCTCACCCTTGCGATAGCGGCTCCCATCTTCCACCTTGTCGACCAAGGACTCGCCGAAAGAAGCGGAGTTCGGCGCTCCGATTACTTCCTCTACCGTAGCCAAGATATCTCCAGCTGAAACCGGCGATTCAGAAACAGCGAGAGGATTATCCCTACCGCCCGCAACGCTCGCAGCGGGCTTGAACAGGACAATGGGCGACTTCGGCTGGTCAATCTCGCCTTCCTGGCACCACCAAGAACCATGGTCCGTCGTCACGATCACGGTCGTTTGATCATACACGCCAAGTTGCTTCAGCTCATTAATATAGGTCTCAACGATCTTCATTGATCCGATCGCCTGATCGAGCGGATTCGAATTGCCAACACCTACTTCTTCCCCATTGCGATCGAGCGAGAATGGATCATGCGCGCCTATAACGTGAATGTATCGGTACGAAGCATCTTGGTCATTAGTCGACAGACCTTCCGTGCGCAACCGCGAAAGCAGAGAGCCATCGTCCATTAAGTACGGCGTTTTATCCGATGCGGCCCTACCTGACCCGAACATGCTCCTGTTAACTTCATCGGTATAAAACCAAACCAGAGGCTTCGCTAACCAGGGAAGGTCTCGGTACAGTGCGCACCGCAAAAGAGACACCGCGGTTGCCGGAACATCCATCGCATCACGATCGAGCGGAGCGATATTGCTCGTGTACCTATATAGATGCTGAATAGCTTCATCCGCACTTAAATACTGCTCACCAAGCGTATCGCTATAGACTCCGACGTCATAACCCGCTTTCCTGATGTCGCCCAAGTAGGGGCTTCGAGCGTAACGGTTAGCAAGAAACGCGGAGAATGGCTCGTCCTCGCGCGGCAGCACGCCCGTCAAAAGGAACACGTTACCGTAGCGCGTGGGGATCATCGACCCCGCAGAGTCCTTGAACCACGTGAAGCCCTCGAAGCCGTCGAACATCTCAGGCTCTTCGGAAACAGCCTGCTCCAGCAGAGCGGTGTCATAGTTGTCGAGAACGAACTCGACGACGTTGGTTTTCGCGGAAACATCGAGCAGGCCCTTCTCGGAAACCATCATGGTTCTGCCAGCGACATTCGAAGCACCCGACTCGCCAACGAAAAGGCTTGCCACGCCGGCTCCCTGCACGACAACAAGAGCGAGAGCAACAAGACAAAAACCCATTTGCGCCTTTCGCGGGTAGCGAATCACTGCAACGACAGAAACCGTAATCAAAGCGATCCACGCAGCAGCCGAAAGAACCGTAATGGTGGTGTAGTCATCCCAATTGACAACGCCGCCATTGGCCTGAGGCAAACCGACGTTCATGAATAGCGCCTGGGTGTAACACGAAAGCGCCACCGAGAACACGACAGCAACGACACCCGCAAACGCACGTTTTTTGAACAAGCACGCAACAACGGCAAGTAAAATCCAAACGAGCAAAAACATGCCAACGATGACGGGAAGCACGTCTACAAGACGTGCCACGAGGCTTCCCGCACTTGCCGATACGATCTCGACGGGAGCCGCGAAACACAACGTGAAAGACAAGAAGCCCGATACGATTGCGGCGAGGCCGATACGGGTCTTGAGCGAATAATCGAATTGGTCACGAGCCGACGCATTAGAGACTGCGGCATTGCGATCGATGACATCATCAACCCCGGTGCGCACGATATCACCCGACGCGTCCACTCGATGGAGGCGCGGATCGACGTCTTTGCGGGCATTCTCATCGATGCCCAAAACGCGAAACAACTTCTTTCTGGTCCTGCGGAAAACCACGCCGAGCAGGGTAGAAAGCGCAACCGCGACACCGGCGAAAGCCTGGATGGCATACGTCATAACCGAAGGGTCAACATACGCATACGCAGGCTTCACGAATGCGAAAGAAAGCGCTGCCGAAACGAGGAGCAACCCAACAACGTCGTAAGCTAAAATCGCCATACGCTTCATCGACTGCCCTTTCCTTTCTATTCCCAACCGCAAGCGGTGTCGCCGATAGGATCGCCCTGCGCCTTATCTTCTATCAGCCCGCCCTTTCGATCGTGCGCGGTCTGTTTATCGAGCATAGCTTGAAGCAAATACTCGCCGGCGATCTCGGCGGAATGCCCGATGTTGTAGATCGTGCTGGAGCGCACCTCGGCGATGCGCGCGGACCATGCGTCGGGGTGCTCGATCATCTCGGCGACGGCGTCGCCGAGGCCCGACAGGTCGCCGGGGTCGAAAGAGCGGCCCACCCGGTTGCGCAGGGAGATGTCGGTCGGCTCGATGCCGAGCTCCTCCCAATCGGGGTTGCCGACCTTCATGGGCGTGTCGACGAACACGCTCGGGCGCAGCGTCGAGAACGAGAACTCGCAGAAGACGCTCGACCAGTCGGTGATCAGGACGTCGGAGGTGAAGACGGTCTCGTTGGACGAGAAGTCGCGCTCGAAATAGAGCTCGGACTCGGGGATATGCGCGTAACGGGCCTGGAGCGACTCCCATCGGGGACGATAGCGCTTGGTGTACTCCGGATGCGGGCGGACGACCACGCGCCAACCGCGCCCGAGGAGCTGCCCGAGGAGGTCGTCGACGCAGAGGTCGAGCAGGTTGTCCTCCTGCCAGGACGGGGCGACGAGCACCGTCGGGCGGCCTTC
>CAKTWD010000131.1 GCA_934630485.1 uncultured Eggerthellaceae bacterium | reverse complement strand
GTCCGTTGGCTAGACGGACGGGGGGGGGGTACTTTCAACGCATTGACCGACATGCTCCAAAACTAGCCTTTCATTGAAGATTGCCTGATTGCGCAATACTCCTATTCGGTGAGTTCGCAATGTTGCGCAACAAGGTATTGAAGCCAGTAGAATCCGCATAAGGTAACAAGCATGCTAATTGGTGATTTTCAATACAAGGAACTGCGTCGTTTTGCCAAGGCGGAGCGTATCGCCATTGTTGATTTCGACAGGCGGGAGTTTCTCGTTGGCGGATTTCGGTGGCTCGACGACGCGGATCGACTTGTCGGCGCCTGAAATCAGCGTGGTTCCGTTTGTAGACCCAAGCCCTTGCGCGTACCAGGAGTCTCCATCCCTGAAAATGCGAAGATGCTTTCGCGAGACGTCGACATCGACGTCGTTTATGTTCTGCTTTCCCGTAGCAAGAAGGCCGATGATAGTTCCTTCCTTGCCAGTGGAAAGCGGATAAATGGACGAGCAAACAGTATCGCCCGAGAGTCGGATCAGCCCGAGCCTGGTTTGCTTGTCCGACTGCTTCGCTGGGGTGACTGGGTCCACCAGCGTCGGTCGAAGGGTTGAGAAGGTGAACGGCAGTTTCTTCTTCATGAAACTGCGAGTGATTTCAATGGCAACTTCGGGGTTAGCCAAGCAACCGGTTACCAAGAACATCATGACCAGAAGCGTCGCCTTGTCGTGGGTTTCAGGCATAGGTGACACGTTGATCCTGTGGACGGCGTTGGCGTAGAGGTTTCCGTCAAGCGAATACTTATCAAGAAGAGCCGCCATGCCCCGCGATGCCACTTCCCCGTAGTGTCGAATGATCTCGTCGTAAGCGGTGGGCCTATCAAGATTCGAGACGATCTTGCTGGTGATTGTCTGCGCGCTTTTGTGAAAGTCAGCGAAAAATTCGGGATGCACCCGATCGGGGGTTGTGTGCACGATCTGACGCGATAGAAAGGTTCGTTCGTTGATTCGATCGCGAAGGACAGCGTTGCCATACAGGGTTTGCTCGGTAAGCAGATCGCTTGCTGCCGCCTTGTTTGAGATGCCGCCAAAGCTGCGAAGGTCAGCATACATATAAGAACTTGGAGTGTGCATCCGTATCCGTGCCCCTCTGCGCAAATTTGTTAGCCGCCGAAAACGGCGCGTTCATTCAATAATGCTATTTACGACTTAATAACGTGTATATAGAAGCAAAAAACTTCATTGAACTCACGAAACAAGTTATTCCCTGTGCCTACCTATTGTGCAGAAAAATGCAGCGCCTGATGTTGCGCAACGAAATCTTGTTGGGCGGCTGTTTGATAAAAGATGAATAGATAGGTAAACAAGCCATATGCGCAGGGCGCAGGCTGATGCAGAGTAAAAAGGAGAATAAATGAAGGATCCACGTTCGAAGAAAGCAATAGCAGCAGGCTTGAGCTTGACGCTTGCTCTCGGTAGCGTGCCTGCAGTAGCTTTCGCTGACAATGCAGGCGAGGGCAACGATGGCGTTGCTGCACAGCAGGGCGCTCGCGTCATGTACAACTTAATTGCTAATGGCGGCGAGTTCGCTGATGGTGAGATCATGACCTCGATTGAGGCAAACGAAGGCGAATGGGTCGATTTCCCCACGCCCACTCGTGCTGGCTATAGCTTCACGGGTTGGTACTCTCAGTCTGATATGAGCCAGATTCCTGCAGACAAGCAGATGGATTTCGAGTTTAAGCCGACTGCCCCTCAGGCTGGCAACTGGTTTGCTGCATGGGAGAAGAACGCAACCCAGAGCATTAAAGTTGTGAGCCACTTTGTTGGCGGCGACCGTGATGGCTTCAGCGAGACCACCGTTGTCGAGGTTCCTGCAGGCAGCTATGTTTCGGATTGCGTCAAGGGCGAGGTCGAGGGTTATACCGCCGAGACGATCGTCTCTGGCGTCGCAACCAGCGCAGTCGAAGTGTATATGACCTCCTCCCTCGAAGGCGTCACTACGCTTAATGTTTACTACAAGGCCAACGAGCAGAAGGATCAGAACGAGGCTAACGTCACGTTCTTCGCTAACGGCGGCAAGTTCGTAGACGGCAACGAGTACATGGTTGGCGTTACTGCTTCGGATGGCACGATGCCTCAGCCTCCTGCACCCACCCGCGAGGGCTACACCTTCGCCGGTTGGTATTGGCATGCTGACTACTCGAACTACACCGACGAGCAGAAGGAAGCCGACAAGGTCGATTTCTCCAAGCCCGTTGAAAAGGGCGGCAGCATGTTCGCTCAGTGGACCAAGAACGAGGCTGCAAAGACCAAGGTCGAGGTTGTGAGCTTCTTCCAGGGCGGTGACCGCGACGGTTCTAACGTAATCGCTAATGTTGAAGTCACTCCCGACAGCAGCGTTGCCGATTGCGTCCAGGCATTCGACGGCTATCACGCCACGAAAGTTGTCTCTGGCGTCGCAACGAGCGAGGTCGAGGTGAACATGACCTCTTCTCTCGAGGGCATCACCACGCTCTATGTCTATTACGAAGCAAATAAAGTCGAAGAGCAGAAAGAGATCCCTGTCACGTATGTCGCCAACGGCGGCCAGTTTGCTGATGGTCAGGAAGTTCAGCAGGGCTTGACCGACTCCGAGGGCTTCATGCGCCAGCCCGCAGCCCCCACCCGCGAGGGCTACACCTTCGCCGGCTGGTACTGGGTCTCCAGCCTTGACGGGCTGACCGACGAGCAGAAGGACCTCAACAAGGTAGACTTCACCCAGCCTGTCACCAAGGAACATGTGATGATGTTCGCTCAGTGGGTTAAGAACGCCGAGCAGAACGAGATCAACGTTCTCTATGTGGCCAACGGCGGCCAGTTCGCTGACGGCAACGACACCATGATGGGCATGACCGACTCCAAGGGCTTCATGCGCCAGCCAGCCGCCCCCACCCGTGAGGGCTACACCTTCGCCGGCTGGTATTGGCATCAGGATCTCTCCCAGTATACTGACGAGCAGAAGGAAGCCGACAAGGTTGACTTTACTAAGTCTGTTGCTGGTATGGATCATGCCACCATGTATGCTCAGTGGGTTAAGAACGCCGAGCAGAACGAGATCGATGTCATGTACGTCGCCAACGGCGGTCAGTTCGCCACCGGCGAGACCTTCCAGCAGGGCATGACCGATGCTGACGGCTTCATGCGCCAGCCCGCAGCCCCCACCCGCGAGGGCTACACCTTCGCCGGCT
>CAKTWD010000130.1 GCA_934630485.1 uncultured Eggerthellaceae bacterium | reverse complement strand
GGGCTGTACTGCGTTTTGTTCCAGACGCTTGGCGTGCGCAAGCAATTGTTCGACCATCCGTTTATTTACGAGCGCCTCGCCAATGGCGAGAGGCGCCTTGTCGGCAGCAAAGCCGAGCGACGTTTCGGGCTGCTGAGCTTCGTGTTCCCCGACGCTGAAGACCGGTCGTTCCTGAAAACGCCGGCAGGAATCGCCGTCGTGCTTGGCATCGTTCTGGCATTCGTGATCTCGGTAGCGATGATGCTGCCTGCCTAACAGCCTCTATGTGAAAGGAGCCTACCATGGCGAAAGTGAATGAAAAGGCCCCGAAGGAATTCATCTGCCCAGGTTGCGGTGCAGCTATGGCGAACACGGCGTTTCGTTCCATCACCGAAACGTGCGGCGCGAAGTTGGTTGACGGATGGATTTGCCCCGAATGCGCCGACAAGCTGCGCATCAAGTACCCCGTGTACTTCGAAGAGGGCGAGAACTATTACTACGAGAAGAAGGGCGATAAGTACGTCCAGACCGCGATTGAGGATGGTGGTAGGCCTATTGCCACTGCCATTAAGAATTTCATCTTCAATAGCAGCAGCGACGACGAGTTCCTTGGAAGCACTCCTCACTACACCGATCACTTGAAGTACGATCCGCTGAGGAAGCTTACGTGCGAGCAGGTGAAAGAAGAGCTGGCAAACCTTGATTCCTATCGAGCCGAGCTCGTCGATCGTTTCGGCGGTGCCGAGAACGGTTTCGAGGTTCTTTCAGTGATGGATGTCCCCAAGCTCAAGCCGTTCAGGGCGGGCCTTCCCAACATCAAGCGCTATAAGGGCGCCATTGTGGTTGAGGGGCTTGCCAGGTTGGGTGCGTTCCACAAGGGCGATTTGGTCGAGATCCATCATGGCGACCAGACCATGTCTGCAACCGTTCTCATGGTGAAGTATACGTTGCTCGATCCCAAGTTGTACTTCTACCCGGTTTATGTTGTCACTTCGGGCAAATATCCCAAGGAATGCGATATCGACAGCTCCGAGCTTGAGTCTGACAAGGAAGGCTTGGTTGAGGGAACGCATGGCCTTATGATCTTGGGCCCTCAGGCTGCGGGCATCGCGGCGGGCGATACCATTACGTTCGACTCGTAGTATCTTGACTAAACCGAAGCCTATGAGGTTGTGTGGACGATAAGGGTTGTTTCCAAGTGAATAGAAAAGGCGCATCGCCGACATTGATCGACGGTGCGCCTTTGGCGACGTGTTTAGCGGCGGTGAACGCTAGGCGCTTTTCTTTTGCTTGATGGCGGACAGTGCGCAGCCGATGACGGCGGCACAGGCAGCGGGAACGAGCCATGCAAGGCCAACGTTGGCAAGAGGCAGGGCGTCAAGGATGAGGGTGACGTCGGGAAGGAACGCATTGCGGACCGCAATCACGACGCTGACGATAGTGGTGACGCCGGTAACCCATGGCCAGACAAGCGGCAGCTTGTCGCAGGCGTTGTGAGCCAGACCCATGATCATAAGCGCGATGGAGACAGGGTAGAGGGCGCTTAGCAGCGGCACCGAGAACGTCAAGATTGCGTCGAGACCGAAGTTCGAGACGAAGCATGAGAAGATGGCGAAAGCCGCAGCCCAAACAGGGTAGCCAAGTTTTCCCAGCATGTGCTGTTCGGGGTTGGGGGAAGCGGCGCCGAACGTCTCGGCGAAGTACGTGCCGCAGCAGCTGATAAGGCCGATGCAAACGTTCAGACAGGCAAGCAGGAAGATAGCGGCGATGATGATGGTGCCGGCAAGGCCGAAGTGCAGCGTTGCCGAAGCGGTGAGGATGGCAGCGCCGTTGGTTGCGCCGGGCATGACGGATCCAAGGCTGGTGCCCACGAAAGTCAAGCCGCAGTAGATGACGGCCATAAGGATGCCTGCGATAACGCCGGCCTTCGAGATCTCGCGGGTAAGACCAGCGGGGTCGGTAACGCCGAATCCCTTGATGTTTTCGGCGATGACCAGGCCGAACACCAGTGCGGCAAGCAGGTCCATGGTCTGGTAGCCCGTAAGGAAGCCCTGAACGGGGGCGGCTTCGTTGTAAGGTGCGACGGGTGCCTGAGCGATGCCCGCCGGAGCCAGAATGGCCGAACCGATGACCAAAACGAGCAGGACGATGAGAGCCGGGCCGGTGATGCGGCCAAGAAGCTTGGTCAGAGCACCGGGGCGCATTGCCAGCGTGTAGGCCACAACGAAAAACACGATGGAGAAGACAAGTCGAACCACTTCAACCGAAATGCCTTCGGGAAGCAGCGGCACGAGCATCTCGAACGACGTCGAGCTGGTGCGCGGAATAGCCAAGCAGGGGCCGATGGCCAGATAGATCGCAGCGACGAAGATGCTGGAGAACAGCGGATGCGCACGGTCGGCAAGCTCGCGGGCGGTGCCGACAAGGGCGACGGCCACGATGCCAAGAACAGGCAGACCGATTCCGGCGATAAGGAATCCAATGGTTGCGCCGATACTGTCGGTACCTGCTTGCAGGCCCAAGAGCGGCGGAAGGATAAGGTTTCCCGCACCGAAGAACATCGAGAAAAGCGTGATGCCCACTGCGAGAGATTGGCGCGGAGTAAGCGCCTTGGTGGAAGACGTGTTGCTCATTGCGAAAGTTCCCCAACTAACGTGCTTATAATTGTGAAAAACATTCTATCAAAAACTTCGATGAAAATACTCATTTTCAGGTGATTGGGCGTATAATAAATGTTTGCGCTCTAAAGGCTGATTTGCTCGTGAGGCGTGTTCGTTGCCAACGGTAAGGCTTACAGCATGAGACTTGATGCTCTTGAGATTGGGAAAGACGCGGTGGTTGCGTCGGTCGAGTCCGACGATTCCTCCCTTCGTCAGCATATATTCGACATGGGTTTGACGCCTGGTACTGAAGTTGCCATGGTCAAATATGCCCCCATGGGCGATCCCTTGGAAATCCGTCTGCGTGGTTACGAGCTTACGCTGCGCAAGGACGACGCCGCGCGCATTGCCCTTGTCGATGTGCATGATTCCCATGCTGTTTCGCGTGAGACGCCGCAGACGGGATTCACCGTTCATCCTGCTTTTGGTGAGGGCTGCCACCCGCGCCAGATGCGCAAAACGTTCTCGGAGGGAACCCCTCTCACGTTTGCCCTTGTTGGCAATCAGAACTGTGGCAAGACCACGCTGTTCAACAGGCTGACTGGGTCTAATCAGCACGTCGGCAACTTCCCGGGCGTTACGGTCGACCGCAAAGACG
>CAKTWD010000129.1 GCA_934630485.1 uncultured Eggerthellaceae bacterium | reverse complement strand
GTCGTGGGGCTTGGGCTACTTCGGCATGCCACAGGTTCTTGTCCGCTTCATGGGCATCCGCAGCGCCGAAGAAGTCAAGCAGTCGCGCATCATCGCCATCGTCTGGGTTATCATCTCGATGTTCTGCGCCGTCATGATCGGCTTGATCGGCCGTGCGGTCATCCCCACCGAGCTTCTCACCCAGTCTGCTGCCGAGAACATCTTCATCGTTCTTTCGCGCATCATGCTCCCCTCGCTTCTGTGTGGCATCGTGGTTTCAGGCATCTTGGCCGCATCGATGTCGTCGGCTTCGTCCTACCTGCTGATCACCGGATCCTCCGTTGCCGAGAACATCTTTCGCGCCGTGTTCAAGAAAGACGCAACCGACAACCAGGTTCTCATCGTCTCCCGCATCACGCTGGCGGCGGTCCTGTTGTTCGGCATCTTGGTGGCCTGGGACGAGAACTCGGTCATCTTCACCGTCGTTTCGTATGCCTGGGCGGGCCTGGGCGCGTCATTCGGCCCCCTTACGCTGTTCTCGCTGTACTGGAGACGCACGACCAGACAAGGCGCTATCGCCGGCATGGTAACCGGCGCCGTGACTGTTCTTGTCTGGCACAACTTCATCAAGCCGCTTGGCGGCGTGTTCGGCGTTTACGAGCTGCTGCCTGCCTTCATCCTTGGATGCCTGGTCATCTTCATCGTGTCGAAGCTCACGCCCGAGCCCGAAGCATCGGTGCTTGAAGAATTCGATCATTACATGGACTCGAATGGAGGAACGCGCGACCTGGACGATGTCTTGGAGGGCTCCATCCCCTTGGACTAACGTTGAAACGCCTTGAGCGTATACGGCCGCTAACGACAAGCCACGAGCGCCATCCCGAAAGGGGTGGCGCTTTTTCTCTATGGGGGAGCCCCTCTTGAAGAGCCTCATCGGGAAAGCTGCGACGGGCGCGATCGCCGCTGATACGCCTTACAGGGAATTGCCAGGAAACACACGGGGTCTTATCGTGAATCCGCAAGGCAACCCGTTATGCGACGTATGAATATGCCTGGAGCTACCCTGGGTCGTGCATCCCATTCGCCCTTGGATTCATCTTCCTTGTGCCGGCAGATAAACAACCGAACTTGAACCGCGCGTGCAACGAACCGGCGAGAGCAAAAGAAGACCGCCCCGAAAACAGAGCAACCTTCACGAAAGACAGCGCGGTAGCCGAATAAGAGCAATGGTTCACCCACGCAGCGCAGCAAAACGCGCCCGTAAAACCAGGAGGCCTCCCCTAAGGGAAGCCTCCCATCATTTACTGTCCCGTCATAACGAAGCAGAGCCACACGAAAAGCACCGTGAAGAGAGCGAACCCGGCCATAAGCGCCCATGCAGAGGGGCGTCCTAAATTTACCGTCCAGCCAAAACCAGAGCGCTTTGGCACGAAAATGCTGGCGTCATTGCCGTTGACATATATCATGCCCAGCTTCCAGCATGCGTCGTCGTTGCGAAGCAGGTTGTCGGACTCTTCCATACGGAAAACCTTCGAACCCGACTGGCCGAACACCAAATTCACGCCCACAGTTGCAACCAACACCAAAACAGTTAATGCAAGAACCGCGATCATAACAATCTGAAGCGATACCATCCCGATGAACGAAAGCTCCATCAAGATGCCGATAACGGCGGTAAGGAGCAGGCCGCACACCAGAAGCGTCACAGTTTGCGCGCGCAAGAACAAGCCATAAGCCCACGAAGAGCTTGCAGGATGTTCAGGCGTGGTGCCGGGTTTCGAGCGCAAAGCCGACCAATGCGAAAAAGCAAAACACACCGCCATGAAGACCTCGAACAAAACCGGGAATGCAACCACCATAGGTGTCTTTTGAGCGACATCGGTGACGTTTCCCGCAAAGTCAATATGCATGGGAATCATATCGGGCATCGCATCGTAACCGACAACCGCGATGATGGCAGTGATCACCATGATGGGCACGTATGCCCAATTCCATTTAAGCGAAATGCCCTTTGGGACTAAAGCCGAATCCTCCCCGATCGCCGCAACACTCTGACGGGGTTCGGCGGTCCAGCCCCGCTCCTGCTTCATCTTCATCATGCGCGAACGCGAGGCGATAATCATGCCGCCTCCCACGAAAACGGGGACAACGAACGATCCACTGATGATGAAGACCATCGCCTTAGACTCACTGCCTGCGAAACCGCATGCCACGGCCGCGACAGTGAACATGGCAGCAGCAGCCAAGACCACAACGGAGAAGCGGCGCTTCAGCCTGCGAACCGCCGGATCGTTTTCAACCGATGTTGGAACCGAAACCGAGAATACCTCCCCCTTCGGCTGGAAATAAGGCGTGACGGCAACCATGATGCCCGTAAGCGGGATGAGCATGGCAAACGCCACCAAGATGATTTGAGTTTCAATTGCAGGCATGCTCACTCCTTCTTTCCGAACACGACATCAAGCTGACTGAAAACGCATTTCTCAAACGCAGAGCGAGTTCCCCCCGACGCCTTATATGATTCAGCCATATGAACCAGCTCCCGTGCCAAAGTTTCATCTGCGCCGTCTTTGCCCGAAAGGTCGGAAGGGCGGGCAATGAACGCGCCGGATCGACCTCTCATGGTGACGAACCCCTGATCGCGCAGGAGCGCGTAAGCTTTGTTCACAGTATGCAAGTTGATCCCCAAATCGCCCGCCAAACGGCGAACGCTCGGCAGCGGATCATCAGGCACAAGCTCACCTTGCGCGATGCCGCGAACGATCTCGTTGCGAATTTGCTGATACAACGGCTCATCAATCGACTGATCGATTCGAATGAACACAGCTCCCTCCTTTCACACTTTACTGTTATAGCTTTAGTATAACAGACATGTTCTATTTGTTCTACTGCAGATATAACAAAGCGAGGGCCCCCTTTCGGGAGCCCTCGATTTCGATTCCTTAAAGGCGATGCAGTGCAGCGCGATGCTTTACGCGTCGGCGTACATCTCCTTCAGCTTGAGCAGGTGCTGGTAGCGCTCCATGGCAGCCTTCTCGTTGCGCTCGAACAGCTCGGCAGCGCGCTCGGGGAACTCGCGGGTCAAGCGGCTGTAGCGAGCCTCGTTCATCAGGAATTCCTGATAACCGCCTGCGGGTTCCTTAGAGTCAAGCGTGAATTTCTTGCCGGTCTCGGCAGCGGGGTTGAAACGGAACAGGTTCCAGTAGCCGCAGTCAACCGCGCGCTTCATCTCGGCCTGGCAGTTCTTCATGCCGCCCTTGATGGAATGCATCTCGCAGGGGCTGTAGCCGATGATCAG
>CAKTWD010000128.1 GCA_934630485.1 uncultured Eggerthellaceae bacterium | reverse complement strand
CAGGCATCGTTTCCATCCTTGACAAATGCGGTATCAAAACCATCGACGCGCATAGCCTTCACGGCAACCCCTTCCGCTAAAGCAAAGCGCCCATTGCGCAACCAGCTGTTGCTAGGATATGCGCCCCGTCGCGCGTATTCTTAAGCCATCGAAACAATTCGCCGAGAGGAGCACTCATGGCATTCGCAGAAAAGCTTGTCGCCGTACGCCGCGCGCACGACCTCACGCAAGATCAGCTTGCCGGCAAGCTGTTCGTCACCCGCCAAGCTGTAAGCCGCTGGGAGCGCGGAGAAGTCACGCCCGGAATCGACATGATGAAGCTCATCGCCGCCGTCACAGGTGAACCGCTTTCTCATCTTCTTGAAATGCCCGAGCACTACTGCGACAGCTGCGGCATGTATCTAACGCCCGACGACTACGGAACCGATGCCTCGGGCGGCAAATCCGATCACTATTGCAAATGGTGCTACAAAGACGGCAACTACACCTACGAAACCACCATGGAAGCCATGATCGAGGATTGCGCCCCGCGCTTAGCGGAAAATACAGGCATGACGCTTGATGAAGCGGTCTCGCTTATGGGAGCGGTCTTACCGCAGCTCGAACGCTGGCGCGCCATGCAGGAAAACGAACAACGCTACGGCGCCGAAGCGAGAGAGAAATACGGCAACGAGGCGATTGACGCCGCGAATGAAAGAATCCTCGACATGGACCCCGCTACCTGGACTGACGTGAAAGAACTCGAGAAAGCCATCTTGGGCCAGCTTTCCATTGCACTCAGCGATGGTGATGCAGCCGCCCCCGAAGCCGCGAAGCTCGTGCAAATGCATCGTCGCTGGATCGGCTTGCAATGGGGTGCCGAACCCGAACGAGACATCTACTTAAATCTTGTGCGCAGCTACCTGGAAGACCCTCGATTCGTCGCATACTACGACGAGCCCTGCGGCAAAGGCGCAACGGCGTTCCTGGTGAAAGCCGCGGAAGGCACGCTGGAAGAATAGACCCCAACAACATCGCAGGGCCTTTGCGAAACGCCACGGCCCCTGCCCTGCAGCTTCGTGTTTTAGCGCCACCCGTAGCCTTTTGCGTGGCGCGCAACCTAACGCGACGTCGACGAAAGAGAAACCCGAGGACGCCTCTCGACGCCCTCGGGTTTGTGTCGCTGTAGTAAACGATCGAAGCTATTTCAGAACCATACGCTCGGCCATCTGAACCGATTCTTCCCAACTAAGCTTGGAACCCAAAGTCAGTGCTACGGTCTTACCAGATGGTGCCTTGGCGAACAGGTTGATTGTGCCGTTCGGTGCGGTATGACGGATCCACGTAACACCGTTGATCTCGACTTCGTCAATAACGCCTTCTTTCTTGGAACCCTGCCTGGCCTCGGCTTCCTGCATCGGCTCAGTCTTAAAGGTGCCCAAGAAAATGTCAGGAGAGCTTGCGCCTACACGCCTGAACTCGCACTGCTCGTACTTCTCATCGACCCTGTCGGTAAGCTCCCAGCCTTCAATCGGAATGATGCTGTACGAAGGAAACTCGATACCGCCCTGAGCCACGATTTCGTTAACCGGCTCCTCGCTGGCGCTGCCCGAAGCCTGCTCTTCAACCTGAGACGCAGCCGCATCGCTGCCAGATCCCGAACCGCTCTGAGCGCCGTTGCCGCCGCAACCGACCATCGTAAGCGCAAGCGTTGCCGACAAAGCAACAACGGGAACACCCACCACGGCCTTTTTGATCATAGGTTTAAGCATATCGATCACTTCCTTTCGCCTAAAAATCCGACAGCCGTTTTTTCTTCGAGCCTTCGCTCCGAAGTTGGCTTCTGACTATATTGTGCCGCGCAAGGCACCATAGGCGAAGTCACCTGCGGTTCAATCGGCTTGCGCGCTGACGCCGTGTGTCCAACATGCAGCAAGGAAAAGCGACCTTGTGGCAGAGAGGCGTCAGGTTGCATAATGCTACAGACGAAACGACTGGACGGAAGGCAGAGTAAGCGCAGATGCAACTATCGTTGGCACCCATGGAAGGAATCACCGGATACGTGTTCCGTCGCGTCCATGCCGACGCATTCGGAGCGCTGGATCGTTACTACACGCCATTCATCTCACAGCTTCACGAGGTGGGAACGCCCTTAAGCAAACGTTACGCGCGCGAACTTGATCCCGCGAGCAACAAAGGACTTAACGTCATTCCGCAATTGCTAACCAACGATGCGGATAGGTTCGTCTGGACGGCGCAGCTTCTTGCCGATATGGGATACAAAGAGGTCAACCTCAATTTGGGATGCCCTTCGGGGACAGTTGTCTCCAAAGGAAAAGGTTCTGGATTCTTACGCGAACCAAACAAACTCGAGGCATTCCTTTCCGACGTCTGCAAGCGCTCGCCCTTGCCCGTCTCGGTGAAAACGCGCGTCGGCTTCGACGACGATTCCGAATACGAAGCGCTTTTGGATCTGTACTGCCGCTGCGGCATTTCCGAGCTCATCGTTCACCCGCGCGTTCAGAAGGATCTCTACCGCGGCGTGCCCAGGCGCGAGTTGTATGGCGAAACACTCGAGCGCGCGCCCTTCCCCGTTGCCTATAACGGGGACATCTTCGACGTTGCCGATCTTGGTGATCTTGTTGCCACTTATCCGAAAACGAGCCACGTGATGATCGGCCGCGGCATCCTGACGAACCCGGCTCTTGCACGCATGATAAACGGCGGCGAAAAGGCCTCACGTGAAGAGCTTCAGCGATTCCACGACAACTTGTACCGGGCGTATACCGACGTCATGGGCGGAAACGCGGTTTTTCGCATGAAGGAGTGGTGGTTCTACGCAAAGCACTCCTTCACCGATCCGACCTCGATCACGCGTGCTATTAGAAAGGTGCGACGCGCCGACGATTACGAAGCCGTGACGCGCAATATCTTCGCCACCGAAGAAATGTCCGGCTCGCCGCGTTTTTGCTGAAGCGCCACGAGCGCACCGCTACTTGCCAGGATGCGTGTACTGCCCGTGACCCTTCGTACGGCTTCCGTATTGGATGGAAAACTTCGGGCAGCTATGGAGGCACGCAAGGCACGCCACGCACTCGTCCTTAACCCAAACCGGCTTGCCGTCCTCGATGCGAATCGCCGACACGGGGCATTTCCTTGCACACAAACCGCACCCAATACAGGAATCCTCAACGGTGAAATGTTTGGTTTTGCGCATGGCATCGTACTCAAGCGAGTAAAAGATCTTCGCAGCGAATACCGGAACCTTACGCGGCATGAAATCACCGGCAACTCGATCGCGAACTTTCCCGATCGCGAAATCGATCTGCTT
>CAKTWD010000127.1 GCA_934630485.1 uncultured Eggerthellaceae bacterium | reverse complement strand
TTCCCCACGCGCCGCCGGTGTTGTGAATCAAACGAAAATCGAACAAGCCAAACACCGGGCCGAAGACGACACGACCAACGACACCGCCATGGAACTGGGCTTTGGTGAATGCATCGAAAGCAACCCAGGCCACCGCCAAAACAACGAACAGCACGCGCTTGTTGCGCGTGCTGCGTGAAAGATCCACCTGCGCATCTGATGCGCAGGCGTTCTTCTCGATGGTCTCAAGCTGTTCGTTTGCGGGTGCCTGTTCGGGCTTCACATTCACGTTCCTTGCCTAATCGGTTGATAAGCCGGCAGCGCTTATTCAGCGGGCTCTTCGAAACCGATCTCGTCTAGAGCGTCGCCGCAACGCTTGCACACATGAGGATGGTGCTCGTTGCCGCCAAGCTCGCGGTAATTCCAGCAACGCGGGCACTTCTCGCCTTCGGCCTGCTTGATAGCAACGGAGATCTCATCGGCAACCTGATACTGGACGCCGGAGATAACGCAAAGCTCCTCGAACTGCTCGTCGGTCATGCCGGCAAGCACGTCAAGCACCTTCTGCGGGGCAGAAACGACCGCAGCTGCCTCTTGGCTCTTGTTGATTGCCTTGGCAGCACGAGCGTCCTCGAGAGCCTTAAGGACGGCATCGCGAACCTCAAGGACAACAGCGAAGGACTCGTTGATTGCCTCGGGGGCACCCTCGGGAATCGCAGGCACGAAATCGGCATCGGTGGGCCAACCGGTAAGCTGGACGCTTTCGGGACGACCCTCGCGCTGCAGGGCAGCCTTCGGGAAGTTCTCCCAAACCTCGTCGGTGGTGAACGAAAGGATGGGCGAAAGAATGCGCACCATAACCTCAAGAACGTTCATCATGACGGTCTGAGCGGCACGACGTGCCACGGAATTCGGAGCGTCGGAATACAGACGGTCCTTGCTTGCCTCCATGTAAACAGCCGAAAGATCGTTGACAACGAAATCGTAAACAGCGCGGTACACATTATGGAAGCGATAATCCTCATAAGCCTTCTGAACGTTGTGCAGAAGCTCCTGAGTCTTCACCATCATCCATTGATCGACAGGAGCAAGGACGTTCCAATCGGTTACAGCATCCTTGGCGTCGTCGAAGTCGTAGACGTTGGCAAGCAGGAAGCGGAACGTGTTGCGGAAACGACGATACGTGCCAGCGACCTGGTTGAGGATGTCGTCGGAGATGCGAACGTCCTGGGAGTAATCGACGCTGGAAACCCACAGACGCAGAACGTCAGCGCCGTACTTGCCCGTGACATCGGCAGGATCGACGCCGTTGCCCTTGGACTTGGACATCTTCTCGCCGTTTTCATCCACAGTGAAGCCGCAGTGCATAACGGCCTTGTACGGAGGCTCTCCGTACGCGCCCACGGAAGTGAGCAGCGAAGACTGGAACCAACCACGATGCTGGTCAGAGCCCTCAAGGTACATGTCGGCAGGCCACACAAGGCCCTCGTTGGCGCGATGGCGCAGAACGCTGTTATGGGTAACGCCGCTCTCCCACCAAACGTCAAGGATGTCCTTTTCGGGCTTCAGCTCGGTGCAACCGCACTTCTCGCAGTGGGTGCCTTCGGGGAGGTACTCGCTCGGCTGCTTGGTGAACCAAGCATCGGCGCCTTCGTTGTAGAACAGGTCGATGACGGCATCGAAGGTCTCCTCGGTGGCCACGATCTCGCCGCATTCAGCGCAGCGGAACACCGGGATGGGCACGCCCCACGAGCGCTGGCGCGAAATGCACCAGTCGGGACGGTCGGCAACCATGGAACCGATACGGTTGGAAGCCCACTCAGGGATCCAACGAACCTTGTTGTTGATGGCGTCAAGGGCCTTGTCGCGCAGACCGGTCTTGTCCATGCTGACGAACCACTGGTCGGTAGCACGGAAAATAACGGGTTCGTGGCAACGCCAGCAGTGCGGATAGCTGTGGTTGATCTTCAGCTCACCTGCAAGGGTGCCCTTCTCTCGAAGCCACTGGATAATAACAGGATTGGCGTCGTCGGTGTCAAGGCCGGCAAACGGGCCACCGTCCTTGGTGAGCTTGCCGTCGTCGTCGACGGGCATGAGAGTCTCGACGCCGTCGAACTTAGATGCGACCAGGTAGTCGTCCTGACCATGACCAGGAGCGGTATGAACGCAGCCGGTGCCGTCCTCAAGCGTGACATGATCGCCGTAGATGATGACGCCCTTCTTCTCGGGGAAGATCGGACGCTCGTAGGTCATGTAGGCGAAATCGACGCCCTTCATGGTGACAGGCTCGCCGTCGGCGCCCTTCATGATGTCGAAGGAATCCCACTCGCACTTGCCGGCAACCTGCTCGACCAGGTCCAAAGCCATGACCATCTGAGCGCCCTGAGCGGTGACCAAGCAGTAATCGGCATCGGGGGCAAGGCTGACCGCGGTGTTCGCAGGAAGCGTCCACGGTGTGGTGGTCCAAATCAGGACGAAAACGTCGCCCGTAGCGCCAGCCTCGGCGAATGCCTTAGGCATTTCGTGCATCTTGAAACGCACGAAAATAGAGGGCGACACTTCATCGCCGTACTCGATTTCGGCCTCGGCCAGTGCGGTGTGGCAATGCTTGCACCAGTGAATGGGCTTGCTGCCACGATAGATCTGACCGTCAAGGTACATCTGCTTGAAAATCTCGACGTTGCCGGCCTCGAAGTTGGGCTGGAACGTGAGATACGGATGATCCCAATCGGCGTTGACGCCCAGGCGCTTGAAGCCGTCGCGCTGAATGTTCACGTACTTCTCGGCCCACTCGTGGCAAAGGCGGCGAAGCGTGGGCTGATCGATCTTGGCCATCTTCTCGGGCCCGAGCTTCTCCTCGACCATGTGCTCGATAGGCTGGCCATGGCAGTCCCAACCGGGAACGTACGGAGTATAGAAGCCGCGCTGAGCATGGCTTTTGATAACGAAGTCCTTCAGGATCTTGTTGAAGGCGTGGCCAATGTGGATGGGGCCGTTGGCATACGGAGGACCATCATGCAAAACAAACGGCTTGCCGTCCTTATTCTTCTCGAGAACCTTCCAATACAGGTGCTCCTCTTCCCACTTGGCCAAACGCTCGGGCTCCCTAGAAGGGAGGTTAGCCTTCATCGCGAAATCGGTCTGGGGAAGGTTCATGGTGCTTTTATACGAGTTAGCCACTGAACGCCTTTCCTTCGATACCTTTAAGCGGCGCGAAACGCACGCATACTCCTTATTTGCAACTGAACCAGTATATGCGAAATGCCCTGCAACCTCGGATAGTTAAGATCACATTCCAAAATTGTGACACAGGGACGCGAGTGGTTATAATCGGGGCATATTCCAC
>CAKTWD010000126.1 GCA_934630485.1 uncultured Eggerthellaceae bacterium | reverse complement strand
ACAAGAACAAGGACATGCACTATGACATCATCTCCGCGTTCATCAAGTCGATGCGCGGCAGCGACCCCGATGCGGCTTTGTATTGGCTTGCCCGCATGATCGACGGCGGCGAAGATCCGAAGTTCATCGCGCGCCGCATTTTCATTTGCGCGTCCGAGGACGTGGGCAATGCCGACCCGCAGGCCCTTTTGGTGGCGGAGGCCGCGTTCAAGTCGGCCGAAGTCATCGGCTACCCCGAATGTGCTTTGAACCTTGCCCAGGCTGCAACGTACGTTGCCCTGGCTCCGAAGAGCAACGCCGCCTCGGCGGGCTATTTCGCGGCGCTGGCCGAGGTTCGCAAAGGGCCCGTCCGCGAGGTTCCCAGCTATTTGCGCGACCGGCATCGTCCCGGCTCCGAGAACTACGGTGCCTACCGCTATCCGCACGACTATCCTGGTGGGTGGGTCGATCAGCGTTATCTTCCCGAAGGTCTGGAGCGCGGGGCGTTTTATCACCCCACCGACCGCGGTTGGGAGGCTTATCGCGTCGATTCGACCGCGGGCGATCGGGCGGGTCGCATCGATTTGGGGCCCAAGGCCAAGGACGGCAAGAAAGGTCATCCTCAGCCGAAAAGCACGTGGGAGAAAATTCACGACGACGCGGGAAAGCCCCTTCCGAACAACGGGAAATAGCCTTCTGGTTGACGGCGGCACCAAGGCAACTTGCATGCCGGTTCCCCTTCAAGGTCCCTGCTGGCGACTGCGTGCCACAACGTTTCGCAATGTGTGGTGTGACGCGCTTTGACGGTAGATGAAAAAGGAAACGAAGGCGTAGCACGTGCGAATAGACGCCTTTTCGCATGCTATAGTTGTCCCCGTAGAACAAGGAGGTTTCCCATGGACATCAACATGATCCTAACCGTGGTTTTCATTTGCGTCGGCATCGCGCTGATCGTTTTCCTTATCGAGCTCGTTCGCACCGTGCGTAGCGCTCGCACGACCATCGACAACGTGCAGAAGCAGCTTGAGCCCACGCTTGCCCACGTTGAGCAGATCACCAACGAGATCAAGCCGGCCATTGCCAAGGTCGATCCGTTGATGGATCGCGTTTCGCTTACCATTGACGCCGCGAACCTCGAGATGATGCGCGTCGACCAGATCCTTGAGGACGTCACCGCCATCACCGACACCGCTTCCAACGCCGTCGAGGCCGTTGACAACGTGGCCAATGCGCCGCTTGAGCTGATGAATAACGTTTCCAGCAAAGTTCGCAAGGTTTTGAAGCCCAAGGCCGCCAGCGACGAGGCGCAGATGCTCGAGCAGCAGCGCGTTGCTGCGGCGAAGGCCCTTGACGAGCTTCGCGCGGCTGAGAAAGAGACGGGTCTGACCGGCGCCGCCTCTACTCAGGTCGAGGGCGCGGCTCCTGCGGTTGAGGCTCCTGCAACCAAGGCTACCGACGCGAAGGCCGCGGATGAAAACGCATACTTCACGTACGAGACCGCTTCAAATTAATAGCGCGAAGGCGATAGCGCATGTCTTCAAGCTCGGCTGATCAACGGGAAGCATCAGGTTCGTCTCTGCATGAAGCGGTTCGCGAGGATCGCAAGATGCACGCTGCAAAGCGCCATTTCCTGCAGGTCTGGACGCTGGTGGGAGCCTGTGTGCTCACCGCGGTCGTCGTCTATCTTCTCAATGTCCTTGCCATACCCGTCGGCATCATCATCTGGACCGTCATCATCTGCTTCATCTTGTCCGGCCCGGTGAACTTTTTCGAGCAGCATGGCATAAAGCGCGCATGGGGCACGCTGCTGGCGTACGTCCTTATGTTCGCCGTGCTCGCCTTGCTGCTTTTCATCGCGTTCTCGCCGACCTTCGGCATCAGCGAGCAGTTCCAGAACATGGTCATGTCGCTTCCCGACTATGCGCAATCGGTTATGGCGGCCGCGAACGGGTTCTACGATCGCTACGCCGACGTCCTTTCCAACTACAAGGTGCGCGAGGCGCTTGACTCCATAGCGCAATCGTTTGCCAGCTGGGCTTCGGGCGTTGCTGCCAGCAGCGCAAGTGGCGTGGTTTCCGCAGGCGCGGCTATCGGCAACGTCTGCCTGGTGGTGGGCTTCGCGTTCGTCGTGGCTTTCTGGATGCTTATGGAAGCACCTGGTCTGGGACGTGAGGTTCGTCGCATCGTTGGCGACGATCGCCACGAGGAGCTTGCCATGCTGCATGCCACCGTCACCCGCGTGATGGGCGGCTACATCAAGGGCACGCTTATCCAGTGCGCCATCATCGGCGTGGGCTGCGGCGTCCTGTTCGCCATCGTCGGCACGCCTAATGCGGCCGCGTTCGGCGTGATCACCGGCCTTCTGAACATCATCCCCGTCGTCGGCCCATGGCTGGGCGGTTTTGTGGCGGCGCTCAGCAGCTTGTTCATCAGCCCCTTCACCGCGTTCGTGGCCCTTATCGGTACCATCGCCATTCAGCAGGCTGTCTACACCTTCGTGTCGCCTAAGCTGGTCGGCAACGCCGTCGACATCCATCCGGCGCTCACTTTCATTGCCCTGATGGCTGGCAGCGGAATCGGCGCCGCTATGAGCGGCCTTTCGGGCTCGCTTGTCGGCGCGCTTCTGTCCATTCCCGCTGTTGCGGTGATGAAGTCGGTATTCGTTTACTATTTCGAGAAACGCACCGGCCGCCGCATTGTTTCGCCTGACGGTGTGTTCTTCTGCGGCAAAGACATCGGCGATGGGCAGATCGATCCCATGGTCGACGCCACGGGCCTTACCCTTGCCGACGCCGAAGCCGAGGCCGAAGCGCGCGAGCGTGCGGGGCTTGGCCTGTAGCTTCGGGTGGTGAACCTGGGCGTGCGCATCCGCTCGCGCGGGTTTGGGATTGTAAATCTGGCTTGTAGTTATTCGGGGTTGCGCCGATGATCTGCTGCGTTCTGCGCAAATAGGGGTAGAATTATCGGCACCGTTTTCGGGCGCCGCCTGGGAACGCGTTCATGGAATCGAATGCACGGGCAGATCGAGCACGTGAGCAAATAGCAGATAGCGAGGATTCAACACATGCAGTACATGACTTCGGCTGAGATCCGCGAGAAGTACCTCAGCTTCTTCGAAAGCAAGGGGTGCAAGCGCCTGCCTTCGTCGTCCCTTATCCCCGACGATCCGTCGTTGCTTCTTACCAGCGCCGGCATGGTGCAGTTCAAGCCGTACTTCCTGCATGTGAAGGAGTTCGACCCCAACTACATCGGCGCTACCACCGTCCAGAAGTGCGTGCGCACCAACGACATCGACATCATCGGCACCGACGGCCGTCATCTGAGCTTCTTCGAGATGCTGGGCAACTTCAGCTTCGGCAAGTACTTCAAGAAGGAGATGTGCACCTGGGCCATGGAGTTCTCCACCGA
>CAKTWD010000125.1 GCA_934630485.1 uncultured Eggerthellaceae bacterium | reverse complement strand
AGCCTGGCCTGCGCATTTACGCCGGCAAGGACGAGCTGCCCCGCGTTCTCGGTGGTCTCGGCACTGCAATCATCTCGACGAGTCAAGGCGTTATGGCCGATCGCGATGCCCGTAAGAAGGGTATCGGCGGCGAGGTCATCGCTTACATCTGGTAGGAAAGGAAGAGGTTTAGTATGTCTCGTATCGGCAAACAGCCCATCACCGTTCCTGCCAACATCGAAGTTAAGATCGATGGCACCACGGTTGACGTGAAGGGCCCCAAGGGCGAGCTCGTTCGCACGTTCCCGTCCATCATGATCATCAAGCAGGAAGAGAATGAGATCCTGGTCGAGCGTCCTGACGACAGCCATGACGCAAAGTGCTTCCACGGTCTGGTTCGCACCCTCATCGCTAACATGATCGAAGGCTGCGAGAAGGGCTTCCAGAAGAAGCTCGTCCTCGTCGGCGTCGGTTATCGTGCTCAGCTCAAGGGCTCTGATCTTGAGCTTCAGTTGGGCTATTCCCATCCGGTTTTCGTTAAGTGCCCCGAGGGCATCAAGTTCGAGGTTCCCTCCCAGACCGAGATCGTCGTCTCTGGTCCGAGCAAGGAACAGGTTGGCCAGGTCGCTGCGGAGATCCGCAGCTGGCGTAAGCCCGAGCCTTACAAGGGCAAGGGTATCCGCTACGACGGCGAGTTCGTCCGTCGTAAGCTTGGCAAGGCCGCCAAGGGCGATTAATGTTCCACCTTTTCGGACTGTGAGATTGAAGGGAAAGTTCAATGAACGCTAATTTGAAGAAAAGGCAAAACGGGCTTGCTCGCCGTCATCGCCGTGTTCGCGGCAAGATCAACGGAACCGCTGCTCGTCCCCGTCTTTGCGTTACCCGTAGCAACAGCAACGTTTACGTTCAGGTAATTGACGACGTTGCTCACAACACCATCTGCGGTGCTTCCACCCTCGGTGCTGAGTTCAAGGCCACCGGCAAGAAGGCCGCCACGGTCGAGGGAGCTGCGGCTCTCGGCGAGATCATCGGCAAGAAGGCCATCGAGGCCGGCATCACTGAGGTCGTTTTCGACCGCGGTGGCAACCTGTATCACGGTCGCGTCAAGGCTGTTGCCGAAGGCGCCCGCGAAGCAGGCCTGAAATTCTAGAAGGAGCTTGAGATATGCCTCGTAAACAACATGAAGAAGCAGGAGTACCTGAGCTCCAGGAGCGCGTTGTCTCCATCAGCCGCGTTTCCAAAGTAGTCAAGGGCGGCCGTCGTATGGCTCTGTCCGCTCTCGTCGTCGTTGGCGACGGCAAGGGTCGCGTCGGTGTCGGCATGGGCAAGTCCAAGGAAGTCCCCAACGCCATCTCCAAGGGCGTCGAGGATGCCAAGAAAAATATGTTCTCCGTGCCGCTGGTCGAGTCCACTGAGGTTCCCGGTTCCTTCACCGTTCCCCATGACATCATCGGCGAGTTCGGTGCAGGTCGCGTTCTGATCAAGCCGGCTCTTCCTGGTACCGGCGTTATGGCCGGCAGCGCTGTCCGCGCAGTTCTCGAGCTTGCTGGCGTTACCGACGTCATCACCAAGGAACTTGGCACCAACAACGCTCTCAACGTCGTTAAGGCCACTGCTGAGGGCCTGCGCGACATGGAAACCGCTGCTCAGGTTGCTGACCGTCGCGGCGTTTCCGTCGACCACATCTTCGGTCGAAAGGAGACCAAGTAATGTCTGACGCAAAGAAGACCCTGCGTCTCACGCAGGTTAAGAGCTCCATCGGCCGCAAGGCCGATCAGGGCAAAACCCTGAAGGCCCTTGGTCTTGGCCGCATCGGCAAGACTGTCGATCAGGTGGACAATGAGTCCATCCGCGGCATGATCTTCAAGGTCAAGCACCTTATCAAGGTCGAAGAGATCTAATAGTTCTCTTGAAACCGACAGCATGAGCGACTCTTTTGCCGCTCATGCTGTTTGTTATGCCTGGTGCAAAATGCATCAAGTCATTGGAAGTTTGCTGGCGGCGAGCTGTCAGGGCAGGCATGAAAGCCTGAAAAGCGTAAAGGAGTTTTAAATGGAATTGAAGGATCTGCAGCCCGCATCGGGCTCTCGTAAGAATCGTAAGCGCGTCGGCCGTGGCCATGCTGCTGGCCAGGGTAAGACCGCTGGTCGTGGTCTGAACGGTCAGAAGTCCCGTTCCGGTGGCGGCAAGAAGGCCGGCTTCGAGGGTGGCCAGACTCCTCTGGCACGTCGTCTTCCGAAGCTCCCCGGCTTCACCAACATCAACCGTGTTGAGTACCTCCCGGTCAACGTTGGCCGTCTCGAGGAGAAGTACGAAGCTGGCGAGATCGTCGATGGCGCAAGCCTGAAGGCCAAGGGCATCATCAAGCACGAGGACGCGCTGGTCAAGGTTCTTGGCGATGGTGAGCTTACCAAGGCTCTCACCGTCAAGGTCGATAAGGTCTCGGCTTCTGCTCAGGCCAAGATCGAAGCTGCTGGCGGAAAGGTTGAACAACCTTGCTAAGTGCATTCGTTGACGCATTCAAAGTGCCCGAGCTGCGTAAGAAGATTCTCTTCACGCTCGGTATCTTGGCGCTTTATCGCGTTGGCGCGTACCTGCCTGTTCCGGGAATCCCGTTCCGCGCACTTGCTGATGCCTTCATGGCATCGAGCGCACAGGTTTCGATGACCATGCTCGACCTTTTCACTGGCGGCGCGTTGTCGAACTTCTCGGTGTTCTCGTTGGGAATCATGCCCTACATCACTGCATCGATCATCATGCAGCTGATGCAGGGCGTCATCCCCGCTGTGGGGCGTTGGGCGCGCGAGGGCGAGTCTGGGCGTCGTAAGATCACTCAGGTTACCCGCTGGCTCACGCTCGGCCTTGGTCTCATCAATGCCGTCGGTTACCTGCTGCTGTTCCAGTCGCCTGCTTACGGCGTTCAGTTCAGCTCCGCAGTTCCCGCCTGGCTCACCAGCATCGTGGTTGTTTTCACCTTGGTTGCTGGTACGGCGCTCATCATGTGGATGGGCGAGCTCATCACCCAGCGTGGTGTTGGCAACGGCATGTCGCTGATCATCTTCGTCAGCATCGTTTCCCGCGTGCCTTCTGCTTTGTATTCGTCTGTCACCTCGATGGACAACACGGGCATGGGTGTTGCTCTTACGATTCTGATCGTTGCCGTTATCTTGGTCTGCGTCCCGCTGATCATCTTCGTTGAGCGTGCTCAACGTCGTATTCCCGTGAACTACGCCAAGCGTGTTCAGGGCCGTAGGATGATGGGTGGTCAGTCCACGTACATTCCGTTCAAGGTGAACGCTGCTGGCGTTATTCCGATCATCTTCGCTAGCTGCTTGATTTACTTCCCGGCTCAGCTTGCGGCGCTGTTCAACGTCGGCTGGCTCACTGTTGTGGCTAACGCTGTTTCCACTGGTTGGGTGAACTGGATCCTTACCGCAGGTCTCATCGTCTTTTTTGCCTACTTCTACACCTCTATGGTGTTCGATCCGGGCCAGAC
>CAKTWD010000124.1 GCA_934630485.1 uncultured Eggerthellaceae bacterium | reverse complement strand
GGCAAGACGCTGATGGCGGCTTGTCTTCTCATGCGTATAGAAAAGGAATTATATGGAGCAAGAAACTCAGCAACAAAAGGCCGTTGCCCCCAAGAAAAAGGCGGCCGCGCGCAAACGCACAAGTAAAAACGCCAATAACAGCGCCCCTGAAAGCAAAAGCTCGATCAAATTCGTGAAGCTCGAGCATGAACGCCCCGTTCTTACCAAGGGCGAGCAGGGAAGTGACAGTGCGAAAAAGCAGGGGCGGGGTATGCCCCGAAAGCGCAAACGCACTTCTTCCAAAAAATCGAATGGCTCCAAGTTGCGCGTTATTCCTTTAGGCGGCCTTGACGCAATCGGCAAAAACATGACCGTCTTTGAATGCAACGGCGACCTGGTGCTTGACGACGCAGGCTTGATGTTCCCCGACGACGATCATCCTGGTATCGACCTGATTCTGCCGGATTACACCTACGTGTTGGAACATGCCGACCAGCTAAAGGGTATCTTCATCACGCATGGTCACGAAGACCATACCGGTGCGTTGCCTTACCTGTACAAAGACCTCGATCGTCCTGTGCCTATTTACGGCACCAAGATGACCCTGGGCCTTATCGAGGGAAAATTCAAAGAACACCGCATCAAGAACGCCAAACTCGTCGAGATCAAGGCTGGCAACGTTGTCAACATCGGCTGTTTCAAGGCAGAGTTCTTCGCCGTCAACCACTCTATCCCTGGTGCTGTAGGCGTGTTTCTGCAAAGCCCGGCTGGTAACATTCTTCATACGGGCGACTTCAAGCTCGACCAAACCCCCATCGATGGCGTGACCACCGACTTCGCTGCGCTCGCTCGCTTCAGTGAGATCGGCGTGGATCTGATGATGTCCGATTCGACCAATGCCATGCGTAAAGAGTTCACTCCCTCTGAAGCAGAAGTGGGGAAGGCCCTTCGCCCAATCATCGCGCAAGCTAAGGGTCGCGTCATCATCGCATCATTCGCCAGCCACATCCACCGTCTTCAGCAAATCTGCGATGCCGCCGTGGACAATGGCCGCAAGGTTGTCGTCACTGGCAGGTCTATGATCCAGAACACCGACATCGCCCGTAAGCTTGGCTACCTGAACGTCGACGACAAGGACCTCGTCGATGCCTACGAGCTAAAGGGTATCCCACCCGAGAAGATCGTCGTTATGTGCACTGGCTCTCAAGGCGAACCCCTGTCGGCGCTTTCCCGAATCGCAGGCGGTCTGCACAAGACCATCACCATCGAGGAAGGCGATACCGTCATCATCTCCGCCACGCCCGTTCCCGGCAACGAAAAAGCGGTCACGCGCATCGTGAACCTTCTTTCGAAAATCGGCGCGGATGTTTACGACAAGTCTCGGGCGATGGTTCATGTTTCCGGCCATGCCTCGTCAGAAGAGCTCAAACTGGTGCTCTCGATCGTGAACCCGAAGGCATTCATGCCCGTCCACGGCGAATCACAGCATCTGCGCGCTCATGCCAACCTCGCAATCGCAACCGGCGTTCCCGAAGAGAACGTCTTCGTTCTTGAGAACGGCGAATCCCTCGAACTCGATGGGAATGGCGTCAGGATCGGCGATACCGTTCAAAGCGGTGTCGTTTACGTCGACGGCCTTTCTGTTGGCGACACTTCTCAAGACGTTCTCGACGACCGCGTTAAGCTTGGCGCTCAAGGTTTCGCTGTTGCCAGTGCCGCCGTCTCGTTTACGAGCAACAAGCTTGTCGGCAACGTCGACGTTGAGATGCACGGCATCACGGGCGGTGACGATCCTTATATCGTTGAGGAACTTCGCAACGCCATTGAAAACGCCATGCGAAAGGGTCTCGAGAAAGGCGCTATCGAAAAAGACCTTCGCAAGCTTGGTCGCGATGCTATCCTCAATTTGCTTTGGGATCGCATCAAACAACGCCCCATGGCCATCATGAGCATCATCACCGTCTAAGATATCCTTTTGAAATCGTCGGGCAAATGGTGCCGTCTGCACTATTTGCCCGAACCCAGAAACGTAGCAATTAAACGCAGTACCAAAGGAGCAGGTTTGGCTCGTTCCACGAACAGCACTCGTGAAGGAAACAAGCAGCGCAAAAGCACTCAAACGAAGAAGCGTCAAACCGCGCAAGCTTCAAGGAACTCCCGCGCATCTTCTCCTTCCGACAAAAAAGCACAGCGCGCGACGAAAAACGCAGCTCCTGTTCAACAGGAGCTCGATTTCTCTCGCGAACCCATCATGGACGAATCGACGCGTCGGAATGTCGCAGGTATCGTATTCATCGTAGCCGCAATCGTTTTGATGCTCATTGTCTTAGTGCCTTCCGGTGGCATGTTCACTTCCTTTGCCAGCCAGGGTTTTCGGCTTTTGCTCGGTATAGGTGCATATGTCTTGCCTTTGCTTCTTATCATCGTGGGCATTACGTTCATTGCCAAATTCGACGAAGAGCGCATCTCAGCTCGCGCGACCATCGGCCTTGCACTGATATTCGTGGCGGCACTGGGACTGTTCGCGACATTCACGCCGCTTTCCCTTGGCGATGCTACCGTTCCCAGCACGCTTTTCAGTAATGCGCAACTAACCGCGCGAGGCGGTTACGTCGGCGCCGCTCTTGCGTGGATCGGCCTTTCTCTCATGGGCCTTCCCGTCACCGTGGTCATTTTGGGCGGCGTGATTGCAGTTGGGCTAGCCATCATCGGTTTTTCGGTGACCAACCTGATAGAGTCGATTGCCGAAAAAGCCCGCGCGCGACATGCCGCAGAAGAAGAGCAACTTGGTGTTTTGGGCGCGAACCCGTACGAGAATGCCGCTCCCACGCCCAACCGCGATAGGGTAGAAGCCTCAACGCGCGAATCTCTTCAAACTCGTCCGCTTTCTCGACTGGGCACCGCTGAAGGGCAGGGGCAATCGCGTGCTCTCACTCGACGACTCAGCGATTTCGCGCGCACAACCGATGAAACCGAAGAAATCCCAAGCCGAAAAAACGAAAGCAACGCCAAGAAAAAGGATGATTCCGTTACTGCAGCTAAAGGCAGCAACAAGTCTAAGGGCACTGGCGAAGACGGTTTCAAGCTTCCCGATTTCGAACTTCTGCACGTCAGTAAGCCAACGAAACGCACAAAAGCTATGGAAGCCGAACTTGCCGAGACCGCTGCGAATCTGCAGCGCACGCTCGAGGACTTCGGAATCCTCGCACAGGTTGTTGACTGGGTTGCTGGCCCAACCGTCACGCTGTTCGAAGTTGATTTGCCCCCAGGTGTTCGCGTCAGCAGGATCACTGCGCTCAACGACGACATCGCTTTGGCGCTTGCAGCGCCCGGCGTTCGTATTTTTGCGCCAATTCCCGGCACTCATTATGTCGGTATCGAAGTGCCCAACATCACACGCGAGAACGTATTGCTTGGCGACGTCCTGAAGTTTGCCGACGGAGGTCCGCTCGACATGGCCATCGGCAAAGACGTCGAGGGCAATCCCGTCGTCTGCGATTTGGCAAAAATGCCGCATTTGCTTATTGGCGGCACCACAGGCTCGGGCAAGTCGGTCGGGATCAACTCGATGATCATGT
>CAKTWD010000123.1 GCA_934630485.1 uncultured Eggerthellaceae bacterium | reverse complement strand
GGCAAGTACAAGCGCGTGCGCTTCAAGGGCATCGTCTGCGAGCGCTGCGGCGTCGAGGTTACCCGCAGCAAGGTTCGTCGCGAGCGCATGGGCCACATCGAGCTTGCCGCTCCGGTAAGCCACATCTGGTACTTCAAGGGTTCTCCTTCGCGTTTGGGCTACCTGCTCGACATTTCCCCGAAGGACCTCGAGAAGGTTCTGTACTTCGCCAGCTCCATCATCACCTCGGTCGACGCCGAGGCTCGCAAGGAAGATCTCGACGAGCTCCGCGAGGAGCTTGCTGCTGACCTTGAAGAGCTCGACGCCGAGCGCGATCGCCTCGTCGAGAGCACACGTCGTCTTTCCACGACGTATGTTCCCGAGGACGACGACTTCGTCGACGAGATCGACGAGGACGACGGTCTGACGCCCGAAGAGGTCGAAGAGGAAATCGCCGACATCTACGAGGAGTTCAACGAGCGCAAGGCTCTCCGTCAGGAGGCTTTCGAGGCATTCCAGAAGATCGAGCCCAAGCAGCTCGTTTCCGATGAGGCTCTCTACCGTGAGATGCGCGCCAACTACCGCGATTACTTCAAGGGCGGCATGGGCGCGGAGGCCGTTCGCGACCTGCTGGACTCCATCGACCTTGCTTCCACCGCGGTCGAGCTCAACGAGATCATCACCACGGGCAAGGGCCAGAAGCGCGCCAAGGCCATTAAGCGCCTTAAGGTCGTCGACGCTTTCCTGAAGTCCGACAACAAGCCTTCCGACATGATCCTGGACGTCATCCCGGTTATTCCGCCGGATCTGCGTCCTATGGTTCAGCTCGACGGCGGCCGTTTCGCAACGTCCGACCTGAACGACCTGTACCGTCGCGTCATCAACCGCAACAACCGTCTGAAGCGCCTGCTCGACCTCGGTGCTCCCGAGATTATCGTCAACAACGAGAAGCGCATGCTTCAGGAGGCCGTCGACAGCCTGTTCGACAATGGCCGTCGCGGTCGTCCCGTCACGGGTCCCGGCAACCGTCCTCTGAAGTCCTTGGCCGACATGCTCAAGGGTAAGCAGGGTCGTTTCCGTCAGAACCTGCTCGGCAAGCGCGTCGACTACTCCGGCCGTTCGGTCATCGTCGTCGGCCCTGAGCTGCAGATGCATCAGTGCGGCCTGCCGAACCAGATGGCTCTCGAGCTGTTCAAGCCCTTCGTGATGAAGCGCTTGGTCGAGCTTGAGTACGTTGCCAATATCAAGGCTGCCAAGCGTGCGGTCGATCGTGGCGCAAGCTATGTTTGGGACGTCCTCGAAGAGGTCATCACCGAGCATCCGGTTCTGCTGAACCGCGCACCTACGTTGCATCGTTTGGGCATCCAGGCATTCGAGCCGGTGCTGGTCGAGGGCAAGGCCCTGAAGCTGCATCCGCTGGTCTGCACCGCCTTCAACGCCGACTTCGACGGCGACCAGATGGCCGTTCATGTGCCGCTGTCCGCTGCCGCTCAGGCCGAGGCCCGCGTGCTCATGCTCTCCACCAACAACATCAAGTCTCCTGCTCACGGTCGTCCTCTGACCATCCCGACGCAGGACATGATCATCGGTCTGTACTACCTGACCGCCGCTCGCGATGGTTTCCCGGGCGAGGGCAGGACGTTCGTCGATTTCAACGACGCGCTCAACGCTTACGATGCGCGCGCTGACGTCGACATGCAGGCCAAGATCATCGTGCGTCTTACCAAGGACACCAAGGTGGCTACCGCCTTCGGTAAGTTCGAGGAGCACAAGGCAGGCGAGCGCATCGAGACCACCATCGGCCGCATCGCGTTCAACAACGTGCTGCCCGAGGATTACCCGTTCCTCAACTACGGCATGAACAAGTCCGAGGTCAGCCGCCTGGTCGAGGACGTCTGCAACCGTTACAGCGCCTCCGAGGTCCCGCCGGTTCTCGACGGCTTGAAGGCCGCCGGCTTCCATTACGCCACCCGCGCAGGCATCACCGTTTCCGTCTTCGACGCTTCGATCCCGCCCACCAAGGCCGCGATCCTCGAAGCCGCCGACAAGAAGGTCGACGCCATCGACGAGGACTACGAGATGGGTCTGATGAGCCGCGAAGAGCGTCATCACCAGGTCATCGACATCTGGAACGCTGCCAACGACGAGGTCGGCGAGGCAATGGCCGACAACTTCGACCGCTTCAATCCGATCTACATGATGGCCTTCTCCGGCGCCCGCGGTAACATCAAGCAGATTCGTCAGCTTGCCGGCATGCGCGGCATCATGCAGAACCCGAAGGGCGAGCAGCTCGACCGTCCTATTAAGGCAAACTTCCGCGAGGGCCTGTCCGTTCTGGAGTACTTCATCTCCACGCACGGCGCTCGCAAGGGCCTGGCCGACACCGCTCTGCGTACCGCCGACTCCGGTTACCTCACGCGTCGTTTGGTTGACGTCGCTCAGGACGTCATCATCCGCGAGATCGACTGCGGTACCACCGATGGCGTGCCTTACCCGCTGCACAACGAGAAGGGCGAGCTGGACGAGAACCTGATCGGCCGCAACCTGCTGACCCCCGCCGTCGACGAGAACGGCGAGATCATCCTGGATGCCGATACTTATATCTCGAGCATGGAGGATCTTGCCAAGCTCGAGGCTGCAGGCCTCACCGAGGTCAATGTCCGCACCATCATGACCTGCCACGCTCACGAGGGCGTTTGCCAGAAGTGCTACGGTTGGGACCTTGCCACGGGCCGTCCGGTCAACATCGGCACGGCAGTCGGCATCATCGCCGCTCAGTCCATTGGCGAGCCGGGCACGCAGCTTACGATGCGTACGTTCCACCAGGGCGGCGTCGCAGGCGACGACATCACGCACGGTCTTCCCCGTGTTCAGGAGCTTTTCGAGGCGCGCAGGCCTAAGGGTCTTGCCGTCCTCGCCGAGATCGCCGGCACCCTTCAGGTTTCGGGCGACAAGAACACGAAGATCCTGACCGTGCATGACCAGGAAGGCAACTTCCGCGAGTACACCGTTTCGGCTCGTGCTCAGCTTGCCAACGGCGTCGACGATGGTTGCGAGGTTCGCGTTGGCCAGCAGCTTACCAAGGGTTCTGTCGACCCCAAGGAACTGCTCAAGCTCACTGATCCGAACACCACGCTGCGCTACATCGTGTCTCAGGTCCAGGACGTTTACGTGTCCCAGGGCGTAGACATCAACGACAAGCACATCGAGGTCATCGCGCGTCAGATGCTGCGTAAGGTCACCGTTCTCGATCCGGGCGACTCCGACTATCTTGCCGGTAGCCAGGTCAACCGTTACGAGTTCCAGGATGCTGCCAACGAGCTCATCGCCGAGGGTAAGAACCCGCCGGTTGGCCAGCCGCTGCTGCTGGGCATCACCAAGGCCTCGCTGGCTACCGACTCGTGGCTGTCCGCGGCTTCCTTCCAGGAGACCACTAAGGTCCTTACCGATGCCGCCATCGAGGGCAAGACGGACACCCTCAAGGGCCTGAAGGAAAACGTCATCATCGGCAAGCCCATCCCGGCTGGTACCGGCTTGAAGCGCTATCGCGACGTGAAGCTCACCTACAAGGGCCGTTCCGTCGA
>CAKTWD010000122.1 GCA_934630485.1 uncultured Eggerthellaceae bacterium | reverse complement strand
GCTTTGGCCTTTTCAAGGGCAGCCTTGCGCTCTTCAGCGCTAAGTTGAGGAATTGCCATGTAATGCTCCTTTAAAATCAATCTAGATGAATGACCGCTTGAAGAGCGGTGATTCGACTTGGTCAATTTAGCATAATCGCGATAGTGCTCCTCCGCTTTGTTGAAAATTTCAACACGCGCACACAAGAATCCCCGCTCAGACCTGCTGATACGGGGATTCTAGGTAAGATGCGCTTTTATTTGTTTACAGTTCGTCGAGTTCTGCAGCGATGGCATCAAATGCAGCTGCAGGGTCGTCAGATTGGGTAATCGGGCGACCGATGACGATATGGGAAGCGCCTGCGGCAAACGCCTCGGCAGGAGTTGCAATACGGCTCTGATCGCCCTTATCGGAACCCTTAGGTCTAACGCCGGGGGTGACGATGTAGGCGTCGGGGCCAAGGATCTTGCGAAGCATAGACGCCTCCTGAGGGGATGCCACGACGCCGGAGATGCCGGACTCCTTCGCCACATTGGCAAGCAAGTCAACCTGCTCGGCGGCTGTACGCGAGATGCCTACCTGCGCAAGAGCCTCGTCGTCCATGCTGGTAAGAACGGTGATGCCAAGCGTGATGGTGTTCTCGCGGCCTTCAGCCTGGCACACCTCGGCGACACCCTCCTGGCCGGCCACCAACATCTGTTTTCCGCCGAGCGTGTGCATGGTGATCATATCCGCACCCTCGCGAGCAGCAGAAGCGGCTGCGCCGTGAATCTGGTGAGGGATATCGTGAAGCTTCAGATCCAAAAAGACATTGAATCCGAGCTTCTTCATTGCGTGGATGATAGTAGGACCGCATGCGTAATACAGCGTCATACCGATTTTAAGCCACTTTGCGCGGCCCGAAAGTTGGTCTGCAAGGCGCATTGCCTGATCAGCGGAGCAATCAAGTGCGACGATGATTCGATCGCGTGCGGGTACGTCTTTGAAAGAACCTAGCATTTCAATGCACCTCTCAGTTCGTTGATGTCCTTAACGCCATGGCGCTCACAATAGTCGATGATACCGTTGATGACCTTAACGGTGCTTGCGGGATCCATGAAATTGGAGGTTCCAACAGCGACAGCAGTGGCTCCTGCCAAGATGAACTCGATTGCGTCCTGACCATTGATGATGCCGCCCATGCCAAGAATGGGAACGTCAACCGCACGGCTGGTTTCCCAGACGCAGCGCAGGGCGACGGGTTTCACAGCCGGGCCGGAAAGACCGCCTATCACGCGCGCTAAAAGCGGACGCTGTGATTCTGCGTCAATCGCCATGCCCGTCAGCGTGTTGATCATGGAGAGCGCATCGGCGCCTGCTGCAACTGCCGCTTTGGCAATCTCAGTGATATCGGTGACGTTAGGCGTGAGCTTCACGATTAGCGGCTTCTTCGTTGCTGCACGGCACAAGCCGACAACCTGCGAAACGCTATCCGTGTTGGTACCCATGTTCAAGCCACCCGCATCGACATTGGGACAAGAGATGTTGACCTCATAAGCGCCAACGCTGTCAACATCTTCAAGAGCCTCGATGACGGCTACGTACTCCTGAAAGCTATGACCCGAGACATTGACGATGGTTGTGGCACCAACCTTGGCAAGCCAAGGAAGTTCGAATTCCTTCAAATGGGCAACGCCGGGGTTCTGAAGGCCGATTGAGTTAAGCATGCCGCTCGGCGTTTCGGCGATGCGCGGGGAGGCGTTACCCTCCCAACCGTTCAGCGAGACGCCCTTCGTCGTAACCGCGCCCAGAGCGCTAACGTCAACGAAGTCGGAGTACTCAAGACCTGCTGCAAACGTGCCAGAAGCAACCGTGACGGGATTCTTCATCTCAAGCCCGCCAAGGTTTACTGAAAGATTCACCTGCGTGTTCATGGGAATGGCAGCAGGTGCAAGCGGGCAAGCTTCAATCGTCATTACCAGATCACCTTCTTCGAATCGAAGATCGGGCCGTCTACACAGGAGCGTTTCTTTCCTTCGGTGGTGTCGACAACGCAGGAAAGGCATGCGCCTACGCCACATGCCATCTTTCGCTCGGTAGAAACCTCGCAGAATGCGCCTGCCTTTTGAGCAAGTTCTGCGACGATGCGCATGAGCGGATTCGGACCGCAAGTTGCAATATAGTCATACCCTTCAGCCAAGCGCTCCTCAACAAGTGAAGTGCAGAAGCCGGCACGCCCAAAAGAACCGTCGTCGGTAGCAACGAAGACGTGCTCTTCGCCAAGAAGCTGCTGATAGCGCTCCATGCAAACAAGGGCGTCCTTAGTGGCAGCACCCAGAACAGCATCTACTTGCTTTCCTGCCTCATGAAGCTGCTTAGCTAGCATGAAAACGGCAGGAGCGCCGGCTCCGCCACCGACGATAAGAGATTTAGCTGGCTGGAACCCAGCGGAGTCTTTTGAGGGAGCCCAGGCGTTTCCAATGGGTCCGATAAGCTCGATGTCGTTTGCAAGGCGATCGTTAGGTTGAAGCTGGGTAAGGTGGTCGGTTCCGTAACCGACCACTTGATAAAGAATGTCCATGACACCGGTTTCAGTGTCCCATGCGTATACCGAGAACGGGCGCCGAAGCACGTGATCGGGCATGCCCGGGATGCGCATATGAACGAACTGACCCGGAAGAATCGCCGAGCAGATCAGTGGGGACTCGACGCGCATGAGGTACAGGCGCGGCCCCACCATTTCATTGGAGAGCAACTTGGTTTGCTCGTTAGCCAATCCAGTCATCGGGTTCCTCCTATGCCCACTGGTCGAAGTCTTGCAAGGCAACGATGTTCAGACCCGTGGCGCGAACGACTTCCATCGCCTGAGCCAAAGCCTGGGCACCGGAAAGAGTCGTGGCATAGGGCACGCCGTGGCGAACGGCGGCAAGGCGCAGCTCGTATCCGTCGCCGCGCGTCTCATGGCCGAACGGGGTGTTGATCATGAGGTCGATCTCGCCGTTTGCGATCATGTCGAGGATGCTGCGGCCGGCATCGGGGTTGCTTTGGGTCTCGCGAACCTTAAGCACGCGCTCGCACGGAACACCTGCTGCGGTAAGCGCGCGCTCGGTGCCGGACGTCGCTACGACCTTGAAGCCAAGGCGGCTGAAATCGCGTGCAATAGGCACGATGTTGCGCTTGTCGCGGTCGGCAACGCTAACGAAAACAGTTCCGATCTTAGGTAGATCGTAATCGATGGCCAGCTCGGTCTTGGCGTAAGCAGCCGGGAAGTTGTTGGCGATGCCCATAACCTCGCCAGTGGACTTCATCTCGGGTCCAAGGACGACGTCGGAACCTGGGAAGCGACCGAAAGGCATGACTGCTTCCTTAACGGAGTAGCGATCAAGGCGACGATCGTCGGCCGGAAGGTTCAAGTCGGCGATCTTCTCGCCCGCCATGATCCTTGCTGCTGCTTTTGCGAGAGCGACGCCGGTTGCCTTGGAGACGAAGGGCACAGTGCGGCTTGCGCGCGGATTAGCTTCAATGACGTAGATGGTGGAATCCTTCACACCGCACTGGATGTTCAGAAGGCCCTTGACGCCCAGACGTAGGGCGAGGTCGCGAGCGATGGCACGAAGCCTCATGACAAG
>CAKTWD010000121.1 GCA_934630485.1 uncultured Eggerthellaceae bacterium | reverse complement strand
AACGTCACGGCGAGCGCCATCGCCGACAGGCTGTGCCACCACTGCGCGCTCATAAAGATAACCGGGCGGTCCTACCGTCTGAAGGACGTGTCGCTCGGGGGCGACGACGGGAAGGAGGGCAAGGGCTAGCCGGAAGCGGCGCATCCGCGGTGGTGCGGTCGGCGAAACAGCGGTGGCGCGATTGGTGAAAATACGTTGGTCGAAATGGTGAAAATTGTATTGACGCTAACAAGCGCAAGCCGTGCAGGCAGATGGCCCGCGAGCTGGGCCGCTCGCCTTCGACGGTCGCCGACGAGGTGGCGCGCAACCGCACGGTGTGCCGCGGGCCGAACAAGGGCGGCCGCGCCGCGAAGGCCCCCGAGGACGCCTGCCCCAAGCTCCTGGAATGGCCGCATTGCTGCAACGGGTGCAGCTTCCGCCGATACCACTGCTCCAGGAAATGGATTGGCTACACTATCCTGGACAGAAACACGAGGGAGGAAGGCCGCTTGAGAGAAAGGACCTGAGATGGCGGACCCACAGCACCCCAGGCACTTCAGCAAGGAGTTCAAACGCCAGATAGTGGAGCTCTACAACGCTGGCAAGCCGGTTTCGGAGATCATGTCCGAGTACGACTTGGGCCGGTTCACGGTGAGGCGCTGGATCGCCAGGATCAACGAGACCAGATCCAGCAGGGCGGCCGACAACAGGACGCCCGAGCAGCAGCGGCTCCTGGAGCTCGAGAAGGAGAACAGGCGCCTGCGGATGGGGGGTGGATGTTTTAAAACATGCAGCGCTGATATTCGCACGAAAGTGACGGTGATAGCGGCGAACGCCGGCCGCTACCCGATATCGGCGTAATGCGAGATCCTAGGCCCCCACGCGCACGCACATCGTGAGCGACCTGACCTACGTGCGCGTGGGGGCCGGATGGAACTGCGTCTGCCTGTTCATCGACTTGTACAACCGCGAGATCGTGGGGCATGCGGCGGGCGCGCGCAAGGATGCCCGCTTGGTCAAATCGGCGTTCGCGACGCTGGATTTCCCGCTGGGCGACATAGAGGTCTTCCATACGGACCGCGGAAGCGAGTTCGCCAACAACAGCCTGAAGAGGGGGCTCGTCCACCGCGAGTCGTTTCCCGACACCGAGCATCTGCGGCAGAGGGTCAACGAGTGGGTGTGGTTCTACAACGACACGAGGATCCACTCGACCTTGGGCTACATGAGCCCGGTCGAGTTCAGGGAAGCAGGGCTGTCCCTCTGAAAACTGTTTAAAAATATGTAGTAAATCCAACGTGCTCGATGCCGTTAAGAAGGCGGTCGAGAAGGGCGACGTCACGCTCATGGTTCTTCGCCGAAACACGCGCATGACTGGGTTGCGTAAACCGAGCAGCAGGTAACTGGTTACCAGACGATTGTTGACCAGGAAGCATATACGGATCCAGGATGCGATTCCTGTCAATGCAAATGTGGATGGAACGGAACAGGCATTTCTGCACACCTTCACTCTGTTGTAGCTTCTGGCGGCGCACCTGCTGGTCATAATTATTCACTAGTTGAACATCCAGGCACTTATCATCCCGCCGTTATGCATCAAGAACCGATCTACGAGGATGCGATTGTGGGATATAAATGTTCGGAATGCGGGGCGACTAAATAAAGCGAACGCCATCAACATGCAAAAGAGATCCAGATGCAACGCGGGAGCCCTTTTGAGCTCCCGCGTTTTCATCTCTTGGAATCGTCGCTGGCTACCTTTCCTGGTAGCTGGCGACGATTTCTTTCAGGTACTCCTGATAGGCAACCTGAACGGATTTCGGCGATTCGATGCAAACCTTGGTTCCCAAAATTGCCAGCCACCCGAAAAATGTGGGCGCAACCATCACAGTTGCCGAAACGCGCGTCTGCCCGTCGCTGCCTATCATGATGCTGGCATCCGGTCCGAACCTGTCTATTACGGTGTTCATGGCGTCGGGCTCCACCGACAGCGTCACGTTCGCTGTCTCGCCGCTGTACATTCCGAACACGCGTAGCTGGTATTCCGATACATCGAAACCGGCGATTTCCTCGTTGCGCGTAGAAGGCTCGTCCGAAACCTCAATCGACTTCATGCGATCCACGCGGTAGTTGGTGAAGCCGTTGTGCTTGTCATTCCAGGCAACCAGGTAGTACTCGTCGTCGGTGTACATCAGCTGAACAGGCGTTTCGACATAGCGCTCGCCGTCGCGCGATGCGACCAGCTTACCTCTGGCGTCGTACTTGTAGTACACGAACGACACCTTGCGTTTCTTGTCCATGGCACGCTGAATGGCGTCCACGTTGTAGAAGACCGACTCGTTCAGGCTTTTGATTCGCCCCTCAACGTATACGCGCTTATGCATGCCGTCGGCTATGTGACGGCTTCCTAGCTCGCTGATGGCCTTCACTAGTGACGCGCTTTTCTTTTGGGTAAGAAAGCGCGACGACTGCACGGCATCGGCCATAAGGAACAGCTCTTGATCTTGGAACCTTCGGTTGATCAGGCGATACTCGGCTGGCCTGTGCGTGCCGTCAAGAAGGATGTCGTAGCCGAATGCGCGAAGGCATTCGATGTCGCGGTAGACCGTCTTGCGCTCCACTTCGATGCCTTCTTCGGCGAGCTTCTCGATGATTTCCTGAACCGAGATGCCGTGATTCTCGTCGGTTTCCTTTGCGAAGATACGGGCAAGAAACAGAAGTTTCAGCTTGCTTTTGGCGACTTCAGCCATGTTCGGTCCCTTCAGGTTGGCTTGATCCTCCGGTGAACCATTCTAAGCGTTGCCGGGGTCCGTGCGCCGCCGTTCTTTCGTGGCGATCTGTGCCTTTTGAGCTACAGATGGCAAACAGGTCGGCGGCATCGCGAAATGCCTGTAAAATATAAGGTTGCATACACTCTGAGCCGCATGGGACGTTCGCGTTTCGGTTTGTTCCCATCGGTTTGTTTCGAGTGAGTTCGAGAGGAAACGATATGACGAACAACCAGGCCGCTCCGCTGCGAATCGGCATCGACGTCGGTTCGACCACGGTCAAACTTGCGATCTTGGATCAAGACAACACGGTTTTGCATTCCGTTTACCAACGTCACCACTCCGACGTGCGCGCCACCGTCGCCGAGGTTCTTGAAAAGGCCGCCGAAGAATTCGGCGATGCTCCTATGACCATTGCCATCACGGGCTCGGGCGGCTTGCTGCTGGCCAAGTGGCTTGGCGTCGAATTCGTTCAGGAAGTCATCGCGTCGAAAACCGCGGTTGAGGCCTTCATCCCCGAAACCGACGTTGCCATCGAGCTTGGCGGCGAGGACGCGAAGATCATTTATTTCGATCAATCCATCGAGCAGCGCATGAACGGTCAGTGCGCCGGCGGTACAGGCGCGTTCATCGATCAGATGGCCACCCTTCTGAACACCGATGCCGGCGGCCTGAACGAAATGGCCAAGAAGCACACCACCATTTATCCCATCGCATCGCGCTGCGGCGTGTTCGCGAAAACCGACGTTCAACCGCTGCTGAACGAAGGCGCCAACAGGGACGACATCGCTGCGTCCATTTTCCAGGCCGTTGTCACGCAGACCATTTCCGGTTTGGCATGCGGCAGGCCCATTCGCGGCCATGTGGCTTTCTTGGGCGGCCCGCTGCAGTACTTGTCCGAGCTGCGCGAGCGCTTGTAC
>CAKTWD010000120.1 GCA_934630485.1 uncultured Eggerthellaceae bacterium | reverse complement strand
GAACGGGCCACCCGATGCGGTAACCCACAAACGGGAAACCTCGCGCGGGTCCTCGCCAATAAGGCACTGGTAAATGGCACCATGCTCGGAATCGATGGGCATGAGCTTGCCGGGCTCTTGCGCAAGCGGCATGATCAAGTCGCCGCCAACGACCAGCGACTCCTTGTTGGCCAGAGCAAGCACCTTCCCCGCCTTAAGCGCCTCGTAGCTGACGCGAAGGCCAGCAGCGCCCACGAGCGAGTTGACCACGACGTCAACCTCGGGCAGGTGAACCAACTGGCGAATAGCATCGGGGCCGAATTCGATGTCGGGCGTGCGGCCGTCCTTCAGCACGGGCACATCAAGCGAATCGATGCCGTCCTTGGGGGCGCTTGCGATAGCAACCTTGTCGACATCGAACTCGCGAACCTGATCGAACAGCTCGACCACACGGTGACCGCCCGCGGCAAGCGCAACCACCTTGATCTTATCGGGATGACGTCTAGCGACGTCGATGGTTTGCGTTCCGATGGAACCAGTGGATCCAAGAACGACAACGCGCCTCGGGTAACGGGATGAAAGATCCATGCCAACCACTCCTTCGACGGCAAAAGCCGAGATCGAAATAGCAGAAATCGTCTGGTTTACAGCGGCAGCGTGAGGCAGCCGGTGCCGAAAAGCAGGACCGCAGCCACAACCGCGGTGGTGATAAGGGAGTCGCACCTATCGAACAGGCCGCCATGACCGGGCATGATGGTGCCGGAATCCTTGAAGCCGGTGCCGCGCTTGATACGGCTTTCGCACAAGTCGCCGAAGACGCCCGCTATGCCGCAAATAAGGCCGTACAAAAGCGCCTGATAAATATTGATATCCATATGAGGGATAAGCAGCGTCAGGCACCATGCAGCCATAGATGCAACAAGGCCGGCAAAGAAACCTTCCCAGCTTTTCTTGGGACTGATCTTGGGCGCAAGCTTATGACGACCGAATTTGCTTCCCACAAGATACGCGAACGCGTCGTTCATCCAGATGCCGAAGAACAGCACCAGCAAGAAAAGGCCGCCCCAAACACCGGGCATGGACTCGCGAATAAGGATAAGGGCGGAAAGCTGCATGCCCACGTACACCGCGCCGAACAGGCTGATGCCAACATCCGCGATGCGTGCGGGCAGCCAGAAGACATACCACACGGTAAGCGCGATCATCAGGGCGACGGTGACGTACATCAATCCGTGAAGCCCCAGGAAGAACGCCGAGACGGGGTAGCACATCGCGGCGATGACGCCGATGGTTTCGTTGGGAAGCTTGGCGTCGGATCGCAGCATGTAATAGAACTCGCCCGCGCAAACAGCAGCGGTAAGCATCACCAAAATGAGTGTGGTCCAGCGACTAGCCATGATGAACAGAACGCTTAAGCTGACGTAGACCACGCCCGTGCGCAAACGAACCTGAAGCCCGCTGGGGTTCTTGAACTTCTCGGGGGTTTTGCGAGACGCGAAATCCTTCATGCGCTGTTTGCGCGCAGTGCGCTTCTCGCGGGCCGCTTCGCCGTCGTACGGCGCGCTCATACGCTCAGCCGCTCGCTCGGAGCGGGACTGCTTGGCGACGTCGTCGTGGGCGGAAGCCTCTTCCCCATCTTGGTTACCCGCCTGAGCGTCGGCGATCGCTTCGGTCGCATGTTCATCCGACAACCCATGCGTCAAATCGGGCGCAGAGGCGCCCGTCTGCTCGTCAAGAACCTCTTCAGACACTATCCCACCGCCCCGAAACGACGGTTGCGGCCTTGGAACTCAAGCAAAGCGCGCAAGAACTCATAGCGATCGAAGTCGGGCCAAAGGACATCGGACACGACGAACTCGGAGTACGCGATCTGCCACAGAAGGAAGTTAGAGATACGCATCTCGCCCGACGTGCGGATGACCAAGTCGGGGTCGGGAATACCCGCCGTATGAAGATGACGCTCGATGTCGGCTTCGGTGATCTCGACCTCGGGAAGACCCGCGGCGGTACGCGCAGCAGCCTCGGCGGCGACAGCGCGAACAGCGTCAAGTATCTCGTCGCGACCGCCGTAGTTCACCGCAACCAGAAGCGTCATGCCGGTGTTGTCCTTGGTTTTCTCCCATGCCTCAGCGAACGCATCGCGCGTTTTTTCAGGCAGGGCGTCAAGGTTGCCGATGGTCATGACGCGAACGTTCTCGTCATTCAGGCCGTCTACCTCGGCGAGCATGGTCTTGGCGAACAAGTTCATAAGACCGATGACCTCGTCCTGGGGACGCTTCCAGTTCTCGGTGGAGAACGAGTAGATGGTCAGGTAACGAACGCCCAGGTCGGACGCGCAGCGAATGGTCTCGCGTACGGCCTCGATGCCGGCCTTGTGCCCGTTAAGCCTGTTGAGGGCACGCTTCTTCGCCCAGCGGCCGTTTCCATCCATGATGACGGCAACATGCTGGGGAATGCGGTTCGGGTCGAGCGCAGATGCGTCCAAACCCTCAGGCAGATTCGGGAATATATAGTCCAGAGGCTTGTTCATAAACGCCTACCTCGCAAAGTCGTGTCCACGCGTTGCCGCACCAGCAATTGCAGGCGCGGCAATAAAAGAGGGATGGCCACCCTTAGATGGCCATGACCTCCTCTTCCTTCTTCTTGAAGGTTGCATCGACCTGAGCGATGTACTTGTCGGTGATCTTCTGAATGTCGGCCTCGGCGCGCTTTGCCTCGTCCTCGGGCAGGCTGTCTTCCTTCTTTGCCTTCTCGATTGCCGTGTTGGCATCGCGGCGAGCGTTGCGGACGGCAACGCGTGCTTCCTCGGCGTACATCTTGCACTGCTTTACCAGCTCGCGACGACGCTCCTCGGTAAGGGCCGGGAAGGGCAAGCGGATGACCATGCCGTCGTTGTTGGGCATGACGCCCAGATTGCTTTCGATGATGGCGCGCTCAATGGCACCAAGAACGGTTTTGTCCCAGGGCTCGATGACCAGCATGTGGGCATCGGGGGCCTTGACACCGGCGATCTGGTTGACGGGCGTGGGAACGCCATAGTACTCAACCTTGACCTTGTCCAGAATGGTTGCGTTCGCACGGCCGGTGCGAACGTCGGCAAAGCTGCCGGTAAGCTGGCGGATGACGCCTTCCATGCGCTCTTCTGCAGCCAGCTGGATTTCCTCGATGGTCATTTCTTGCTCCTTTTAGCTATCCGAATAAGCGCGTTTACTCGACGGTGGTGCCGACCGGCTCGCCCTTCAATGCGCGGGCGATGTTGCCCTTCTGCGTGAGGTCGAAGACGATCATGGGCATGTCGTTGTCCATGCACAGCGAGGTGGCCGTGGAGTCCATGACGTGGAGACCGCGGTTCAAAACCTCCATGTAGGAGATCTTGTCGAAACGCTTCGCATCGGGGTTCTTGGCGGGGTCGCTGTCATAAACGCCGTCGACCTTGGTGGCCTTCATCAGGCAGTCGACGTCAAGCTCGCATGCGCGCAGAGCTGCGGTGGTATCGGTAGTGAAGTACGGGTTGCCGGTGCCGGCTGCCAGAATGACCACACGACCCTTCTCGAGGTGGCGCACGGCGCGACGGCGGATGTAAGGCTCGGAAACTTCCTGCATGTTGATGGCACTTTGAACGCGGCTGTAAACGCCGTGGCGCTCGAAAGAATCCTGCAGGGCCAGGGCGTTCATGACCGTGGCAAGCATGCCGATGTAGTCGGCCTGGGCGCGGTCCATACCCTCGGTTGCACCGGAAACGC
>CAKTWD010000119.1 GCA_934630485.1 uncultured Eggerthellaceae bacterium | reverse complement strand
TAACGGATCTTGCCGTCGATCATGGTCATGAGCACGTCGGAGCCGGAAGTCGTGTTGACAACGGCGGAGGCGGGGTCGTCGGTTGGGCTCTGATACGAACCGGAAAGGTCGACGGCAACGATGTCGGCGCGCTTTCCGATTTCCAGTGAGCCGATCTGGTCGTCCATCTTAACGGCGCGAGCAGCGTCGATGGTGGCCATACGGAGCATGGTATGGGCGTCCAGGAACTTGCCGGGGTTAACGGCACGCTGCAGCAACATGCCGAAGCGCATCTCGGATATCAGGTCGGTGGAGTCGATTGCCACCGAGTAGCCCGTACCCAAACCGACGGTCAGGCCAGCGCGCATAAGATCGAAGATAGGTGCCACACCCATGGACAGCTGAGCGTTGGTGCGCGGGCACACGGCAACGGAAACGCCCTGGTTCTTCAGCATGTTCACGTCGTCCTTGCTGACATGGACGCAGTGGACGGCCAAAACATTGTCAGCCTCGAAACCGCCCCATTCGGCAACGTAGCTGACCGGCGAAACGCCGGCAGGAAGCCATGGCGGGATCTCGATGAATCCACGTTTCTCGCGCATTGCCTCGACAGACAGGCGTGAACCGCCGAATGCCAGGAAGTCGCATTCCTCGCTGCTGGAAGCAACGCTTACCGACAGGGGGATGTTCTCGCTACGGGCAAGTTCTGCCGCGCGGGTGAAGACCAGAGGATGGCACTCGTACGTGGGGCGAGGCGCGATACCAATGGAAATACGCGATTCGTCTGCGCCTTCGGCCCACGTGAGAATGTCGTTGTGCGCGCTGCGCATGGCGTACTCGACGCGAGGCTTGTCAACAGCGCCCACCTCGCGGTAGACGATGCCGCGCATACCGAGCTTTTGAAGCGCGGTGACGGCAGCGCCCGTGGTGGACTTATCAGCAACGAAGGTGATTCCGCACGTGAGAGCCTCAAGGCCGCCCAGGATAGCGGAAGAGCGCCAATCGCGCGCGTCAAGCTTCTCGCCAGTGATGGCAAGGCTGCGGCGCCAATCGGCATAGGGTTCGTCGGGGACGATGCCACGCATGACGGTGTCCTCGAGATGCATGTGGAGGTTCACCATGCCCGGCATGAGGGCGGACTCTTTGAAGTCCATGACTTCTTCGTCGGGGTAAATGCGCTTGAGCAGGGCCGCCTGGCCTATCTCGACGATCTGCCCGTCGCGCACCAAAATCGCACCATCGAGGATGGGATCTGAGGTTACCGGGAGGATGTAATGCGCACATAGGAGCATGGTTGACCTGCTTTCTTTTACGCTATTCACGCAAGCTTGAATGATACCATTGCGCCCCTTATGAAATAGAAAGTTCATACGGTATCCGTCCGAGACGTTTGTGAGCGGCGGCGTTCGTAGTACATTGAGAAAAACGACTGTAAGGAACGATCATGCTCAAACACGACCGCGAATACATTGATTACGACGCCCTTGGTCAAAAAGCCGTCGACGGCGGCCAAAAGCCACCGACTTCAATCGACACCGCCACCGGCAAGGAAGCCGAGCCTGAACTTTCCTCCGAACGCGTGAAGGAAATCTTCTCGACAATCTCGAAGAAATACGAACGCTTCAATGCTGTCTCGAGCTTCGGCGCCTACAAGCTGTGGCTGGCCGACGTCGTGAAGAAGGCCCCCATCACCCCCGAAAGCGACGTCCTTGACATCGCAGGCGGAACGGGCGACGTTGCCTTTGCCATCGCCCGCGGCAAGCATCCGAAGCACATCCAGTGCACCGACTTGGTGAACGACATGCTCGATGTTGCACGTGCCCATTACGCCGAGGGCGCTGCCGACGGGGTTCCCGTCGACTTCGAAGTCGTCGACGCACAAAACATCCCTTATGCCGACAACAGCTACGACGTGATCACCGTCGCATATGGCCTGCGCAACATGCCTCAACGCGAGAAGGCCCTTTCTGAGATGTACCGCGTGCTGAAGCCGGGCGGCACCCTTGTGTGCCTGGAGTTCTCGCAGCCCGCGAACCCTGCCTGGCACGCGATGTACGATTTTTACCTCACGCACATGATCCCCTTCTGGGGCGGCCTTATCACGGGCGACCGCGACGGCTTCGTGTACCTGCAAAGCTCCATCAAGGCCTTCCCCGATCAGCGCGCATTCGCGAAAATGTTCGAAGACGCGGGATTCCACGACGTCTCGTGGACCGACCATACGGGCGGCATCGCCGCTGTTCACGTTGCGCACAAATAGCGTCCATCTAATCGAAACAACGATCGTCTAGCATGTCCGTTCGGACACCTCGGGAAACCAGTTCGGACGGACATCATGAAAAAGCATTACGAGAAAGTCATCACCCTGTGTTGCTTTCTCTTCCTCTTCACTAATGTGGGCCTGACCAGCACGTCGTTCAACGTATACCAGCCCTATATCATCGCAACCGACGGCGTGGGGGACGTCGGCGGCTCGCTTATCCTTTCCATCCGCACGCTCACATCGCTTTTAACCATCATCTTCGTCGACCGCTACTATCACGCGCTTGACGTTCGCCTTGGCGTCTTTCTCGCAAGTCTTATGACCACCGCAGGTTTCGTCATTTACGGTTTTGCCAGCAACCTTGGCGGGTTCGTTGCAGGAGCGGTTTTCGCAGGCGCAGGCTACGGCCTTGGCGGCATGGTGGGAATGACGCTTCTGATCAGCCGCTGGTTCGACCACGGACTGGGCGGAGCGGTAGGCTTCGCCACCCTTGGCAGCGGCTTCGCCTCCATCCTTGTGCCCCTGGCTGCAGTGCGCATCATCGAAGGGCAATCTCTTCAGCTTTCCTTCCGCCTTGAAGCGCTGCTTGCCCTGACTTTGGGACTGCTGGTGTTCGCGCTTCTCAGAAACCGCCCCTCAGATATCAACGCCGAAGTGAAGCAAAAGAACGCTGCGAAAGGCGAACCCAGCAACAAGAGCAATCGAGAAAACGAGCGCGCAGGCGACCCCGAGATCCCACCGAGGCACAGGAAAATCCTTCTTGCCGCGATGATGTGCGTGGGATGCATGAGCGTCGGCGGCGACACGTACTACTCCGTCTTGTTGACCACGAACGGCTTCGACCCTCACTTCGCCGCATTCACCCTTTCGCTCTTGGGATTTGCCCTTACCGCCTCGAAGATGATCACAGGCAAAATGTTCGATCGATTTGGCGTCAAGCGCAGCAGCAGCTTGGTATTCCTGACGCTGATCATCGGATTCGCTTGCAGCTGCTTCACCCCTTGCGGCTCGTCTGCGCTTGGCCTGTTCGCCGCCCTCTTGATTGGCTGGGGAACCGCCCTTGGAACCGTGGGGCTTTCGGTTTGGTCGCTTCAACTTGCCGATCCGACGAACCGTGAGAAGTCCATCAAAAACGCCCAGGTTGCCTACTCTCTTGGCGGCTTCCTCATCAACGCCATCCCTGGCCCGCTTCGGGTTGCAACCGGGACATACGTGAGCACGTACCTCATCCTGTTCGCCATGGCTGTTTTCGCATCAGTCACCGTGATCAGCATTTACAAGCGCTACCGACCAGGTCGATAAGACATGCCCTTGATCGCCCATGCCGAACGCGAAAAGATGCGCTACCCAAAAGAAAACGCCGCTTGATGCGGCGTTTTTCCTGTTAGTACGGCTTGTCCAGGTCGGCACGGGCGAACGCATCGGCGTCAAGCCCGAAGAACTTACCCTGACGATAACGATCAAGCGCGACAAGGGCGATCATGCCCGCGTTGTCGCCGCAGGAGCGCAGGGGCGGCATGATCAGGCGTACCCCTTGTTTGCGGCACATTTCCTGATAGGCGTTGCGCAGTGCCGGGTTCGCGGCGACGCCACCGCC
>CAKTWD010000118.1 GCA_934630485.1 uncultured Eggerthellaceae bacterium | reverse complement strand
GGATGTCGCTTTGGCGGTTGCCGCCAACAAGAAGGCCGATACCATCATCGGCGGCGGCGACAGCGTTGCAGCTGTGAACAAGTTCGATCTGGCCGATCAGATGACCTTCATCTCCACCGGCGGCGGCGCCTCGATGGAGCTTGTCGAAGGCAAAGAGCTGCCCGGTGTGGCCGCTCTTATGGCCTAGTTACTCTTGTAAACCGCGTTTTCGCAGGTAAGGAGACAATATGGCCCGTATACCCATGATGGCCGGCAATTGGAAGATGAACAACACCATCTCGGAAGCGGTGGTGCTTGCCCAAGAGATTTCAAACGAGTACGAAAAGGACTGGAAAGAGCGCGTCGACATCGTCGTCTGCCCGCCGTTCCTTGACATCAAGCCTGTATGGACGGTGTTCGATTTCGATAAGTCGCACATCGCCTTGGGTGCGCAGAACTGTTATTGGGAGGAGTCCGGCGCATACACCGGCGAGATCTCCATCGGCATGCTGAAGGAGGCGCGCGCGGAGTACTGCATCGTTGGTCATTCCGAGCGTCGCGGCCTGTTCGGCGAGACGAACGAGGATGTAAACCGCAAAGCCAAGGCATTGGTTGCCCAGGGCATGCATCCTATCGTCTGCGTGGGCGAGTCTCTTGCCGTGCATGACGCGCATGAGACGAACGAGTTCGTTTGCGCGCAGGTCAAGGCTGCCTTTGCTGGTATGGATGCCGTCGAAGGGGCTCAGTGCGTCGTCGCATACGAGCCTATCTGGGCCATCGGTACCGGCCGCACGGCTTTGCCCGAGCAGGCTCAGCAGGTTTGTGCCGCCATCCGCGCCACGCTTGCCGAGCTTTTCGGCCAGGCAACGGCTGATGGGATGCGCATCCTGTACGGCGGCTCGATGAAACCCGCCAACGTGAATGACCTTATCGCGCAGCCGGACGTTGACGGCGGTTTGGTTGGCGGCGCCAGCCTCGAAGCGAAGTCCTTCGTCACCATGATCGAGGCGTGCCTGAAATGAGCATCAACGACGCACAGTGCAAGCATGACGCTCAGCTCACCCTTCCCGCATGCTTGATCATCATGGACGGCTTCGGCATTGCCGAGGCGGGTCCGGGAAACGCGATCTCGCTTGCGAACACCCCCAACCTCGATGCGATCTTCGATCACTTCAGCACCACCCAGCTTGAGGCTTCGGGCGAGGCGGTTGGCCTTCCCCGGGGGCAGATGGGCAACTCCGAGGTGGGTCATCTGAATATTGGTGCCGGCCGTGTGGTTTATCAAGAGCTTACGCGTATCAACCATGCATGCGAAGACGGCTCCATCGCCAAAAACGAGGTTATCAACGCGGCGTTCGACAACGCCAGAAAGGAAGGCCGCGCCCTTCATTTCATGGGATTGGTTTCGGACGGCGGCGTTCACTCTTCGAACGAGCACCTGTACGCGCTTGTCCGCGCAGCTAAAGAACATGGCGTTCCTCAGGTGCTCGTCCCTTGCTTCATGGACGGGCGTGACGTTCCTCCGAAAAGCGGCGAGGGATATATCGCTCAGCTGCAGAACGTCTTGGATGATTTGAGCGACGAGACGTTCGAGGCGCGCATTGCGTCTGTAAGCGGTCGATATTATGCGATGGACCGCGATAACCGCTGGGAGCGCGTGGAGCTTGCGTACAACGCGATTGCGCATGCGGCACCGATGTTCCAGGGAACTGCGGTGCAGGCAATGGAAGCTTCGTACAAGAACGATGTCACCGACGAGTTCGTCGTTCCCGTTTCCCTTGTCGATCGTGGCGTGAAAGAGGGTGATTCGGTCGTTTTCTTCAACTTCCGTCCCGATCGTGCACGTCAGATCACCCGCGCTTTCATCCAGGATGATTTCGATGGCTTCGATCGCGGTAAGCACCCGCACGTCTTATTCGTGTGCTTTACCGAATACGACGCCGACTTCGATGCGCCGGTGGCATTCAAGAAGGAATTCCCGCGGAATGTCCTTGCTGATGTTCTGTCTTCTGCCGGTCTTCGTCAGTACCATATCGCTGAAACCGAGAAGTACGCTCATGTTACTTTCTTCTTGAATGGCGGCATTGAGAAGGCTAAGACGGGGGAGGAGCGTGAGCTTATCGCCTCACCGAAGGTCGCCACATACGATCTTCAGCCCGAGATGTCCGAGCCGGCTGTGGCCGATGCTCTTGCAAAGGCCATCGATGCCGATGAGGCTGACGTTTACATCGTGAATTTCGCCAACTGCGACATGGTGGGGCACACCGGCGTCATCCCGGCTGCTGTAGCGGCAGTCGAGGCAGTTGATGCGGGTGTAGGCAAGGTCGTTGCCGCGCTCGAACGAAAGGGCGGCATTGCGCTTCTCACTGCCGATCATGGCAATGCTGACAAGATGATCGCGGATGATGGTGCTCCGTTCACGGCGCACACCACGGCGCCGGTGCCTTTGGCTCTTATCGACTATTCTGGGCACGATATGAAACTGGATGGCTCGAAGGGTGCATTGTGCGATCTTGCCCCTACGCTTTTGTCGATGATAGGTCTTGATGTTCCGGCAGAAATGACCGGTCGCGACCTTTTGGTGTAGAGATTGCGCAGGACCATCAGGTCGTTTATAATCTTTTGTTCGTTGGTTGAAAGTTTCCGATCACATGGGGTGTGAATAGTGAGTCCCTTGGCAATTTTGTTTCTTATCCTTCTGTTCGCTTCGGGCATTGGCCTGATCGTGTTCATCATGCTGCATTCCGGTAAAGGAACCGGCATTTCCGACATGATCGCCAGCGCTGTTTATTCGTCTCAAACCGGTACCAGCATTGTGGAGAAGAATCTCGACCGCATCACCATTATCTGCGTCGTCGTGTTCGCAGTGTCCCTGGTTGCGCTCATGCTTCTGTACCCGCAGGGAACTATTTCAACAAATTAGAAATTTTCTCTTTACAAGCGCAACGACTTAAGGTATAGTAATCAATCGTTGCGCAAGCAATGAATGTCGGAGTGGCGGAATTGGCAGACGCGCTAGCTTGAGGTGCTAGTGCCCATTTTCGGGCTTGCGGGTTCAAGTCCCGCCTCCGACACCACGGAGATTTAAGCGACCCTGATAAGGGGTCGCTTTTTTTGTCTATAGACGATGGAAAGGGCAAGCATGAAAAAATTCTTCGTCGAGTTCAAGGAATTCATTAATCGCGGCAATGTTATGGATCTGGCGGTGGCAGTCATCATCGGTGGTGCATTCACCGGCATCGTCACGGCCCTTACCACCAACATCATCAACCCCCTTATTGCCTTCGTTGCCGGTGGCGGTGCTGGCGCGGTGTCGGGTTTGGTTGTCCCTGGCACGGACATCGATTTCGGTGCCTTCATTAGCGCCTGCATCAACTTCCTTATCGTTGCTCTTGTCGTTTTTTGCTTGATTAAGGCAGTCAACAAGGCCCAGGAGGTTGGCAGCAAGCTTGCGGGCAAGGATGACCAAGAGGAAGAGCTCAAGCCTGTGGCAACCTGCCCCTTCTGCCTGGAAGAGGTTAAGGAAGGCGCCACTCGTTGTCCGCATTGCGCTGGCGAATTTGCCGAGCCTGCTCAGGTTAAGTAGTGATGTCAAATCGTGAATTATCGGAAAATCCCAGTTCAAGTATCTAATTCAAACTTTTTTAAAAAAGTCTTTGACAAGAATAGGGTTTCTGGTAATATATCTTCTTGTCGCAACGAGCGTTGCGAAATTCCCTGAAGCGGGCGATTAGCTCAGGGGGAGAGCGCTTCCCTGACACGGAAGAGGTCACAAGTTCAAATCTTGTATCGCCCACCATGCGGACATGGCTCAGTTGGTAGAGCACCACCTTGCCAAGGTGGGGGTCGCGGGTTCGAACCCCGTTGTCCGCTCC
>CAKTWD010000117.1 GCA_934630485.1 uncultured Eggerthellaceae bacterium | reverse complement strand
CCGCTGATCTGAACGAAATCGAAGAGGCAGCAAGCTGGGGCGCTCTGGCTGGCGTTACCACCAATCCGTCGCTGTATGCCCGCATCGGCGGCAAGCTCGACGATTTCCATGCTCACATGAAGAAGATCTGCGAGATCGTCGGCCCCGATTGCCCTGTTTCCGCTGAGACCGTTGCCATGACGCGTGACGAGATCGTTCGCGACGGCCGTGAACTGGCCGCTCTTGCTCCGAACATCGTCGTGAAGGTCCCCACCATGGTCGAGGGCCTTGCCGCTACGCGCACCCTTGCCAACGAGGGCATCCGCGTGAACATGACGCTGTGCTTCAGCGTGCCGCAGGCTCTTCTGGCTGCCCGTGCCGGCGCTCGTTACATCAGCCCCTTCATCGGCCGTTTCGACGACATCTCCGAGGATGGTCTGGAGCAGGTTGCCAACATCGTCACCGCCATCAACAACTACGATTTCACGCCGAACACCGTTAACGGCGAGCAGATCGAGATCATCGCTGCTTCTATCCGCAGCGCCAACCACGTCACTCAGACCGCCCTCATGGGCGCCGACATCGCCACCGTTCCCTTCGGCGTTCTGAAGAAGATGGTTCAGCATCCGCTTACCGATCGCGGCCTCGATTCCTTCATGAAGGACTGGGAGAAAGTACTTAACGCATGAGTGAAGAAGCTCAGCACGTCGAGCAAGTAGAAATCGAGAAGAAACCAAGGCGCACTACCGCGCGCAAGCCCAAGGCCGAGGCCGCCGAACCTGCTGTGCAGGCAGAGGCGGCCACGCCGGCTAAGCCTGCTGCGAAGGCCAAGCCCGCTGCGAAGCCGGCGGCAACTAAGCCTGCTGCCGCTAAAGCCGTAGAAGCGAAATCCGATGCGCAGCCAGCGCCTGAAACCAAGGCTCAAAACGAAGAGGCTCCGAAGCCCCGTCGCGGCCGCAAGCCTAAGGCAGTTCAGGAAGAGCAGCCTGCTCAGGCTGAAGCTGCGCCTAAGCCGCGCACTCGTTCCACTCGGGCAGCCAAGCCGAAGGAAGAGCCCGTTCATGCTTTGACCGAGGCCGAGGCTGCAGCCCTGATCGCTGCAGGTTCTGTTGCCGCAGCGCGTCAGTCTGCCGAGGCTGCCTCGAAGACCGAGGCTCCCGCGAAAGCCGCAGCCCCGAAGCGCAAGCCCGCATCCAAAAACGACGCTTCCGAGAATGCCGAAGCCACCGAGAAGGTTGAGTCTGCACCTTCCAAGCCCGCTCCCCAGACCGCCGAGGTCGATCCCACCGCTCCGTACCCCAAACGTCGTCGCGTTGCGCGCACTCAAGAAGCTGCCGGCGGTTCCGTCGTAATTGACAGTGCCGAGACCCCGCGTCGCAGGCCTCGCCGTTCAGTGAAGGCCGAAGGCGGAGCAGTCGCATTCGCTGCCGAAGATGCCGCGCAGGCTGTTGTCAATCCCGCCCCCGAGGGCAAAACCGAGCAGGAGAAAACTTCCGCCGACGTTCGTCCCGGCCGTTCGGTTCGCGGTGAGCGCAAGACCTCGCGTTCTGCCTCCGACGAACAGCAGTCTTCCTCGCAGGCGTCCGCTCAGGGCGATTCTCAGAGCGAAGGCCAGGGTGCAGCTTCGGGCAATGGCAAGAACAAGGCCGGCGCCAAGAGGCAAGGCAACCGCAACAGCGATCGCGGCAACGGCAACCGCAACGACCGGAACAACGGCAACCGCAACGATCACAATGCGCGCAACCACAACGGCCGCAACAAACGCGATCGCAATCGCGAGGTCGAGCCCAGCGTCACCCGTGAGGGCCTGGCCGAGCTAAAGGTTGTCGATCTTCGCGCGAAGGCCGCCGAGCTCGAGCTTGACGTCACCGGGCTGAAGAAGGCCGAGCTGGTTGAGGCCGTGTACGACGCAACCGTCAAGGCTGAGGGCTTCCTTGAGGTGTCGGGCATTCTCGACATCCTTGCCGACGGCTACGGTTTCGTGCGCACGCAGGGCTATCTGCCCAGCGAGAACGATTGCTATGTCGGCCTTTCGCTGGTCAAGCGCAACGGCCTGCGCAAGGGCGATCTTGTTGTGGCGCAAACCAGGCCCGTCCGACCGAACGAGAAGTATCGCGCCATTCACAAGATCATCTCCGTGAACGGCACTCCGGTTGAAGAGCTTGGTCGTCGCGTGCGTTTCGCCGATCTCACGCCTGTTTACCCGCAGGAGCGTCTGCGCATGGAGCATGGTAAGAACACCATCACCTCGCGCGTGATCGATTTGGTTGCCCCCATCGGCAAGGGCCAGCGTGGCCTTATCGTCTCGCCTCCGAAGGCGGGCAAGACCACCATCTTGAAGGACATCGCGGCTTCCATCAGCGCTAACAATCCCGAGGTGCACTTGATGTGCCTGCTCATCGATGAGCGACCCGAGGAAGTTACCGACATGGAGCGCTCCATCAAGGGCGAAGTGGTGTCGTCTACGTTCGACATGCCGGCTGACAACCACATCGCGTGCGCTGAGATGGTCATCGAACGTGCGAAGCGCTTGGTCGAGAACGGTCAGGACGTCGTCATCCTGCTGGACTCCATCACGCGTCTGGCTCGTGCCTACAATCTGGCGCAACCCGCCAGCGGCCGTGTTCTTTCCGGTGGCGTCGATTCCACGGCGCTGTATCCGCCGAAGAAGTTCCTGGGCGCCGCGCGCAACATCGAGAACGGCGGCTCGCTTACCATTTTGGCTTCGGCTCTTATCGACACCGGATCCAAGATGGACGAAGTCATCTTCGAGGAGTTCAAGGGCACGGGCAATATGGAGCTCAAGCTCGATCGCAGCCTTGCCGACAGGCGCATCTTCCCGGCAATCGATGCCGTCGCCAGCGGCACGCGCAAGGAAGAGCTGCTTATGGACGCACAGGTCGCGCCGTTGATCTGGGCTGTTCGTCGCATTCTTGCCAACATGAACAACACCGAGCGCGCAACCGACACGCTGATCAAGTCCATCAAGCAGACCGAGAACAACGAGGAATTCCTTCTGCGCATGGCGCGTAAAGCTCACCAGGGCACCAAAGTCGATTCTCTCGAGCTGTAACCTTTGAAGGTTAGGATGAACGATGACCGAGGATGAAAACAACCTGAACCCTCAGGCCGCGTCGCCGACGCCTGCGCCGCAGCAAACTCAGCCGAGCCCCGTTCCGCCTGCGCCGCAGGTGGGGCAGGGCGGTCCCGTTCCGCCGAGCGGCTACACGCCTTCGCAGGCTCAGCCGCAGGCTTCGGGTTCCAACGGCGCAGTGCAGCCGCAACCGCAGGCTCAGCCGGCGCAGAACGCCTACGCGCCGTACGCGACGCCGCCGCAGCCCGCTTCTGCACCGGCTCCCGAAAAGAAGAAGTCGCGCGGTTGGATCGTCGCCATCGTAGTGGTCGTCGCCCTGCTTATCGTGCTGCTTGTGTCCATCACGTCGTGCACCAGCATGGTGAAGTCGATCGTGGGCCCATCCTCCTCGGGCATTGAAATCACGAACGACGCCAACAGCGTTGCGGTTATCGATATCGACGGAACCATCCAGTACGACGGCACTTCCAACAGCCCCGAGGGATTCAAGCAGCTGCTCGATGAGGCGGCCGATGACGACAACATCATCGCCGTCGTCCTGCGCGTCAACTCGGGCGGCGGCACGGCCACCGCAGGCGAGGAAATGGCCACGTATCTGAAGGAGTTCCGCGAGGATACGGGTAAGCCGGTTGTGGTGTCCAGTGCGTCGCTTAACGCCAGCGCGGCCTACATGATCTCGTCGCAGGCTGACGCCATTTTCGTGGCAAGGACCACCGAGATCGGCGCGATCGGCACGGCCATGCAGAGCACCGACTTCTCAGGCTTGCTTGAGAAGCTGGGAATCAGCGTGGACAACATCACGTCGTCCGAAGGCAAGGATTCCAGCTACGGCACGCGTCCCCTCACCGAAGAGGAGCGCGCGTACTATCAGAACATGGTCGATGAGATCAACGAGGTGTTCATCGAGATCGTGGCCGATGGCCGCGGCAAGTC
>CAKTWD010000116.1 GCA_934630485.1 uncultured Eggerthellaceae bacterium | reverse complement strand
ATCGAGGTCCCTTCGGTTGACGGACGTGCTCCCAAGGCCGTCGTCATCGGCGGCGGAACGGGTGCCCCTATGTCTATTCGCACTCTGCTTTCCATGGGAGCCGAAACTTCGGCTGTGGTGGCTATGGCCGACGACGGTGGGTCAACTGGTATCCTGCGCGACGAGGCGGGTGTCACGGCTCCGGGCGACGTTCGCAAATGCATCACCGCTATGGCAGCCGATCCGCATGACCCGCTTACCGCCGCGTTCAAACTGCGTTTTTCGTTTGCTGAGAACCATACGCTGGGCAACCTGATGCTTTCAAGTTTGGAAGTCACCAGCCGCAGTTTTCCCGAGGCAATCAAGATCTGCGAGCGCATCCTCAACGCCCGCGGGCATGTGTACCCCTCTACGCTCAATCGCGTGAACCTCGTGGCGAAGACACGCGATGGTCACGTGCTTGAGGGCCAGGCCGTTGCCTGCCATTCACGCAGCGCCCTTGAAACCGTCAACTTGCGCTCGACCGAGCCGATCATTGCTTACGAGCCGGCTCTCCAGGCAATCCGCCAGGCCGATCTTATCGTTTTGGGTCCGGGCTCGCTGTACACGTCCATCATCCCGAACTTGCTTGTTTCGGGCATCGTCGATGCCATTCGTGAATCGAAGGGCAAGACGTTGTTCGTGTGCTCGCTTGCCGACATGCAAGGCGAAACGTGGGGCTTGAACGCCTATGAGCATTTCGAGGCGCTTGAGAAGCACGGCCTTTCGGGGCTTCTTGACTACATGCTGGTCCATAAGCCCGCGACAAGTGGGCCGAACGTGTGCGAGGGCATGACGTACGGCGTCGACAACGACACCATGCGCGCAAGGCCCGTCATCGCTTCCGACGAGGTCGTTGCCGCCATCGAGTCGCATGGCACGCGCGTCATCCAGCGCGATTTGGTTGACGGCATGCGTCCCACCTGGCACGACCCCCGTAAAATGCAGGCCGCGTTCGTGGAGGTGCTGGAACTGTGTCGTTCACTTCGGATGTGAAAGAAGAGCTCTCGCGTGTCGAGCCCGTGTGCTCGCATTGCGACCGCGCGCAGCTTGCGGCCATAATCCGCATCGAGGGCACGCTGTTCTTTAGCGGCAAGAACCGCTACCGCGTCGAGGTGGCAACCGACACGCCTTCCGTCGCGCGCTTGGTCATTCGCCTGGTGCATGAGATTTACGGGCTGAAAACCGAGCTCACTGTTCGCAGAAGCGTTTTGCATCAAACGCCGAATTACCTGATCAACATCCCTGTTCAGCCTAAGCTCGCCGAGGCGCTCGTCGATCTTGGCGTGCTTGGCGAAGACGGCCTCGAGCTTGGTATCAAGCCGTCGTTGGTGAACAAGCAGTGCTGTGCCGCGGCGTATCTGCGCGGCGCGTTCTTGGGCAGCGGTTTCGTCTCCAATCCGCGCGGCGATTTCCATTTCGAGATCACGGTCGAAAGCGAACCGCTAGCCAACGGCTTAGTCGAGCTGATGGCCGAGAAGGGGATAGCGGCTCGCGTTCAGCAGCGTCGCAATTCGTATATGGTGTACCTGAAAAGCGGCGAGGCCATCCTTGAGTTCTTGGCTTTCGTCGGCGCGCACCACGCTGCCATCGTCATGGAGGACGCTCGCGTGGTGAAAAGCGTGCGCAACGACACGAACCGCCTGATCAACGCAGAGGTCGCCAACCAGATCAAAACCGCGAATGCCTCGTTCGACCAGATTTACGCCATGCGCATCGTCCTTGAGACGTATGGTCTGGACAACCTGCCGCCTGCGCTGCAGGAAATCATCCGCCTACGGGCCAAGCATCCCGATGCCACGCTCAAGGAATTGGGGGAGTACGCGTCCCCTCCGCTTTCGAAATCAGCCGTATACCATCGCGTTCGCCGAATCGAGCAAATGGCGCGCGAGGTTAAGGGGTAAAATAAACAGTACGTCGTCCGAGAGGGACGACGCTAACCTTAGCTTCATGAACAGTATCTTGATGAAAGGGGATACGAATGGCTACGAAGGTTGCTATCAACGGTTTCGGGCGCATTGGCCGCCTTGTCTTCCGTGCAGCCGTGAACGATCCGGAACTCGAGGTCGTGGCAATCAACGATCTGGGCGACATCAACACCATGGCCCATCTGTTGAAGTACGATTCCGTCCATGGCCGCGTGTACGACTCCGTCACGGTTGATGGCGACGTCATCACCGCCGACGGCCACTCCTTCAAGGTGTGCTGCGAGCGCGAGCCGAAGAATCTCCCCTGGGCTGAGCTCGGCGTCGATGTTGTCGTCGAGGCCACCGGCTTCTTCCGCGATGGCAACACCGCCAAGGACCACATCACCGCAGGTGCTAAGAAGGTCATCATCACCGCTCCCGGCACCAACGTCGATAAGACCATCGTCATGGGCGTCAACGACAAGGACTACGACAAGGAAAAGGACAACATCGTCTCCAACGCGTCCTGCACCACCAACTGCCTTGCTCCGTTCGCCAAGGTCCTGCTTGAGAACTTCGGCATCAAGCGCGGCCTGATGAACACCATCCACTCCTACACCAACGACCAGCGCATCCTGGACGTTCCCCACAAGGACCTGCGTCGCGCTCGTGCCGCTGCGCAGAACGTCATTCCCACCACCACCGGCGCCGCGAAGGCTGTTGCTCTGGTTCTCCCCGAGCTTCAGGGCAAGTTCGACGGCTTCGCAGTGCGCGTTCCCACCCCTGACGGATCGCTCGTCGACCTTACGGTTCAGCTCGAGCGCGAGGTCACCAAGGAAGAGGTCAACGCCGCTATGAAGGCCGCTGCAGAAGGTGAGCTGGCTGGCATCCTCGAGTACACCGAAGAGCCCATCGTTTCCAGCGACGTCATCGGCAACGCTCATTCGTCCATTTTCGATGCCCAGCTCACCATGGTTCCGGGCGGCAAGTGCGACACCATCAAGTGCGTTTCTTGGTACGACAACGAGTGGGGTTACTCGAACCGCGTCAAGGATCTCGCTAAGATCATGCTCTAAAACCGGGCACTGCGAAGGGGCGGCCGATCGGTCGCCCCTTCTTGCATTCCCAATGGAAGATGAAACCATGACCCGTTTTGTCCGCAACGGGTCGATGAACAGGAGGAAACGATGGCCGATCTGAAGACGATCGATCAGCTGGATGCCTCGGGCAAGCGCGTTGTCATGCGCGTCGATTTCAACGTTCCCGTGAAGGACGGCGTCGTCACCGACGACACGCGTATCAAGGCCGCCCTTCCCACTATCAAGCACCTTCTTGAGCAGGGTGCGCGCTTGGTTATCATGAGCCATCGCGGTCGTCCGTCCGGCGAGGGCTTCGAAGAGGAATTCTCCCTTCGCCCCGCAGCTCTGCGCTTGTCCGAGCTTTTGGGTTCGCCTGTCGTCTTCGCCACCGATGTGGTTGGTCCCGACGCTCAGGCCAAGGCCGCTTCCCTTAAGGACGGTCAGGTTCTCCTTATCGAGAACCTTCGCTTCGACAAGCGCGAGAAGAAGAACGACCCTGCATTCTGCGAAGAGCTTGCCAAGCTCGGCGAGGTTTACGTGAACGACGCGTTCGGCACCGCCCATCGCGCGCACGCCTCCACGGCTGGCCTTGCGAACCTTTTACCTGCATATGCCGGCTACCTCATGGCCAACGAGGTTTCAACTCTGACCGGTATGCTCGATCAGCCCAAGCGCCCCTTCGTGGCCATCCTCGGCGGCAGCAAGGTTTCCGACAAGATCCAGGTCATCGATGCGCTTATGGACAAGGCCGACACGCTTATCATCGGCGGCGGCATGTGCTTCACCTTCCTTCTTGCTCAGGGCAAGAAGGTCGGCACCTCTCTTAAGGAAGAGGATTGGGTCGAGCGCGCTGGCGAGATGATCAAGCGCGCGGCCGAAAAGGATGTCAAACTGCTCTTGCCTGTTGACGTCGTCGTTGCCGACAAGTTCGCCGAAGACGCCAACACCAAGACCGTCACCGTAGACGAGATCCCCGACGACATGATGGGTCTGGACATCGGTCCCGAAACCGTCAAGATCTACGCACAGGCCATTGCCGAGGGCGAGACCGTGTTCTGGAACGGCCCCATGGGCGTGTTCGAAATGGACGCATTCGCCGTTGGTACCAAGG
>CAKTWD010000115.1 GCA_934630485.1 uncultured Eggerthellaceae bacterium | reverse complement strand
CACGGTGGCTTATGGCCCCGAGATCATGGGCGTCAAGCTCAGCGAAACCATCCTGCTTGACTACGTTCCCTTCATGGCTTTGCTGCTTGGCCTGTTCACGGTCGCAGGCGGCATCCATCTTAAGGGCGTACTGGTCGGCACCACCAAGAACAACGTCATCCTGTTGGCTATCGGCACGTTTTTGGCCTCTTGGATCGGCACCACCGGCGCCGCCATGGTCATGATCCGCCCGGTCCTGCGCGCCAACCATTGGCGTCAGCACAAGACGCACATCGTCGTGTTCTTCATCTTCTTGGTCGCCAACATCGGCGGCTGCCTTACCCCGCTTGGCGATCCGCCGCTGTTCCTTGGCTTCCTGCGCGGCGTTCCCTTCTTCTGGACCCTCCAGCACATTTGGCCGCTGCTTCTTCTGAACTCTGCCATCCTGCTGGTTGTGTTCGCCTTGGTCGATCGCCACTTCCTCAAGAAGGAAGACACCCAGCACATCGAGAACGAGAAGCTCGAGCTTGAGGCCTCCAAGAAAGAGCCCATGCGCGTCGAGGGCCTCATCAACCTGGTCTTCCTGGCCATCATCATCATGGGTGTTCTTTGCAACGGCCTGCTTGCCGGCGTCAACGACGAGCTCATCGTCGTCAACGAGCACTGCAAGCTTGGCGTGAACTGGTTCGCCGAGATCATCCTCATCGCCATCGCCATGGTTCTGTCCCTGAAGTTCACCCCCAAAAAGCTTCGCGAGGACAACGAGTTCGAGTGGGGTCCCATCGCCGAGGTTGCCCGCCTGTTCATCGGCATCTTCATCACGATGATCCCTGCCCTGCTCATCCTTGGCGCCAAGGGCTCCGAGCTTGGTCTTAACACCCCCGCTGCCTTCTTCTGGGCAACCGGTGCACTGTCCTCGTTCCTGGACAACTCGCCGACCTACGTCGTGTTCCTTACCTGCGCTGGCTCGCTTGGCGACACCCTGCCCAACGCTATCGTCACCACTGTTGGCGGCGTCGACCCCATCATGCTGCTGGCTATCAGCGCCGGTGCTGTTTTCTTTGGCGCCATCACCTACATCGGCAACGCACCGAACTTCATGGTGAAGTCCATCGCCGAGAGCAACGACGTCAAGATGCCCAGCTTCTTCGGCTACATGAAGTGGTCCATCGCTTTCCTGGTGCCCGTCTTCATCATCGACATGCTTATCTGGTTCAACCCGTTCTTGTAAGTCGTTAAGAACAGAATCAGATGCTAGGCCCGAGCTTCGGCTCGGGCCTTTTCTTTTGCCTAGGAGGGAGCACGTAGGCGGCGCAAATCCGGGCGGCGCACAGGCGAAGCCGAGACCCGGCACACAAACCCGAGGCGGCGCACAGGCGAAGCCGAGACCCGGCACACAAACCCGAGGCGGCGCACAGACGAAGCCGAGACCCAGAGGCGCAGACCCGAGACGGTGCACAGGCCCGAGCCCAGAGGCACAAACCCGAGGCGGCGCACAGATTTAACCGTTTTGCACGATCGGGAAGCGAGGCGAACCCCCTCTGAAGGTTTCAACCTGGGGTTTTGCGCAGCGCAATCCAATAAACGCGGCAATCACGCACGGTGTAGTCGCGCAAAACCGTCGATTCTGCGCAAGGCGGCGCGAACAAACTAACAGCGGAACAAACAAGCTAGCATCGACGCGAACAATCTAGCGTCGGCACGAACAACACGAGAGTACGAGAGCAGGTGCAGCAAGCTGGCGCTGGTGGGAAAACGCCGAAAGACGCCTCGCGAAAAACGCATGTCCTTTTACAGAGGTCTCAGTCATCAAGGAAAGGAAGACAAATGAACAAACTGCCTCAAGCAACATCGCTCCTCCGCCGAAATGCGCTCTACCTGTCATGGGCAATCTGCCTTGCGGGTGCGGCGCTTGCTGCTTTCACGCTAGAGGCAGGAGCAACCGCAGGAGTATCTCGAAGCTGGCTGAATCGATGGTTGGCCATCGGCCCGGTTCCCCTGCCCCTCTCAACCGCGATCGTCTCAATAGCCGCCGTGACACTCAACCTGTTCTGGAGCGTTAAGGAAAAAGGCGGATTTGAAAATGGACTCGTTCGCATGATCGCGCCTTTGGCAAGCATCGTCGCACTGGCGGTCGCCATTACAACGGCGATCGCGCTCTGAAGCGCCAAGGCAACTCCCATGCCACGAAAACCGGTTTGGGAGTTGCCTCAATGATGACGTTTTCACTTAGCACCACGCGCCCGAGCGTATCCAAAGCACTCAAAAGAACCCGTCTCTGAACTGGGACGTTCCCTCAATCGAAACGGTTAGGAAACGCTCGCTGCTGCCGGCGGGTTTTGCGCTATCCTGTTGTTATCGGCAAGGGCCTCGGCATCGCCAACAAAACCAAAACCCGCGCGAAGCCGCCCTAGCCACGTAATGGCCCACGATTTACGAGGTGAGAATATGTCTATCACCGTAGCCGGACGCAAAATGACCGTATCCGATGCACTGCGTCAGTACGCCGAGGAAAAAATCGGCGCTTCCATGAAGGTCATGGACATCGATCCGCTGGATGCTGAAGTCGTTCTGCACGTCGAGCGCAACCGCTCCATCGCGAACTACTGCGTATGCGAAGTTACCCTGCGCGCCCGCGGTCACGTCATCCGCGTTGAAGAGCACGAGGCCGATATGTACGCCGCTATCGACGTCGCAGCCGCAAAGGTTGTCCGTCAGCTTCGCAAGTTCAAGACGCGCGTCGTCGAGAACAAAGCTCACAGCGCTGAATTCGCTTCGGTTAAGGAATTGGCTGCCGAGAACTCCGACTTCGATCCCGATGCGCTGATGGCCGAGCTTGCCGGCGACGACGAGATCGTCCGCACCAAGGAAGTCGAATTCGAGCCCATGACTCAGGACGAAGCTCTTCTGGCAATCGACCTTCTGGGTCACGACTTCTACGGCTACATCGATCGCGACACCAATGCGTTCTGCATCCTGTATCGTCGCGACGGCGGTGGCTACGGTCTGCTCATGCAGAAGGCCGAGTAATCCTTTAGCACAGTTCGCACTTCCTGGCGGGCCCTTCGGGGCTCGCCTTTTATTTTCAGCTCTCGCGTTTTCCGGGCGGGCCTTTCGAGATTCGCGTTTCTGAGCCGTTCATTCAAGGCTCGCCTTTTGTTTTCCGTCGCTATTGTGTTTCCGCTGCAAGAGTTTTGTCAGACGCGAAAGCAGTAGCATATCGGCACCATGAAGCACCCTTCGATGCCCTATAATTCGGCAAAGAGAGGAGCCCGTCTAAACATGCGCGACGGTCAGACTGGATTCGTGGGGAGATACACGACCTGCTGAAAGCCTGCAGTTTGACGATCGAGCACGCGAATCAAAACAGGTGGGTCTGAAGAATGAAACTTATCGACTTGCTGCACGACCATGCCACAAGCATGCCCGACACCTGCGCCTTCGTCGCGTCCGCATCGGGCGAGAAGATGACCTACGGCGAGCTGTGGCAGCGCTCGGGCGCCATTGCGGCCGCGCTTTTGGAAGACGCCCGCGACACTGGCGAGAGCGCCGGAAGAAGCGCCCCGGGCGTCAAGGCGCCCGTCGTAGTCTACGGGCACAAGTCGCCTTTGATGCTGGCGTCGTTCGTCGGCTGCCTGCGCGCGGGCCGCGCCTACGTGCCCGTCGACTCGCACTCCGTCCCCGAAGGGCGCGTGGCATCAATTGTCTCGCAGACCCGCGCAGCATCTGGCAGCGCCACCGTGCTTGCAACCGAGCCGCTGCCCCAAGCTGCCGTGAAGGAAGCCAGCTGCGTGGTTGGCCCAATGGAGCTTGCGAACATCGCGGCCGCCGCGGGCGCCGCAGAGGTGGACCCGGCGCTCTGCGCGTCGGGCGAGGACCCCGCCTACGTCATCTTCACCTCCGGCTCCACTGGCGCCCCCAAGGGCGTCGTGGTCACCGCGTCCTGCGTGGACAACTTCTTCCCCTGGGCGCTGTCCGTGGCGGGAGTCGACGGGCCGGGGACGCGCTTTTTGAACCAGGCCCCGTTCTCGTTCGACCTGTCGGTGTACGAGCTGTCCATGTCGCTTGCCAGCGGCGGCGAGCTTTTCGCCATGGAGAAGGCCACGCTCGACCGCGCGGCCGACATGCTGGCGTTCCTTGAAAAGTCCGACCCGCACGTGTGGGTCTCCACCCCGTCGTTCGCCGAGATGTGCCTGGCGAACCAGGGCTTCGGCCAAGGCCTCATGCCATCGCTTCGCGTCATGCTGTTCTGCGGCGAGGCGCTGCCCAACCCCGTGGCCGCCGAACTCATGAGGCGCTTCCCCGGCACGCGCATCGTGAACTCCTACGG
>CAKTWD010000114.1 GCA_934630485.1 uncultured Eggerthellaceae bacterium | reverse complement strand
ATGTCTCCAGTGGAATACGAGCGGCAATACGCTTGAGGGTCCTTAAAAGAAAGTCCAGTTTATCCTTCCCACTCCAAGCCTCCCATTTCTCGATGTCCAAGAAATGGGAGGCAGTTCATGATGCAATCCGCTCCCCTTCTCGTTTATCGAGCGTCCGCTAAAGGCCACGCCCATCGACAGCGACTCATATGCAACCCTACAGCAAATCCTTAAGCGTGGCGACAACATAATCGGCTGCTTGAGCCTTAGCTTCGATTTCCTTTTGATCGGCGTCGTTTGCCGGCGCAACCGTCTTAAAGCCAAATGCGCGCATAACCTCACACGCGTAAGGCGCGTCATCGAATGCCCAGGTGGTATCAAGAACAGAGCCCAGCGAATCCAAAGCGATCTGATAGATCGCGGGATTGCTTTTCGAAAGGCACACGTCCTCAGTCGAGATCAGGCGGATGAAGCAGTCGGCGATTCCCGCTCGTTCAAGGCCCGCCTCAAGATATCGACGCGGGCTTGAAGAAACCACAACACATGGAATACCCCTTTGGTTCGCGACTTCCACCAGCTCCACCGCACCGGGAAGCGGTTCGGCCGTATCGCGATAGTACGAAAGCAGCGCATCATCCAGATGCGCGAGAACTTCCACCGAGCTGTTCATTACACCGTACGTCTCGTGGAAGATACGCGCCGCTTCCTCGATAGGGGCAGAATGGATCTCGTCCTCCTGCGCACGCGTCAGTTCAAACGGTATCTGAGCGAACAGGGGCGCTTCCGCCAAACGCCAGGCGTCAAGGGTATCGAGCAGGGTTCCGTCGCAATCGAACACCATTCCCGAAACATCATTCAGATCCAGTTTGACCGTCATGAAAGCCCCTTTCGAAGGCGCAAAGCTATCGTTTTCTCAAAACAAGATAGGTGTTCAGGTCGCCATGCTTGCCGTCGGCGTTGAAGATCTCGATAATTTCCGCGCTATCGCTCACCGAGTTAGCAAGAAGTTCTATTTCGCGTTCGTCAAATGAATGGCCGAAACGGAACACGTCTTCGCGCTCCTGCCAGCAGAGAAACCGATCACCCGGCTCAAGCGCAGACCGTTCGATACCAAGGCGTTCACAAGCGTTCTTGGTAGCGGCATCCGCCTTCACGGCTAGACGTGTATCACGCAGAAAGCACCAAAGCGATATGCAAATCAGCCCATGAGGGGCCGTACGCGCCACAAGATCGTTAAGCAGGCGCACACGCAAATCCAGCGCCGGCACATGGTGGAAGAAACCGAAGCACACCGTAAGATCGAAATCGGCGCCGACCGTATCGCGCAAACCACCTGAAACCAACGAAGACACAATATCCTGCTCGACGAAATCAACGTCGTCTGGCAATTGGCCAACAAGGCTTGTGCATGAATCAACGCAGGTGAACCGACGTGGAGCATACGGGAGCTCATCGTCCAAGAAGCGCTCGAAGCGCAAGTTTCCGCAAGCCACGTCAAGAACGCGCGCAGCACGGCCGCTGCCGTCCGCAAGCTCGACAATGCGATTCCAGCCTTCCCATGGACGACTACGCGTTGCCGAAAACGAATCAGCGACGTGAGCATAAAAATCGGCGTTGACCTGATTCAGCATTAACGCCAAATCAAATGCAGGCGCAACCTTCGACAGCTGATCTAATTGATTGTTGGCGAGATTTTCCATACGGGTATTCTAGCCAAGAATGGCCTGCGAGCTAATCTCGAATACAATGAGAGCATGGAACAACTTTTACTCGATATCATCGATCGCTTGCGCTTAGGCGACGTCACCCCAAACGAACTCGCTCAGATCATTCGCGACCACAACGACAACGTCACCGACGTATCGAAGCATCTAGCAAAGAAGAAGCTTCTTCCTTTCTACCTGAAAACCAAGTCGGATGACCCCGATCGCTGGGCCTCATGGAATGTCGACGACGCCTTGGAACGAAAGATCTTCGACACCTTGCGCATGAAGCCTCGCCGCACATCGTCGGGCGTTGCCACTATCACGGTAATCACCAAGCCGCAACCTTGCGGCAGTAACTGCGTCTATTGCCCGAACGACCTGCGCATGCCGAAAAGCTACCTATCCAACGAGCCAGCCTGCCAGCGTGCCGAGCGCAACTTCTTCGACCCTTACCTGCAGGTTGCCTCGCGCATGCGCGCACTCACACAAATGGGACACGCAACCGACAAGGTCGAGCTTATTGTTTTGGGTGGCACCTGGAGCGATTACTCCCGCCCCTACCAACTTTGGTTCATGAAAGAGCTGTTCAGGGCATTGAATGAATGGCCTATGGATGAATCCGAGCTTGTCAGCATACGCAAGCGCTACGAGGACGCGGGCATTTCAAGCGACCCCGACGTCCTTGAAGAGCTGGTCCGCAGCCACCAAGCAGCCATCGACAGAGGCAAAGAAACCTACAACCAGGCGTTCGCCACCTTATACGGTGATTCCACCCCGCATCTTCGCGAAGCCGAAAACGAAACCGCGACAAAAGATGAGTTAATGGCGCAGCAGTCTGCAAACGAAAAATCGGCGCATCGCGTAGTCGGTCTGGTCATAGAAACACGCCCCGACACGGTCACGCCCCAGAACCTGACGTTTTTCAGGGAGCTTGGCTGCACGAAAATCCAAATCGGCGTGCAAAGCACACGTGAGGAAATCCTTCGACAGAACAACCGCTTCACTCCAATCGAGCAGGTCACGCAGGCATTCAGCCTGATCAGACTTTATGGATTCAAAATCCATTCCCATCTGATGGTCAACCTTGTCGGATCAACCCCTGAAAGCGATATCGAGGATTATCGCGAGTTCGTCACGAACCCCGCGTTCCTCCCCGATGAAGTGAAGCTCTACCCCTGCGCCTTGGTTTCTGGAACCGGGCTGGTCAGCCTATACGAAGAGGGGCGTTGGCGTCCTTACACCGAAACGGAACTGATCGACGTCCTTTCGACAGATACGCTCGCGACGCCTCCCTACATTCGCATCAGCCGCATGATCAGGGACATCAGCGCTTGCGACATCATGGTTGGGAACAAGAAGACGAACCTTCGCCAAATGGTCGAGTCGCACATCGAAAAGCTAAATGAGCAGACCGCTGTACAGGAAATCCGCTTCCGTGAGATCAACAGGCAGGAAGTGCAAGTTTCCAACCTGCACCTTTCAGACTTCGTATACGAAACCGCACTTACCCAGGAGCATTTCCTGCAATGGGTTACAGACGACAACCGCATCGCCGGATTCCTGCGCCTCTCACTCCCGAAATGGGATGAAATCAATGCTCGCGACATAAACGACGATCTGGCAGTTTCCAAAGGCGACGCCATGATCCGAGAGGTTCACGTGTATGGACAAGCTGCTCACCTGGGGAAAGACGACGCAGCCGCACAGCATCACGGTCTTGGGCGAAAACTCATCGAGCAAGCCGAAGAAATCGCTCGCGCTGGAGGCTACGTGAAGCTGAACGTGATCTCGTCAGTTGGCACGCGTGAATATTATCGTAAGCAAGGTTTCGTTAAAGACGGGCTGTATCAAAGCATCGCCCTATAACAAAGAGCTTTAAAGACATTTGAGCTAACTCAGGTATTCAATCGGCAATGCCTGAACCCCTATCGGTCTGATTGGCTTATATCGGTAGTAGCGATAACTCAGCATTAGTTTTTCGTAATAGCCTTTCAAGACAACTAACGATATCTTATTGAACGTTCAATTAAAGCCAACGCGTTCGCTCATTGAAACGCGTCTCAAGAAAGGACATCCCATGGCATTCAGTTTCAAGAAAAAAACGGCGCTTGTCGCCACGTTTGCCCTGAGCGCGGTACTCGCGTTCGCTCTGGCAGGCTGCGGCGCCAAGAGCTCCACTTCCAGCTCCAGCAAGTCCAACGCTTCCGATGACAAAACCATCACCGTCGCCGCAACCCCCTCCCCCCACGCAGAGATCCTGAACGACGCTGTTAAGCCGCTGCTCGAGAAGGAAGGCTACACTCTTGTAGTAAAGGAGTTCACCGATTACGTTCAGCCCAACACGGTGACCGAAGAGGGCGAGGTCGACGCTAACTACTTCCAGCACATCACTTACCTGAACAATTTCAATGACGAAAAGGGCACGCATCTCGCAAGCGTCGCTGCTGTCCACTACGAGCCGTTCGGCCTGTATCCGGGCAAGACCAAGTCCCTCGATGCTTTGGCTGACGGCGCAACCGTCGCCGTTCCCAACGACGCAACCAACGAAGCTCGCGCACTGCTTCTTCTGCAGGACGCCGGCCTTATCACTTTGAAGGACGATGCCGGCATCAATGCCACCACGAACGACATCGTCTCCAACCCGAAGAACCTCAAGCTGAAGGAAGTCGAGGCTGCAACGATCCCCAACATCGTCGCTGACGTTGACCTTGCCTGCATCAACGGCAACTACGCAATCCCCG
>CAKTWD010000113.1 GCA_934630485.1 uncultured Eggerthellaceae bacterium | reverse complement strand
GTACGACTGGCCCCACCCTACTTCTTCGCGCGCGGCTTCGAAAGTCCCAGCACGAACAACAGCGCGACAACTGCAGCCGCAGCCGAAACTATAAGCGCGATATGCATGCCCTGCGCAACGCCGAAGATCGCCATGATGCTTGTGTACGTTGCCAGGCCCACGGAGTTGCCAACCGCCTGGCCGGTTTGGATGACGGAGTTGCCTTGCACGCGCAGCTCGGGTTTCAGCTGAATCTGCGGGCCCGCAGAAAGCCCCGCACCGTACGAGCCGCTGGCCACACCGCCCAAAAGGCACACGGCGTAAACCACCCAGATATTCGCCGAAGGCACTAAGACAACAAGCAAGATAAGCGTGACGACGATTCGCGCAACCGTTCCCAAGATCAGAACGCCGCGCGCATTTCCCGAAACGCCGATGCGCTTGCCCATCAGCGGAGACAAGAACAGCGACAGGATAGTGAACGCCGAAATCGTAAGCGCAGCCTCAATGGCTGAAGCGCCCATCACATACAGCACGAATGTCGGCAAGAAGAAATACGGAGCGAGATTCGAGAAGTTGGTGAAGATGTTCGCCAACGTGAAGCACATGGTGTCGCGGTCTTTTATAGCAGACATCGGGATGATGGCGTCATCGCCCTTCTTCCTGATAGCGTAAACAGCTAGAGCGCCAGCGATAACGGCCACCACAAGCATGACGTTCGAAAGCACGCTACCAAACGGCACATAGTTCACGCCAAGCGAGAGCATGGTAGAAATAGAACCTAGGCACACGCCCAAGCCCGCCATGCCAAGCGCATCGAACGAGCCGCCTTTGTGCGCCAAGCACTCAGCTTGGGCATCGGGCACGCGCAGGCCAAACCACACGAACGCCGTGCCCGCCAACATGATGGGCCAAAACAGATGGCAAACCCAACGCCACCCGGCCACCTGAATGACCACGCCGGCAACCAGCGGCCCGATAATAGCGCCAGCTGCCATGATGGCGCCGCAGAAACCCAGGTACAAACCGGCCTGCTTCACGTCATACATGTCGCGGATCATCGAATAGCTTAAGACGAATACCGCCGCACTCAACGCACCGTAGAACGGGCCTGTGGCAATGACCAACGTCATGCTTTGCGCAGTCGCGAACAACAAAAGGCAAATGACGCCCACGATCATCGACCCGCAGAACAGCTGGCGTTTCCATGCGGGCTTTCGAGCAACGATGTAGCCCCACAGCGGCATGAACACAACACTGCCGACGGCATTAAGCGTGGAGGTGAACGCATAGATGTCGGTACCGCCGATCTCTAGGGCGGCAACAGGCAGGATGGTCGAGATCAGGGCCATGAAGCAAACGGCTCCGATCAAGGCAATGTAAATGCCGATCAAAGTCGTCTTCTTCTTAGCCTCAGGCGCATCCAAAAACGGATTCCCTGAACGTGACGCTTCAGCTTCTGCAGCCATAGCGCCCTCCTTTCGTGTTCGGTTTCGGGCAAAAAGAGGGTCGCACCGCGAGTGGCGATGCGACCCTTCAAAACTAACTGCCCGTCAAGCTTCGTGATTCAAAGCCGGGTTACAGCTCCTCGGTAAGGATCGTGTAAGCCGGAGCGCCCTCGCACTCGGCGGGGAAGCGCACGCCCAGAAGGGCCGCGGCCGTCGGGGCGAGGTCGACCTCGCGGGGATAGAGCTTCATCTCGAAGCCCTCCTTGACGCCGGCGCCAGCTGCGATGAAGATCGGGCTGGTGGAGGTGTTCGCATAACCCTCGGCCGTGGAGAGAGACTCGCCATGGTCGTAGACGTACGCCTGATCAACGAAGAAGACGATGTCGCCGCTGGTGTAGTCGCCGCCCAAGCCAAGCAGCACGGCGTCCTTCTTGTGAAGGGCCAATGCCACAACGCGATGGTTGGTGAACGGGTCGCGGTAGCTGTACAGGTCGGAGATGATCTGCTCCTCGAGCTCCCACTTCTCCTGGGGATCGACGATACCAAAGCGGTCGCGGCCCTTAAGGTTCACAAAGATGGCGTTCGAGCCAGTCTGAACAGCACGGGTCTTCTCCCAATCGATGTCGGCGGTGTCGTGGCCGTACTCGTCCTTCTTCATGACGGTGTAGCCAAGGTGCTTGAGCACGCCGACGTTCACGTTGTAGTTGTCGCCGATCAGCGGATCGAAGTCGCCGGTGCGGCAAACCAGGCCGTGGTCGGAGAACAGGAAGATCGTCCAGCCCTCGTCCAGCAAGTGCAGGAACTCGCCCACGTACTCGTCGCAAGCCTCATAGGTGCCAATGGCCAGCTGGTAGATCTCTTCCTCGGAGTAACGGCTATCGTAGCGGTCCTTCAGCACGTTCATGTAGGTATGGCCGCTCAGGTCAACCAAATGATAGTGGCTGAAGACGACCTCGACGCCCTTCTCCTCGATCATGTGGTTGATGCAGTCGGCCTGCCACTTGCCCGCAATATGCCACTGAACGGTGTTGCAATCGCGCATGATCTTGTAGTCGTTGGAGATCATGCCCGTGGGAACCGGAGGGCCGAACTTGCCGACGCACTCGTCAAAGACCCAGCCAGGCCACCAAACGCGCTTGTCGTCCGCGGAGAACGCGGTAGAGTACCACACACGCAGGCTGGAGCCGTCCTCTGCGATCTCGAGGATGCGCATGTTGCGCACGACGTTCTCAAGCTGGCCGGTAGGAAGCGGCATGAAGTCGGGAACGTTAGTCGCGAACTCGCCTTCCTTGACCACGCGAATGGGCTCGGGGGCGTCCTTGGATGCGTAAATGGCGATGCGATCGTACTTGCCCTCCTCGTTCTTCAGGATGAGGCACGGCTTGGGGAAATGGCCCATAACCTGGAACCACGTGAATTCCTTGGCGCCTTCGGGGGCATTTGCCCAACCCTCGGGCTCGACGATCTGAGAAAGCGTGAGGCTGCCGGGATACTTGTGCAGGTCGTCCATCTGAGCACGGTCATCCATAAGAATGTTGGTGCGCATGTCCATGACCTGCCTGGCCTCGTAGCCGTTGAACTCGCCAACGCTTTCCTTGAACTCTTCCCAGAGCTCGTCCCAGTAATCCTGATGGGTAGGCGAGACGAAAGCGGACTTGTAACGCTTGACTTCCTTATCGTCACCCGTCAGCTCGTCGGTGAACTGGGCAGCACCGTAGTAGAACTTGGTCTTGGTTGCCTTCTCAGAAGCAAAGATGACGCCCTCGACATCACGCATGGCGTAGCCGAAGCCCAAAGCTCCCGGGCTGGTGCCGTCAACGACGTACAGGTTCTCGGAATCGCTGGTCGGGGGCCATGCGCCGCCGGGCCAGTGCCAAACAAGCGTCTTCTTGCCGGCTTCGGCCGTGACGTTCCACAGCGGCTCGGCATGGACGTTGGTGGAGTAGATGCCGGCGAAGTTGACGTCAAGTTCGCCCTTCTTGGTGATGTTGAAATCCTCGACGCCATGCGTCATGGGATAAGCGCCCGTAGCCAGTGTGGTCCACATCGGCGGGGTGATGGTGGGCACGCCGCCCAGAAGCTTAAGGTCGTGACGAGCAGAGCCACGCTCGATGAGCTTCTTGGTGTTGGGCATATGGCCCTCGTCCACCATGACACGCGTGAATTTGGGGTCGAGACCGTCGACGCCCAGAAGCAGCACCTTCTCGGAAAGACCCTTCGATCGAAGCATGTGAAACCCTCCCTTTCGTACAAACTTTGCCTTATATGCAACCGGTGCGCGGGACCTCCCGAACCCACGCACCGGTAAATGCCTATTGGCCTGACTCTTTCAGAGTCTATTTAGCAAACGCCCTCTTGGTCGATGACCTGGTAGGCAGGAGCGCCCTCGCACTCGTGCGGCATACGCAGACCCATGCAGGTTGCGATGGTCGGTGCAACGTCCACCTGGCGGATAACGCGCTTGGTGGTGCAGCCTTCCTTGATGCCGGGGCCAGCTGCGATGAAGATCGGGCCGGCGGAGGTGTCGCACTCACCGAGGGACGTAGCCATGGAATCGTCATGATCATGCTCGTAACCCTCAGCCATGCAGTAGATGATATCGCCGCACTCGGGGTACTCGCCGCCGAGACCCAGAGGCACAGCATCCTTGCGACGCAGAGCCCAAGCGATGATGCGCTTGCCGGACTCTTCGTCCTTGATGTTGTACAGATCGGTGATGATCTGCTCCTCAAGCTCGTACTGATCGGCGGGATCAACCAGACCGTCGATGACGGTGCCGTCAGGCAGGGTGTGCTGGTTGCGGCCCTTGATGTTCAGGTAGATGTGCATCTCGCGGTTAGCGACAGCAGTGGTCTTGGTCCAGTCGAGACGACGACGCTTCTTGCCGGTCTCGGGATTGACCTCGCGGACGGTGTAGCCAAGCTTCTCCATGATCTGGACGTTGCAGCCGGTGTCGCCAAGGCCGCGGAGACCCCACTTCGGGCAAACCTGAGCATGGTCGGAGACGATGAAGAAGGTCCAACCCTCGTCTAGGA
>CAKTWD010000112.1 GCA_934630485.1 uncultured Eggerthellaceae bacterium | reverse complement strand
ATCAGATCCTCTATCGCTTCGTACAAGCAGCGCCTGAAAACGAGCTCGCGATGAGCGCTCTAGTAACAGGTAACGCGGCGGCAGGCAAGCCGGTAAGCAAAGATATCTACGAGCTTGATCGCCCGGTTTTTCTGGTTGGGTTCATGGGGGCGGGAAAGACTTCGGTTGCGCGCAAGCTGGCGCGCATGGCAGGCGTCGCTTCCGTTGACATGGATACCTACATCGAGCGCTGCGAGCATAAGCGCGTGAAGGAGATCTTCGCCGAGGTTGGCGAAGACGGTTTTCGCGCCATCGAAACCCAAACGCTCTACGAGCTGGGAATGAAGAAGGATCCGATGGTGGTTTCCTGCGGCGGCGGCGTGATTCTGCGTCCCGAAAACCGCAAGGCCCTGTCTGAGCTTGGCTTGGTCGTGTACCTGTCGGTAACGGCGGCCGAGGCGGCTTCGCGCATCAGCGATGTTTCTTCGCGCCCACTGTTCGGCGACCTTCAAAACGCCCAGCGCGTTATCGACGAACGCCTTCCCCTGTACGAGGAAGTGGCCGACGTCACCATCGATACGGTTGGGCGCGGAAGCTCGTCTATCGCGCATGAGGTGTTCGACATCCTGAAAGAAAAGGGAGTCTTATGGCAACAAAAGTGATCGTCAGCATTCCCAACGAAGCCGATTACGCCGTCCGCATCGGTCAGGGTATTCTCGACGATTTGGGTTCGAAGGTGGCTGCGCTGGGGTCGTTCTCTCAGGCGCTTATCATCACCGACAGCAACGTCGGTCCGCTTTATCTGGCACAGGCGAAGGCCTCGCTTGCACGTGCAGGGTTCAAAACCAGCGAGATCACCGTGCCGGCGGGTGAGGAGACTAAGTCGCTTGAGGTGGCGGGCGAGATCTGGAGCGCCATGGCGCAGCTTGACCTGGGGCGCGACTGTGTCATTGTCGCTCTTGGCGGCGGCGTGGTGGGCGACTTGGCTGGCTTCGTCGCTTCCACGTATATGCGCGGCGTTCGCGTGGTGCAGGTTCCCACGACGCTTCTTTCCATGGTCGACTCGTCGGTTGGCGGCAAGACCGCGGTGAACCTTCCCGAGGGAAAGAACCTGGTGGGAACGTTCTTCCAACCCAGCCACGTCTGTGCTGACACGGCGACGCTTTCGACGCTTGACCAGCGTGAATGGCGTTGTGGATGCGCCGAGATCGCCAAGTCGTCCGTTATCGATTCGGACGAGTTCTTCTTTTGGATGCTCGAGAACGCGTTGGCGCTTGCGGCACGCGATGCCGCAGTGGTTGCCGAAGCCGTTGCCCGTTGCGTGGTATTCAAGGCCAACGTCGTTGCGCGCGACAAGACCGAGACTTCGGGCGTGCGCGAGTGCTTGAACTACGGCCACACGCTTGGCCATGCGATCGAGTCGGTTGCGGGCTATGGTGTGTACTCGCACGGTGCGGCCGTTGCCGAGGGCATGCGCTTCGCAGCGTTCGTGGCAAAGGAAAAGCTGGGCGCGTCGGATGATTTCGTCCAAACGCAAGCTGATTTGCTGGATTCGCTGGGGTTGGCGCCCCTTGGTTTCAAGGCCGATCCGGCTGTTGTTTTGGAGGCCATGAAACACGATAAGAAGACGCGCGGCGGCTCTATTCGCTTCGTGCTTCCCGTCGATGTGGGAGAATGGAAGGCGGTCACGCTTTCCGACGCCGAGATTCTGGCGTATCTTGAGCAGTGGCAACGCTTTGAATAGCGAAGGCAGAACAGGCGGCATGACGGCCAAGGAGGCTGTGATTATGAAGCTGAAGAAGATTCTGGTGATGAACGGCCCCAACCTTGATATGTTGGGCACGCGCGAGCCGGCCGTGTACGGCTACGACACGCTTGAGACTTTGGAGGAGACGGTTATCGCGTACGCTGCCGAGCGCGGCGTGAAAGCAACGTGCTTCCAAAGCAACAGCGAGGGCAAGTTGATCAACAAGCTGCACAAGGCTCCCGCCAAGTACGACGCCGTTATTTACAATCCCGGCGCGCATACTCATTACTCGTACGCCATCCGCGATGCCATCGCGTCGATCGACACGCCGGTGGTCGAGGTTCATCTTTCCGATGTCGATTCGCGCGAGGGCTTTCGTCGCGTTTCTGTGACCGCTCCGGTGTGCGTCGCGCAGATCAAGGGTATGGGCATCCAAGGTTATTGCGACGCCGTCGACTATCTGCTGGATGTGAGCAACCTGCAGAGGCTGGGGGACGCCGAGCGCGCTTCCTCGGAAGCGCAGCGACAGCGTCAATCTTCCGATGCCGAGGACGCCGAAGCGGCTTCCTCGGAAGTCGCTGACAGCGTCGAAGGCTCAAACGACGCCCCCGCTGCCATCGAAGGTCCCGTCGAGCCTGAGGGCCTGCCTTCGCTTGGCGAGCTTTCCGCTCAGCGCATCGCGCGCGTTCGTGATGCGTGCCAGCAGCAGGGCATCGATGACTTCATCGCCCGCGATAACATGAACATCTACTGGATGACCGCCTTCGACGATATCTTCGACCCCGACCGCGCTCATGCGCTGCTGGTCACGCCCGAAGGCGCCACCATGCACACCGACAGTCGCTACTCCACGAACTGCCTGGATCGCGTCGAGCGCATCGGTTCGTCCGTGACCATCGACGACGGGCGAAAGTCGCATGCCGTGTTTGCACGCGACATCGTTAAGAAAGAGGGCGAGGGCCGCAAGCTTGGCATCGAGGACGACATCACGCTTGCCGAGTATCGCAAGGTCGTGTCCGAACTTGAGGGATCGGGCATCCAGCTGGTCGAGACCACGGGCTTGGTGAACGGGCTTCGCGCCGTGAAGGACGCGCGCGAGCTTGCCCGCATGAAGGCCGCCCAGAAGATCACCGACGACGCGTTCAGCCACATCATCGAGTTCATCAAGCCCGGCATGACCGAGCTTCAGGTGAAGATTGAGCTTGAGGACTTCATGGTTCGTCATGGTTCGCAGGGCGTGGCGTTCGAATCCATCGTTGCTTGCGGCGCGAACGGTGCAAGCCCTCATGGTCAGGCGGGCAACCGCATCATCGAAGAGGGCCACAGCGTGGTCATGGATTACGGAGCGAAGGCGTTCGGCTACAACGCCGATATGACGCGCACCGTGTTCATCGGCTCTCCCAGCGACGAGATGCGCGCTGCATACGAAACCATCCGTCGCGCGAACGAGACGGTCGAGGCAACCATCAAGGCTGGCGTCATCGGCCGCGACATGCATGAACTGGCCGAGCGCATTCTTGTCGAAGGCGGTTTTGGCGGCAAGATGGGTCACGGCCTTGGCCATGGCTTGGGCGTTGACGTTCATGAGCTTCCGTATCTGAACGCTACGTACGACAAGCCGCTTGAGGTTGGCAATGTGGTCACGGTCGAGCCTGGCATCTACATTGCCGGCAAGTTCGGCATGCGCCTTGAGGACTTCGGCGTGGTTACGAGTGAAGGTTATGAGCGATTCACTCAATCGACTCATGAGATGGTTATAATATAGCCGCATTTTTTCAGACGAGTTAGAGGGACCAGTTATGGCAATTTCTACCGCAGATTTCAAGAACGGCATGTGCATCATCTACAACAACAAGATGTGCACCATTGTCGAGTTCCAGCATGTTAAGCCCGGCAAGGGCGGTGCATTCGTGCGCACCAAGCTTCGCGACATCAAGACCGGCCGCGTTGTCGACTACACCTTCAACGCCGGCACCAAGTTCGACACCGTCCGTCTTGAGCAGCGCACCATGCAGTATCTGTACGACGACGGCGCTGACTTCAACTTCATGGACCCCAACACCTATGAGCAGATGCCTATCCCGCACGACCAGGTTGGCGACGCTGCTAAGTGGCTGAAGGAGAGCGACGAGGTTACCCTGCAGTACGCTGGCGAAGAGCTGATCAGCGTTGAGCCGCAGATGTTCGTCGAGCTTGAGGTCACCGAGACCGAGCCTGGCTTCAAGGGCGACACCGTTCAGGGTTCCACCAAGCCTGCAACCGTCGAGACCGGCGCAACCATCCAGGTTCCGATGTACGTCAACATCGGCGACGTCCTGCAGATCGACACCCGCGACGGCCGTTTCGTCAAGCGTCTTTAATAAACGGATCACGTGCTCGATATTGAAACGGGCGGTTCCCCGTTGGGGAGCCGCCCGTTTGCATTCCGTGAGAGCCAGCAGCCGAGCGCGCTTCCGTGGAAGCGCAGCGACAGCTGCCAATTGAAATAGTAAGCACTGTATCGCCCGGAGATCCCTTCATTGTGAAGGGATCTCGTTTTCGTTTCGGGGTTGAATTAGGCATCCAGCTTCGGTTGATGCCATTGCGAGTCGAGTGCCGTTAATGATGCTTCTCTTTGCTATAAAGCGCAGCCTATACTGGTATAAGCGTTGTTTATGTCAACCCGGAGAGAGGGGATGCACATGCTTAGATCTAAAGGCCTTACCGAGAAGATGCTTTTGCTGGGTATCGACGGTATGGACCCCCGTTTCGCCAGCCGCTTGGTTCGCGAAGGCAAGATGCCCAATCTGAAGAAGCT
>CAKTWD010000111.1 GCA_934630485.1 uncultured Eggerthellaceae bacterium | reverse complement strand
CTTCAGGATGCCGTTCATATGTTGGACAAGCGTGGACTTGCCACTTCCGGTGTGACCCGCAATGCCCAAGAACTCGCCCGACTTCACCGCAAAAGAAACATCCGAGAGCGCCCAAATGCTGTCGGGGCTGTTACCCCAATCGGCCTGACGCTGCGCAGGAGTGCGCTTACGCTTGCGCTTTGCCTCGGACGGATCATACGTGAACGAGACGTTCTCGAAGCGAATGACGGCATCGGCGCAATCAGCCGCGGCGTCATCCGTTCTCTCGCCAGCTGCACCGTCGACCACAGCGTCATCCGTTTGCGCGCCGTCGACCGCGTCGCCTGCATTCCCCGGCACGCCCTGACCAGCTGCAGAAGCCGCACCTACGAGCAGGCTGTCCTTTGCCAAAGAAAGAATCTCGGCAGCAAGCGCGTCATCGTCGACCGTGGGGGCAACCGCCACGCCGGCAGTGCGCAGCGCATGAGAAAGATGCGTGGCAAACGGCACGTCAAGGTTCAGGCGGCGCAGAAGATCTTCCTGCAACAGAACCTGAGCAGGTGATCCGTCGCAAACCACCTTGCCTGATTCAAGCACGATAACGCGATCGGCCTGAGCAGCCTCCTCCATGAAATGCGTGATCATGACGATGGTGAAGCCGCGCTCGTGAAGCTCGTGGCAAACGCGCATCAGGCCAGCGCGACCACGCGGGTCGAGCATCGCCGAGGCCTCGTCCAAAATCAGGATGCGCGGGTTCATGGCAAGAACGCCGGCAATTGCCACGCGCTGCTTCTGACCGCCAGAAAGCGCATGGGTTTCCTTGCGCTCGAAACCTGCAAGCCCCACATCGGCCAACGCGCGCGTCACGCGCTCGCGCAGCTCGGGCAGCTGAACGCCCAGGTTCTCGGGGCCGAATGCCACATCGTCCTCAACCAGCGTGGACACCAGCTGGTCATCCGGATTCTGAAAAACCATACCGGCGGTCTGACGGATAAGATACGTGCACTCGGCATCGGCCGTGCTCATTCCATCCACCGTCACCGTTCCCTCGTCGGGCAGCAAAAGCGCATTCATGTGCTTCGTCAGCGTGGACTTGCCGCTGCCGTTGCCTCCCAGAATGCAGACGAACTCACCCGCATTCACATGAGCGCTCACGCCCGCCAGAGCGGGCGCCTTACCATCGTACGAGAACCTGACGTCGGACAGATCGATCATGTTAGCGACCTTTCACCTGGTCTTTTTTCGGAGTGACCATGTTCGAAACGCTCTTGTAAACCAGCAGGGTCAGAGCGCTGTTAACCAAGGTCTTCAGAATGTTGAACGGGATGACAGCCGGCGCAAGCAGCGGCAAGATAACGTCGATGGAGCCGTACCAGAACGCAACGCCGATGGTGAGGTTCAAAACAACCGAGCCGGCAATGGCCACGACGCAACCAGCCGCCAGGCCGATAAGGGCGTTCTTGAAGGTGCGGTTGCGATGGTAGATCAGAGCAGCCGGGACGACGAAGAACAGCGTGGCACCGATGTTCATGAGCGAGCCGACCCATTCACCAAGGACAAGGCCGTGGATGATGGCCGAGATGGCGCCGACGGCGAAGCCTGCGCCGGGGGTGAACACGAAGCCGCAAACCATAGCGGGAACCAGCGAAGGGTCGTAGGTCAAGAACGGCGCGGGCGGGAACAGCGGGATCTGAATGAACGAGAACAGGGCGCTGACGGCGCACATAAGGGCCATGGTAACGAGCTGGCGCGTGCTCCACTTGTTCGTGTTCTTGATGGTTACTGCGTTTTGCGATGCTGGCATGATTGCCTTCCTTCTGCGAAGCAGTCGTTGGGCGGGTTTGAATCTAGCTTCGCGGAAAAGAAACAAGCCCGTATGAATTCCTTCCATACGGGCTTGTGTTTCGCATAACGAATATCTGCGCCAACGGACGCAGTGACGTTTTGCGAACTCTGTCTCTTCCATCCGGACTTTAACCGTTGGTCCCGGATTTTCACCGGATCAGCCCGCGGCTTTCGCCAACGGGGTCGCAGACTTCCGCCTTGCAATTGCTTGCTTGCGGTTACTGCCAGTGAGGAATTTCACCTCGCCCTGAAACAGAATTCAATGGCGCGAGTATAACCGCGGGGAACGTAAGGTGCAACCCCCGCGGCAAAACCTCCAGTAAGCGTTACAACTTCAGCATGCCAAGCGACTGCATGATGTAAGCGATCAGGATGACCACCAGCACGACAGGTGCCACGTACTTGATGAGAGCCGACCAAACGTTTGCCAACTTGAACTCGGCGGACTCGCGCACTTCGTCAATGATGACCTTGGGCTTGATGATCCAACCGACGAAGATGCAGGTGAGAAGCGCAGCGATGGGCATCATGACCGAGTTGGAGACGAAGTCCAAGAAGTCAAGGATGCTGGAACCCGGACCAAGCGGCTCGATGAACGCCAGAGAGCTGTAGCCAAGGTTGACGACGATACCCGCGATGGTGGTGAAGCCGACGACGATGATCAGGGCGCGACGGCGCGAGCACTGCGTGGCATCGCTGATGACCGAGGTGCAGGTCTCGACCAACGAAAGCGAGCTGGTCAGAGCGGCGAACAGAACCAACACGAAGAAGACGGTGCCGATGACGCCCGCGACGTTGCCCATGTTCTCGAAAACCTGCGGCAGGATGATAAACATCAGCGAGGGGCCGGAATTCTGGGCAACCGCCTCGCCCGAACCAAGAGCGGCGAAGGTGGCCGGGACGATCATGAGACCGGCCAGAAGCGAGATGCCGAACGTGGTGGAGGCGATCTGCGTGACGCTGGAGGTAAGCTTAGTGGATTTCTCCAGGTAAGAGCCGTAAGTCACCATAATGCCCATGGCCAGCGACAGCGTGAAGAACGTCTGGCCCAAAGCGGCGACGATAAGCTCGGGCGAGAACTTGCTAGCGTCGGGGACCAGGTAGTACGAAAGACCGTCCATGGCGCCCGGAAGAGTGAGCGAGTAAATGGCAATGACGGCTGCAATGACGATGAGCAGCGGCATCATGACCATGTTGGCCTTCTCGATGCCGTTATTAACGCCAAGGGCGACGATGAGATACGTCAAAGCCATGAACACCAGCATGCAGGCGACGCTTTCGGGAGCGTTGCCAATGAAACCGGTGAATATCCCGCCGCCGTCGGCCAACGCGTCGGCCCCGCCGAACGCGTAACCGAACAGGTAGCGCGTGACCCAGCCGCCGATAACGCAGTAGTACGGCACGATGATGAACGGGATAGACGACACGAACACGCCGATGAACGAGTACTGCTTGCCAAAAGCCTTGAAAGCGCCGATGGAGCTTTGCTTGGTGTGACGACCGAGGGCGGTTTCAAGCAACAGGAGAGCCAAACCGATGGTGAACGTAAAGAACAAGTACGTAAGCAGGAACGTGCCGCCGCCATAACGTGCTGCCAGATACGGGAAACGCCACATGCTTCCCAGGCCAACCGCGGAAGCAGCCGCAGCCAGCACGAACGCCAGCTTGCCCGACCACGTGGCGCGGCCCGTCGTCGAATTTGCCAATTGATTGCCTTTCTCTAAAGCCGAAGAACGGTATAGGGCCCGCCCGTAAATGATGTCGGGGCATTTCGCGGGGTTGCCGGAAGCGCCTCGACATCATTTGCAACGGACTTGCACCGTCACGTTCCTCGTTTTTCGCGTAATTGCCCAATAATACCCTCTCGGAAAAGAATAACCAGCCTATCCGCAGGTAAATCATAGGCATCAGGACGAAATCGACCGCCCAACGCGCGTGTCGTCCAACGCCGCATTCGCAAACCAACCCCGCGTCAATGACATTCGGCGCCGCTTTCCGCCGCCAGCATTCCGATTTCGCAACAAGTTCACCCCGATCCGCAAAGCGGACATATAATGTACAGGTAACTAGGTTGATCCACATTCGATACATTCGAAGGAGAAGCTATGAAAGTTGTAATCATCGGTGGCGTTGCCGGCGGTGCCAGCGCAGCAGCACGTCTGCGCCGCAACGACGAAAACGCCGAGATCATCATCTTCGAGCGCACCGGCTACATCTCGTATGCCAACTGCGGCGAGCCGTACTACATCGGCGGCGTCATCGAAGAGCGCGAGAAGCTCACCGTGCAAACGCCCAAGGGCTTCAAGGAGCGCTTCAACGTCGACGTTCGCGTGAAGTCCGAGGTCACGGCAATCGACCGCGATGCCAAGAAAGTTCACGTGAAGAACCTCGAAACCGGCGAGGAATACGACGAGAGCTACGACAAGCTCATCCTTTCCCCCGGCGCCAAGGCAGTCAAGCCCGACGTGCCCGGTGCCGACGACGAGCGCATCTTCTCGCTGCGCACCATCGAGGATACGTTCGCCATCTCCGACTTCGTCGAGCAGAAGCAGCCGAAAACCGCAATCGTCATCGGCGGCGGATTCATCGGTCTTGAGGTTGCCGAGAACCTGATGGAGCGCGGCTTGAAGGTCACTGTCCTTCATCGCGGCGCCCATGTCATGAAGGGCCTCGACGACGGCATTGCCGCCGTTCTGCAGAATCGCATGCGC
>CAKTWD010000110.1 GCA_934630485.1 uncultured Eggerthellaceae bacterium | reverse complement strand
GTCGAAGCCCTTGCCATGAACCGTGAGCACCATCTCGTGGTCGAAAAGCGCACGGAAATCTCTGCTCTTATCGACAACTTTTTCCGCGACTGCATCGACTCTGACACCAGCTTGACCTCCAAGAAACCCGAAACCGATGAGTTTGCAGTCACGTGGCTCAACAGCATATCGCTCACCCTGTTTACGCGACTTCTGTACGACCACGCCTCCGATGAAGAAATCCGCGAGCGCATTTTGTTTGCAACAACCTTCATCCGCGGCGGTTTCAAAGCCCTCGACTCCAACCCTCGATAGCAATATGGCGCGTCGGGAAAGCGAACAGCTCAATTTCAAAGCCGGCTCCGCACCCACCATGAAAACGTGCGTGCCGGCACTTCACGACATGCACTGCCACCTTGACTTTGCACGTGACCCCCGATCATTCGCGCGCGACGCCGCGCAAGATGGCGCCCATGTCTTCGCGAATACCGTCACGCCCGCAGGCTTTCGGCAAGCACGCGAGCTGCTTGCGGGATTCAGCAACATCCACTTGGGCATCGGTCTGCATCCGTGGTACATCGCCGATGCGGATGTGCAAGTCGAACAACTTCTCTCTAGCCTTGATTCAACGAACTTCGTCGGCGAAATCGGACTCGACTTCAGCAAGAAAAAAATTGAAACCGCCGAAACCCAACAAGTGGTTCTTCGCACGATTCTTGAAGCATGCGGCAAGCAAGGTGGGAAGCTGATTTCCCTTCACGCGATAAAATCCGCCGATGCAGTGTTGGATATGCTCGAAGCAAGCGGCTCGCTGACCTCATGCTCCTGTATTTTCCACTGGTTCTCGGGGTCGAATGACGAGCTCCATAGGGCAATCAAAAGCGGTTGCTATTTCTCGGTAGGTCCTTTCATGGCCAACTCGCGCCGTGGGCGCGAATACATCAAGGTCATACCCGCAAAGCAACTGCTTCTGGAAACCGATTACCCGTCAACCAACGAAGGCGCGACGCCCGATCCAACAACCGGCGAGCCTCGAGTCGATCTTTCCTATCAAGATGTACGCAAAGCGCTTGAAATAGCAGCTCAAGTAACATTAGAACGAAAAGGTGCCGGAATTTTGCAAGATATCGGCAAAAATTCGTTGGAGCTTTTCGCGAAGCATTCATAACAATCATTTAACTGCACCCCATCGCCTAATAGCTGATACCATTACGGTGATCTCATCGAATTGCCCACAAAAGCCGATTCGAATCAAACGAAAGAGGAATCATGTCCAACAAATCTTTGGCGAAAGCCCCTCAGGAAACCTGCGTGCTGGTTACCGGCGGTGCAGGCTTCATTGGCAGCCATACCGTCGTCGAGCTTCTGAACAAAGGCTACAGCGTTGTTGTTTACGACGACCTCAGCAACTCAAGCGAAGTCGCGCTTGATCGCGTCCGCACCATCACCGGCGTTCAGGACGATCGCCTGCGCTTCATCGAAGCCAACATCCTCGACCGCGATGCCATGACACAGGCGTTTGACGAGAACGACATCGACGTCATCATCCACTTCGCAGGCTTCAAAGCCGTTGGCGAAAGCGTGCAGAAACCGCTCGAGTATTACTGGAACAACATCGCAGGCACCTTGGTGCTGTGCGATGTCGCTCGCGAGCATGGCTGCAAGAACATCGTGTTCTCCAGCTCCGCTACGGTATATGGCGAGCCCGAGTTCGTCCCCATCACCGAGGATTGCCCGAAGCACAACGCAACCAACCCGTACGGTCAGACCAAGAGCATGCTTGAGCAGATCCTGACCGACCTTTACATCGGCGACGACGAATGGAACGTCGTTCTTCTTCGCTACTTCAACCCCATCGGCGCCCACGAAAGCGGTCTGATCGGCGAAGACCCGAAGGGCATCCCCAATAACCTGCTTCCATATGTCGCGCAGGTTGCCGTCGGCAAGCTTGCTTGCGTCGGCGTGTTCGGCGACGATTACGACACTCCCGACGGAACCGGTGTGCGCGACTACATCCACGTTGTTGATCTTGCCCGCGGCCACGTTGCCGCACTTGATTGGATGGGCGGCAAAGTCGGCACCGGCGAGGCAATCGGTCTTGGCTCCATCCAAGGTGCTGCCGATGCAGATGGCAGCCGTCACGGCGTTGGTATCTTCAATCTGGGCACCGGCACGGGTTCCAGCGTTCTCGACGTTGTCCGCGCGTTCTCCAAGGCCTGCGGCAAGGAGATCCCCTACGAGATCAAGCCTCGTCGCGCTGGCGACATTGCTGTGAACTACGCAGCATGCGACAAAGCCCGCACCGAGCTTGGCTGGGTTGCCGAATACGACCTCGATCGTATGTGCCAGGACAGCTGGCGTTGGCAGTCCACTAATCCCGACGGTTACGCCACGAAATAAGCTTCCGCGGTCAGCGCTTAACTGCATTCAATCGCCGGTAAAGCACTGACGCACTTTTTCATTGCCTGCGAATACGCCTGGATAGCACTTGCAGCATCCAGGCCCCTCAGCAACATAACCCCACTCAAACAGAACGGCCTCCGACGATCATCGTCGGAGGCCGTTCCAGTCTCTACGCCAGCTGCGCAGTGAATTTCAAATTCGACTAATAGCTGGCAAGGTATCCGTTGCTAACTGAAGTAGGATCGCCGCCGGAATCAACGACCTTCATCAGTTCCTTCGTATTCGCTTTGTCAGCGATTACATACGAGACGCCGCCTACCATCTGCGTTGCCGAGGGGATGGTCGCCGAATAAATGGTCATCTCGCCGCCGTCGCGCATTTGCAGCGCCAGGTTCACCAAATCGGAAACCGTTAGGTCGGTTGTCACGCACTTGGCAGCAGCACTTACCACGCTCGGGATGTCAGTCGGCGACATAGACATGACTTTGTCGACGATTGCCTGAATAAGCTTGCGCTGGTTTGCGACACGGGTGAAATCACCGTCAGTGTAAGCGCGACTGCGCGCGAACACCAATGCCTGCTCGCCGTTAAGATGCTGTTCGCCCGCCTCGATGATGATGCGCGGGTTCTCAGGGAAGTCGGTGGTGTTATCGGCGTCGGTGTCATCAATGCGCTCATCGACAACAACATCCACACCGCCAACCGCATCAACCAACGCAGTCAAGCCCTCGAAGTTGATCTCGGCGTAATGAGAGACGGAAATACCCGTAAGTTGCTTTGCCTCGCGGATAACACCCGCCGCGCCGTCGTAGAAGTACGCAGCGTTGAACTTAGCAGTGCCAACGCCGTCGATTTCGGTCATGGTGTCACGGGGAATGGAGACCATCGTGACAGTGTTGGTTGACGGGTCCACACGAGCAACGATGTTGGTATCAGAACGCTGACCCATCTCGTCGTCGCCCTCACGCGCGTCAGAACCGATAAGCATGACATAAAAAGGTTTAGTGAACGTGGTGGTGCGAGTGAGCTCCTGATCGATTGCCTTAAGCTCTTCACTTGTTTTGCCACCCTGCAATTCCTTGTTGATGCCGTTCACGTAGGTTGCCAGAGCGACACCCACACCGATAAGCACCACGACCAGGGCTGATACGACGCCGATGGCGATTTTCTTTCCGCGGCCGCGCTTCTTGCTTGCGCGATATTGAGCCGCATTGCGCGAGTACTGCGCTGCTGCGCTGCTTCCACGATAATTTGCATCAGGTGTGTAGGCGGAACGATACGCTCCCGACTGAGGCCTTGGCGTTTGAGCGCCGTCCCATCCCTCGGGTCTCGTTCCGTAAGACGAGCGAGAGTAGCTCGAATAATCCCCGGGATTGTGCGTCGGGGCTACATTGCGGGATGCTTTGTTTTGCTGGGGAGCTTTACGTCCATCGCGCGACGGCCTTGCCGCTGCACTGGTATTTTGACGCGCACTGGGGCGCTGGTTTCGATCGTTCCTCGATGCCATCTGGCCTCCTCGGATTCGAAGATGACCTTAAAATTCTACCATCTACGCCCTTGCGACATAAAAAAGGCATGTCAAGCCCCTTTATGACGCACACCTCGATCGATTTCGTCACCATTTGGAAACGTTACTGCCCAACTCGCCCCCAGATTGGTGCCTTTTAATCGGGCATCTCTCGTCGGCCGTTGGTGTTTTCTTCCCAGCCCTCTCTGGATTCGGACTTCATGCATCAGCGTCGATCCGACGTCATATCGGTCCTTTTCCCCTTTAAACACCCTGCGCCAGCACCGATTTGCGCACCTGTATCATTTAAGATATACGACTCCAGAAGTCACCGATTTTCAGTCGTTCACTCCACTCGTCACTGCGCTTTTCGAGTAGCGTTTTCTTATGCTCGAAACGGAATTCAAGATAGACGCGAATGACTCTGGCCTCTCTTTGATGGGCCTCGGTTCCAGCATGCCGATCAGCTTAAATGAAACTCTGGGGCTCAATGTTGCTCAACTTCGCAAAGAACAAGGGCTTTCACGTAATGAGCTTGGACGACTGACCGGCTTGAAAGCAAGCTCCATCTATCGCATCGAGACCGGTGGGTCCAGCCCGCGACTTCAAACAATAGAGAAGCTCGCCAGGGCTCTTCATGTTCACCCAAGTGAGCTTCTTGTCTAACGCTATATTTTTGTTGGTGTTTGCCTGACTGAGGGATTCAAGCCATCACTACGTCGGCATTAACCCAATAGCTTCTCAACAGCCGCTTCGTACTTTCCAACAGCTTCATTCGCCGCCTCCAGCGTTGCTCCACGAGCAAACAGGTAAGCTTTGATCTTCGGCTCGGTACCGCTCGGACGAACAATCACCTTGTCGCCATTACCCAAACGGAACTCAACCACATTCGCAGCAGGAAGGCCTTCAATTCCTTGCGAGTAATCAACAAC
>CAKTWD010000109.1 GCA_934630485.1 uncultured Eggerthellaceae bacterium | reverse complement strand
AGTGGCATTTGGGCGCCGATGTGGCGAAGGACATCGCCCGTGTGATCGAGATCCGCGGCAAACTCAAGAAATAACAAAGTAGGTAAACCAAGATGGCAAACAACAAAATGACCGCCAAGCAGAAGGCCGCAAAGGTCCAAGCTGCCGAAGAGCGTGCGCGTCGCGCACAAGAGGCGAAGGAGCGCAAGGCCCGCACGAAGAAGATCTTCACGGTCGTGGTCTGCGTCATCCTTGTTCTGGCGCTGTGCATCCCCACTATGGCCTTGGCTCTTCTTGGTGGACGCTAAGCCGTCCGTCGTTTGGTCGCTGTAGAAGTTGTTTTCGGGGGCTAGCGCCCCCATTTCGAAAGGTAATCACGTGTTTGGAATTGGCGGATTCGAGTTTGTACTCATCTTGCTGTTCGCGTTCTTGATCTTCGGTCCCGACAAACTGCCGGAAATCGCCCGTACGGTTGGCAAGGGCATTGCGAAGTTCCGTGCAGCTCAGGAAGACATGAACGAGGTCCTGAAGGAAAGCAAGTCTTTCGATCCCAATGCCGAGGATCCGTTTGGCGATCCCACCGAGACTATCGATAAGCTTGCGTCGACGGCCGAGAAGCACATGCGCTCTGCCGCCTCCGAGGCGTCGTCTGCGGTGAAAAGCAAGACCCACGAGGGTATCGACGGCTCTTCACCCGCGAAGCCCGCAGCCAAGCCTGCTGCACCTAAGCCCGCAGCCCCGGCTTCCGCTTCCGTGAAGAACGAGAGCTTTACCGAGCGCAAGGCGCGCTACGAGCGCGAACGCGCCGCAAAATTGGCCGCCGAGGCTGCCGCCGCCGAGAGCGCTTCCGAGGAAGCGCTCGACAGCGGCCATGATTCAGATGTTTCCGCGGAAGCGCAGCGACAGCGTCAATTTTCTAATGAGGCCCCCACCACTAAAGAGAAGCCCGCGGAAGGGGGTGAGCAGTAATGCCTATCGGTCCTGCCCGTATGCCCCTTATGGAGCATCTTGGCGAGCTCCGTATGCGCCTGGTTCGCATCGTCGTCGTTCTGCTCGTTGCTGTCTGTGTGTTCTACATGGCGACGCCCACCGTCGGTCAGTTCCTGCTTCTGCCTATCGCAGAGTTCCTTCCTCAGGGCGTCGACGGATTCTCGAACCTCACGTTCCTCGATCCGTTCGAGGCGTTCACCGTTCGCTTCAAGGTTGCGTTCTGGGTGTCGATTGTTGCCACGTCGCCCGTGATCCTTTGGCAGCTCATCGCGTTTTTCCTGCCCGCGCTTAAGCCGAACGAGCGCAAGTGGTTCGTGCCCACGTTCTCGGCCATGGTCGCGCTGTTCATTTTGGGCACGGTTTTCTGCTACGCCATCATTTTGAACCCGGCGTTCCAGTGGCTCACCGATCAGGCCATGGGCCTTGGCGTGGTCACTCCGCGTGCCGATAGCTACATCGATATCATCATCAAGTTCGAGCTGGGCTTCGGTATTGCCTTCCAGCTGCCCATCGTCATCTTCTACTTGGTTATCTTCGATGTCGTGCCGTACAAGAAGCTGCGTGGCAGCTGGCGCGGTATCTACGTTGGCCTGCTGGTGTTCGCCGCTATGGTCACCCCCGATGCCAGCCCGGTTACCATGGGTCTGATGTTCGCGGCTTTGGTTGCCTTGTATGAGGCAAGCTTGCTTCTTTCGCGCATTGTGCTTGCGAAGCGCATTAAGCGGCAGAACGAGGAGATCGCCGAGGACGACGATTAAACCGTCAGTCGATTTCGACTGGCGTTCGCTCAAGAACAATCGTAATCTCTCGATTGAGCAATCGGGAAGGGCTGCTTCAGGCAGCCCTTTGTTTTAAGGAGGCCGTCGTGCACGAGATGGGAATCATGTCGGGCGTTCTCGATTCCGTCAACGCTGCAGCCCAGAACGCGCAGGCAGAGCGCGTGACCAAGATCATCTTGAACATTGGCGAGATGACCGAGATCATCCAAGATTCGCTGGAGTTTGCATTTCAGGTTATGAGCGAAGGAACCCTGTCGGAAGGGGCCGAGCTTGTCATCAAGACGGTAACCCCGCACAGCATTTGCCTTGACTGCGGGCATGAATTCGACCACGATCGATTCCATCGCACGTGCCCCGAGTGCGGAAGTTACTCAACCAGCATGACGCGCGGCCGCGAGCTTGACATCGAATCGATTGAGGTCGATTTGCCGGACGCCGAGGACGCTTCCGGGGAAGCGTCCGAGAGCGTCCAAGGTTAAAGGGGCCGAGCCGACTCCGAAAGAGTTGAGCGACAGCGTCGATCCTTTAACGAAGTCGAGCGACAGCGTCCAAGGCTAGAGCGTCCAGAAGTAAAGCTATCAGCGTTGAAAACGCTTAGAGAAGGAGCATCCATGGAAATCGAAATGAAGCAGAAGATCCTTGGCAAGAATGACTCTCTTGCCGCCGAGCTGCGTCGTCGTTTCGCAGAGAACCATGTCTTCGTGGTCGATCTGCTTGCAAGCCCGGGTTCGGGCAAGACCTCGACGATCCTCGCGACCATTGAGGCTCTGCGCGACGAGTTCAACATCGCCGTCATCGAGGGTGACATCGCAAGCAGCGTCGATGCCGAGAAGATCAAGGCGCAGGGCATCTCCGCTGTCCAGATCAACACCGGTGGTGCCTGCCATCTGGAGTCCAGCATGGTCAAGCGTGCCGTCGACGTGCTTGATCTCGAGCGCTTGGACCTCATCATCATGGAAAACGTTGGCAACTTGGTGTGCCCGACCGACTTCGACCTGGGCGAGAACATTAAGGTCATGATTCTGTCTGTTCCCGAAGGCGACGACAAGCCGCTGAAATACCCGGGCGTTTTCCAGGTTGCCCAGGCAGTCATCCTGAACAAGGTCGATACCATGCCGGTGTTCAACTTCAACCGCGAGGCTTTTGACGAGTCGGTTCGCCAGCTTAACCCGCAAGCTCCCATCTTCCCGATTTCGGCCACCAACGGCGAGGGCGTGGACGAATGGGCATCGTGGCTGTCCGATCGCATTCATGAGGTTCAGTAGGGCTTCGCTTCGTTGCCGGGAAGCGTTTTGCGTGGCAAGTAAGAAGCGTTGCGTCCCTCGGTGTGACAAGGGGTTTTGTTGGTAAGGATTTTGTCGGCAAGTTTCTGCAATGCCGCCGTTATCTATTCGCAACGCATTCGAAACGTAACTAGCCTAACCTTATATGAACGACGCGCGGGGTTGTGCAGCGCACAACCCCGCTTTTATTTGCAATGAACCGAAAGGCGTGGTGAAAGAAGATGCTTGCCCGCGAAAAGTACCGCATTTGCGTCAAGGCGCTTGCCGATTACGCGAACAACGCTGGATTCACCGATGTCGTCATCGGCCTTTCGGGTGGAATGGACTCGAGCATCGTCGCGGCGATGTGCGTTGACGCTTTTGGTGCCGAGCATGTTCACGGCGTGCTTCTTCCCGGCCCGTATTCTTCCGTCAGCTCGGTGGACGACGCCTTGGAGCTTGCCGAGAATCTTGGCATCGAGACCCAGACTGTTTCCATTTGCCAGCCGTACGAGGCCTTCGAGAAGACGATGGCGCGTGCGTGCGGCGGTTCGCTTTCCGGATTGGCGGCCGAGAACACCCAGGCCAGGTGCCGTATGGTGGTGCTCATGGGTTTGTCCAACGCCTTCAATTGGATGCTGGTGAATACCGGCAACAAGAGCGAGGCGCAGATGGGTTACTCCACGCTGTATGGCGACACGGCTGGCGCCTTCGCTCCGATCGGCGGCTTGTACAAGTCGGACGTTTATAAGGTTGCTCGCGCATGCAACGAGATCTTCGAGGCTGCAGGCAAACCTGCGCCTATTCCCGAGAACGTTTTCGTGAAGCCGCCTTCTGCCGAACTTTCCGCAGGTCAGCAGGATGAGAAGAGCCTTGGCTTCAGCTATGCGGTGCTCGATGCTGCCCTTATCGCTCTGTTCGAGCGGGGTAAAGGCATCGAGGAAGCTGCCTCGGTCAGCGGTCTTTCCATTGAAGAGGTTGAATCTATCAAGAAACGCGCCGAGGGCTATGCGTTCAAGCGCGCAGTCGAGCCCCCGTTCCCGCAAGCAAAGTTCTACGAATAGCATAGGCGGTACATTGCCGCGGCGTGCCCGCGATTCTCGCTGTCGCTTCGACCGCGCGTGATGCTCTTGCACGTCATCAACTGATTCCATGCTCCTTTGAAGGCTCGCCAACGGCGGGCCTTTTTTCGTGCCTCGTGTCGTGCATCGATGGCGGCGTTTCTTACGGAAAATCAACGGTTCGACGAAGGCTCGCTGTCGATATCGCGCCATACGCCGAACTGGCTTGCATTGGCATGCGAGGGTGGTATATTACCAATCTGTTGGCACTCGCAAGGTTCGAGTGCTAGCACACACCAAGCGCGAATGATAACTCGGTCGGCGCGCCGCTTCGGCACCCGGAACCCCGCTTGGCAAACCTACTTAGGTATCAAAGTGCTGAGACATTGAAAGGAAGGCACCTATCATGAGTTTGAAACCGTTGGGCGATCGCGTGATCGTCAAGGCCGACGAGGCCGAGACCACCACTGCTTCCGGCCTTTACCTGGCGAGCGATGCCAAGGAGAAGCCGCAGACTGGTGTCGTTGTTTCCGTCGGCGAGGGCAAGCTCGATAAGGACGGCAACCTGGTCGCCGTTCCCGTCAAAGAGGGCGACCGTGTCATCTTCGGCAAGTACGGTGGAACCGAGGTTCACTACAAGGGTCAGGACGTTCTGATCCTTCGTGCCGACGACATCTACGCTATCTGCGAAGACTAATCCCATAGTTCCATCATCAGGAGGAATTTCAAATGGCTAAGAACATTCAATTCGGCACCGAGGCAAGCGGCGATCTTGCTGCCGGCGTCAAGAAGCTTGCTGACGCTGTTAAGGTT
>CAKTWD010000108.1 GCA_934630485.1 uncultured Eggerthellaceae bacterium | reverse complement strand
ACGCCAGACACCTCAATGCCGGCGATATTGGCAAGGGAAACCGTGCGCAATGCCCCCATAATCGCATCCATGCGCTCATGACCATCAGCACCGGGATACGAATATGAAACGGTCTTATTCTGATAGAAGCCATGCTTCTCGTACAGAGCGCGCATCGCTTGCGCAAGATTCATACCATGCTGCTTGTAATATTGCGCCATTTCGCAAATCAACATCGACGCATCAACAGCGTCCTTGTCGCGAACATGAGTACCGTTCAGATACCCGTAGCTCTCTTCGAAGCCGAACATGAAGCGATCAGCCTGGTTTGCCTGCTCAAGCTGTCCGATAAATTCACCAATGTACTTGAAACCCGTTAGCACGCGCTTGATGGCGAAACCGTACTCATCTGCCAGAGCATCGATCATCGCCGATGAAACGATGGTGGAAACCGCAAACTTATCTGTCAGGCTCTCGCCCTTCGCTTGTTTGACGCGTGCGATATAGTCAAGCAGCAGAACGCCCATTTCATTACCGGTAAGCAATACATACTCATCGCCGTCTTTAACGGCTGTACCTACGCGATCTGCGTCGGGATCAGTCGCAAGAAGCAAATCAGGTTTAACCTGTTCGCAAAGCTGAATGCCACGTTCAAGCGCTTCTCGAATCTCAGGATTCGGATACGGGCACGTAGGGAAATCTCCATCCGGCTCGGCCTGCTCAGGAACAACAGTGACATCCGTGATGCCAACTCGATCAAGAATCTTGCTAACACATTCGATTCCCGCGCCATTTAGAGGCGTGTAAACCAACTTTAACGCCGTTTTGTTCTCAGAGTCGTCGTCAAGGACAACCGACTGGTCTAGAACAGCCTCGATGTAACGCTCCATCGTGTCCTCGCCGATCCATGCAACAATCCCATCAGAAAGAGCCTCATCAAACGGCATCGAACGAACATCGGAGAACGGATCAACCTTCATGATTGCGTCTGATATGTCCTTCGATGCCTGCGTGGTGATCTGACAACCATCCGGGCCATACGCTTTGTAACCATTGTACGGTGCAGGATTATGACTCGCGGTAACGCAAACCCCGCCCGAGCATTTAAGATCACGGGTTGCAAACGACAATGCAGGAACCGGCTCGATACGCGGATAAACGAATACCTTCACTCCATTAGCCGCAAACACCTCTGCTGCACGACGAACGAACTCTTCGCCCATGTTGCGACTATCGCGACCGATCGCAATTGAAGGCTCTTCGAAATGGGCATTCAGGTAATCAGAAAAACCCTGAGTCGCACGACCAACGGTGTAAACGTTCATACGGTTAGTTCCAGCGCCTATGATCCCACGCAGACCCGCAGTGCCAAACGAGAGGTCCTGGAAAAACGCATCTGCGATCGCAGCCTCATCGCTAGATCGCTTAAGATCCTCAAGCTCGCGCTTAAGCTCAGCATCTTCAACTTTCTCAAGCCATAAATCCAGCATCTGATGCGGATCAGTCATATTAGATTCCTTTCGTTCAACTAGGTATCTAGTTGCGTTTCACAAATGGTGTTTCACGTGAAACACCATGCACTTGATGATTCTACTTAAGCCAGATCGAGAATAGCAAGAGGGTCGTCTATGACCATATCCGCACCAGCAGAGACCAGACGATCGACGCTTTGATAGCCCCAGGAGACCCCTATCGCCATCGCGCCAGCTGCCTTTGCGGTCTTTATATCGCCAGCCGAGTCGCCAACATAAGCGACCTGGGAAGGATTAAGACCGATTTCCTGGATCGATGCGAGCAAACCCGTTGGATCCGGCTTCCTTGGACAGGTGGGCGACTCTCCCTTTGCAACATCGAATGTCGCAGGGAAGTAAAACCCAGCCAGGTCTTTAACTGCAGCATCGAACTTATTGGACAAAACCCCAAGCTTCACGCCCTTCAACTTAAGCCCTTCAAGCATTTCGATGATGTTCGGATAGGGGACGGTCTTTCTGCGTCCGAACTCCTGATAACGAGACTTCCATTCAGCAAGCGCGGCTTCTTTCTCGTCATCAGATGCAGAATCCGGCATTGCACGCATCATCAATGCCCGAACACCGTCACCGATGAAGCCGCGAATAGCTTCTTCTGTATGCGTTGGATATCCGAAATCAGACAGAACAGCATTGGTCAATGCTGTTAAATCGGGAAGGGTGTTAAGCAGCGTGCCGTCCATATCGAACACAACGCCCTTCACATCTGTGGTCGTAGAAGCACCCTCACCCATATGCCGCTCCTTTCAATACTGCACGTATCGTGCTTTATAAGCCGACTCAACAAGACGAATAGGCTCACCGCACCTTGCCAAAGCAACGTTTAAACGACTTTGCGACGATAAAAATCGTACCAGCAAAACCCTCGCACTCAATGGCCTCGCCGAACAAACGAAAACCGCCCCTAAAGGGGCGGTTAATCGCATCAAAGCTCAGTTGCTTTTGTATGTAACGCACGCTAACGTGCGGTGAGATCTGGAGCGGGTGACGGGATTCGAACCCGCGAATGCGAGCTTGGGAAGCTCGTGCCTTACCACTTGGCGACACCCGCACGTACAACGAATCGCTCCGTGCTTGATGGATTATAACCCGAAATCCACCCTTAAATGCTCTTAACAAGCTCCTCGACAAAATACGTGCTCTCTTCAAGGCGCTGGGGGTCGATATTAGCGAAAACATCCTCACCCTGGCTAGTAAGGGCCTTAACGCCGCCGTCGGTGCCAAGGATATGCAAAGACTGGACGCCCGCAGCAGCCGCGACCGAAGCAGATGTTTCGATCCCGGGCATAAGAACAGGTTCGCAAGGGATTCCAGACTCACGAGAGGCCTTCTGCACATAGCGCTTCATGCGTGAGGTCGTCTCGGCACCAGCGAGCGCGCCCTCTTTTCGTGCGTACGACAGGGTTCCCGCGCCAATAGCTTCAATGTCAACGATTACGGCACCGTGAAGCTCGTTGTGGTGAGCATCGATGAACGCACGAATACCGTCGTGACGGTCGACCTCGGAACCAAGGGCGACAAACCACACCTCGGTCTCGAAATTAGGGTTGCGGAACTGATAAACGGCATTCACTTCAGCTGGGGTTTCGATATCCTCATCCAAGGCCGCAGCGGCGTCCTGAGAGTCGCCCTCGGACGAGGAACGCATATCGACACGTCCAAGACGCACGCGAGACATGGAACCACCCTGCCACTTGCGATTACCGTCCCAGCCATCGTTTCCATACGGATCTGCATAGGGATCGGAATAGTCGTCGTAAGAATCCTCGGCGTAGTCGTCGTATTCGGCAGAATAATCATCCTCGCCCACGAACTCAGGGGCATTGTCACGGTTACGACGGCTTTCGATATTCTCATCACGGAAGCTATCCCAACCGCCGCGCTCCTTACCTACTGCGCGAGGGTCGAAATCATCCTCGACGTCAAGCCACTCCTGCGGAGTTTCCTCTTCACGGTTCGATTTCTTCGAACCGAAGCGGAACTTCTCAAAGAAGCCGCGAATGCGAGACTTCGGCATCTCAACGTAATCGGGACCCGCAAAAGCGCCGGTTTCGGTGTAGTTGTCTTCGATATCGGAATCGTCGGCATCTTCAATGTAGGCGTCTTCGAGATCAAGGTCCTGCAAGAGTTCGTCACCAACGGGTTCAATAGAGCCAGTTGAACCAGCGGCAACGAACGAACCAACCGAGCTGACGTTGGAAACAGCAATTTCCTGATCGCCAATACGCTCGATCGAACCACTCAAAGAGGGCAGCTTAGTGCGCAATGCACGCATTGCGCCCGATTTAGACGGCGAAGTCTGCTCGGGTACGGCCATTCCGGGACCCACCACCGCGGGGATCGTGCTAGCCAAAGCACGTGCGCTGGCGTTCGATGAGGGCTCTGCAAGAGGAGCTCGTTGGCCCTGAACCAAAAAATCAGGAACGCTGGGCTCGGCAACGGAAGGAACCTCGAAGTCAGAAAAATCGGGTAAGTTAAGGCCATAATTGCCTGCGTCGGGTTCAGAGGCGGCCTGTGCAGAAGACACCGCTTCGTTGTTGGCTCCAAGGGCGGCCAATTCTTCGGGCGTCATCACAATAGGGGCGAACGCGCTGGTCTCGCCAATAGGCTCGGCAGCGACAATCTCAGCTTTATCAGCTGCAGCCTCGGTAACCGGAGCAGCGGAAGCAACAGAGGCAACAGAGGCGCTCTCCTCAACCTGGGGGACAGGTTCGTCAGCGGGCTTGTATTCAGCAGCAGCACCTTCGGGAATTGCGCTAATCGTTGCGGTGATCGGGCTCATTGCGCCACCAGCAGCGGCGATGGCGTCACGATCCGCTGGCGAAGGAGGAGCCACCTCGACGATATCCGCCGAACGAGCACGCATACGATCTTCGCTCTCGTCAAAAACGAGCTTGTTCGCTTCATCGAAGATGGCAGCCGACTCGCTCAGTGCCGCATCAAGGGCGTCAGCATAGCGCGAACGCTGTGCTGGCTTCGGACGCTGAGGAGAACGCTTAGCCTTGCGCTGCGCCGCCGCGAACCAATCAGGCACGTTCTCATCGGTCTGCTCGTTGAAATCAGACTCGCCCTTGGACTGCGGGGCGGCGTCCGTCGTCTCGGCGGCACCGTTCTCAACCGAAACGAAGGTTTCTTGAACGGAGTCGGAGTCAGAATTCGCGTTCGGAATCTCAGTGATCCTGATCTCCCCATTATCTGCGTTAACCGCAGCCTCACTTGCGGGCTTCACATAGGTTGTGGTGGAAACCGCCTCACCGGTCAGAGCGGCGATCGCGGCCTTAGCAGCGGAAAGTCGCTCTTCGGGAGAGCGATTCTCGTCAGCGATTTCCTCGTTCTCAGGAACGTGGTACTGAATCTCGACTCCATCGGGAACAAGGCCCGCGTCGACAGCAGCCTGCTCGCCATGGATCCTTGCGCGCGCCATGTCGTCTTCGATCTGATCCTCGTTCATCAGACCCTTCGAGATAT
>CAKTWD010000107.1 GCA_934630485.1 uncultured Eggerthellaceae bacterium | reverse complement strand
GTCATGGTCATGGAGAACGTCCCCGACGCCAATGCCGACCAGCTCACCGGCGCAGGCGCTTCCGTCGACTACGTCCAGGGCTTCAACCAGGCGTTCCTGATGTTCAACACCCTGAAGGCACCGTTCAACGACAAGCGCGTCCGTCAGGCATTCTTCTACGCCATCGACGTCGACAAACTGATCGCCAACCAGCTTGCTGGCCATGCAACCCCCGTCACTTCTTACCTCACCGAGGATCACAAGAACTACCACAAGGCCTCCAACGTCTACACCTACGATCCCGAGAAGGCCAAGAGCCTGCTCGCCGAGGCTGGCGCTTCCAACCTTGCCTTCACCCTGCAGGTGAACAACAACTGGGTTAAGTCCCTGGCTCCGCAGATCAAGAACGACCTCGAGGCCATCGGCGTTTCCTGCACCATCGATGAGAAGTCCATCGTTTGGTCCGAACTCGCCGAGTCCGACAGCGTCCTTCCCTACGAAGTCATGCTCACCCCGGGCGACCCGACCTGCTTCGGCAACGACCCCGACCTGCTTCTTTCTTGGTGGTACGGCGACAACGACTGGACCCGTGGCCGCTCCTGCTGGAAGAAGGCCGGCGACGGCAAGTTCGACGAGCTGCAGGCTCTCATGCAGACCGCACGCGAGTCTTCCGGCTCCGAGCAGCAGGAAGCTTGGAACAAGTGCTTCGACCTTCTGTCCGAGGAAGTGCCGCTGTACGCTCTGTTCCATCGCGAGCTTGCAACTGGCTACCAGGCCGACGCGATCACCGGCTTCGAGCCCATCGCAACCACCGGCCTCGTCTTCCTGGGTGCTTCCGTTAAGGCTTAATGCCAAGCAAATCACCCTCGCATATGCGATTGGAAACGCCGCTTCCTTTGTGAAGCGGCGTTTTTTTTCGACAAATGACGTGCAGGTAACGTTTGAGCTACAGCACAACCCCCTAGATGGGATAAACTGAGACGGTTATGCATTCCGTCGGGAGACGGACGTCTACTATCCGAAAGGGGGATACGGTGAACAACCTGTTGCGATTGATCGGCCGAAGGCTCATTGCTTTCCCGATCATGATCATCGGCGTTACCATCCTCGTGTTCTTTCTGATGGCGCTTTCGCCAATCGACCAGGCCTATTCGGTTCTGGGCGAGAACGCCTCGGCAGAACAAGCAGCCCAATATCGAGAGGAACATGGGCTTAACGATCCTATTCTCGTCCAGTACGGCAATTACATGGCCGGCTTGGTCCAGGGCGATTTGGGGTCCTTCGGCGCAAACAACGCATCGGTTTCCGACCGCATCGCAAGCGCGCTGCCCGTCACGCTGCAACTTACCTTCATGGGCCTTCTCATCGGCGTTTTCTTCGCGGTCATCCTGGGCGTGATATCGGCCCTGTACCGCGACCGATGGCCGGACCAACTCATCCGCGTGCTCAGCATCGTCTGCATCGCCACGCCTTCCTTCTGGCTGGCAGTCCTCATGATCTTGCTGTTCTCGTTCGAGCTTGGCTGGCTTCCTGCCTCGGGCAAGCTCCCCAGCTTCGCCACCGATCCTTCGGGCTGGCTGGCACGCATGGCTCTTCCAGCAATCGCCTTGGGCGTGCCGGTTATCGGTCAGATGACGCGCGTCATCCGCACCTCCATGGTCGAGGAGCTTGACAAGGACTACGTCCGCACCGCGCTTGGCGGCGGCATCCCCAAGCGCACGGTTGTCGCACGCAACGTGCTTCGCAACGCGCTCATCACACCCGTCACCGTTTTGGGCATGCGCATCGGCTACCTCATGGGCGGCGCCGTCGTCATCGAGGTCATCTTCAACCTCCCTGGCATGGGCATGGCCATCCTTTCCGGCATCCAATCCAGCTACACGATGCTCGTTCAGGGCGTCGTCTTGGTCGTTGCCGTCACCTTCATCATCATCAACATCATCGTGGATATGCTCTATATCCTGATCGATCCGCGAATCAGGACGGTGTAGCATGGTAAAGCTTAGGGAAAACACCACCGCGAAGCTCGAGCAGAACGCCGGCAAGATGCGCGTCAGCCGTTGGAAGAACATGTCCATCTCGGCCCGCATCTCGGCCCTCGTGCTTCTTCTCATCCTTCTGATCGCCGTGTTCGCGAACGTCCTTTCGCCGCACGACCCGCTTCAGATCTTCACCGCGCGCCAGGCGCCGGATTCCACCTTCCTGTTCGGCACCGACGACAAGGGCCGCGACGTTTTGTCCCGCATGATGCACGGCGCACGCTACTCGCTGGTCATCGGCCTGGGCGCAACCTCATTCGCACTGGTTCTGGGCTCCATCATCGGTTCCATCGCCGCTGTTAGCCGCAAGTGGGTCTCCGAAGTCATCATGCGCATCATGGACATCGTCATGTCCTTCCCCGGCATCGCCCTTGCCGCCACGTTCGTCATCGTGTTCGGCAACTCGGTGCCCTCGCTGATCTTCGCCATCGGCTTCTTGTACATCCCGCAGATCGCTCGTATCGTGCGCGCCAACGTTATGAGCGAGTACAACCAGGATTACGTCCGCGCCGTCGTCGTTTCCGGCGCACGCGCCCCGTGGATCCTGTGGAAGCACGTTCTGCGCAACTGCATCGCCCCGGTCATGGTCTTCACCATCGTCCTGGTCGCCGACGCCATCGTATTCGAGGCGTCCCTGTCGTTCATCTCGGCCGGCATCCCAGAGCCCACGCCCACGTGGGGCAACATCCTCGCCGATGCGCGTGCCGGCGTTCTGGCCGGTCGTTGGTGGCAGGCGCTCTTCCCGGGCCTCGCCATCATGATCACCGTTCTGTGCCTGAACGTCCTTTCCGAGGGCATGACCGACGCACTGGCCGCAGCCCCCAAGGCACCGGTTGTCGCCTCCGACTCCAACCTCGACTCCAAGCGTGAGGCCGACATGTTCGTGTCCGACCCGCGTCTTGCCTACACCGCTCAGGCCGAGGACCTCAAGACCCGCCTGGCCGAGCTGCGCACCATCGAGGCGAAGCGCACCGACCGCTTCCCCGCGCACACCGACGTTCCGCCCATCCTCGAGGTGAAGGACCTTTCCATCAAGTTCCCGCGCCACGGCGATGTGAACGTCGTAGACAACATCGGGTTCGTCGTCCGCCCGCGTCAGACCATGGGCCTTGTCGGCGAGTCCGGCTGCGGCAAGTCCATCACGTCGCTAACCATCATGGGCCTCATCGACCCGAAGGCGCAGATCTCCGGCCAGATCCTGTACAACGGCCGCAACCTTCTCGAGCTCAGCCAGAAGGAAATGAACGAGCTGCGCGGCCGCGAAATCGCCATGATCTACCAGGACGCGCTCTCGTCGCTGAACCCGTCCATGCTCATCCGCGCTCAGATGAAGCAGCTCACCAGCCGTGGCGGCACGCGTTCCGCCGAGGAGCTGCTCGAGCTTGTAGGCCTCGATCCCAAGCGCACGCTTGACTCGTACCCGCACGAGCTTTCCGGCGGCCAGCGCCAGCGCGTCCTCATCGCCATGGCGCTTACGCGCGACCCGAAGCTCGTCATTGCCGACGAACCCACCACCGCGCTTGACGTCACGGTTCAGAAGCAGGTCGTCGACCTCTTGAACCGCCTGCAGAAGGAGCTTGGCTTCGCGATGATCTTCGTCAGCCACGACCTTGCCCTCGTTGCCGAGGTCGCCAACTCCATCACCGTCATGTACGCCGGTCAGGTCGTCGAGCAGGGTCCGGTCACCGAGATCCTCACCAACCCCATCCATGAGTACACGCGCGGCCTTCTGGGATCCGTCCTTTCCATCGAAGCCGGCACCGGTCGCCTGCATCAGGTTCCTGGATCGGTCCCCTCGCCGAAGGACTTCCCCAAGGGCGACCGCTTCACGCCGCGTTCCAGCCATCCCGACAAGGTGTCGCCGGTCCGCCCGATGCTCAAGCGCGTCGCGATGACCGACCACTACTACGCCGAGCTGCCTGACAGCGAGCTGAAGCGTCTCGGTATCGAGCCTGCCATTCCCGGAGGTGTATTGCTGTGAGCCAGGAAACCAACCAGGAGACCACTCCCATCATCTTCCTTGACGACGTCTCGGTAACGTTCAAGACCCGTACCGGTTCGATCCTTCACCCCAATCGCGTCAAAGCCGTGCAGAACCTCTCGCTGAAGCTGTTCCCCGGTGAGACCATCGGCATCGTCGGCGAGTCCGGCTGCGGCAAGTCCACCACCGCCAACGTCATGTGCGGCCTTCAGCAGCCCACCAGCGGCCACGTGTACTTCAAGGGCGAGGACGTCACGAAGCGCTCCGCCGCTCAGCGCAAGCTCATCGGCCGCGTCATCTCGGTCGTGTTCCAAGACCCCGCTACCGCGCTGAACGCCCGCATGTCCATTCATGACCAGCTCATGGACCCCATGGTCGTCCACAACGTCGGCACGCCCGAGGAGCGCGAGAAGCGCGTCGTCGAGCTCATCGGCATGGTTGGCCTGCCCGGCTCGGTGCTCGATGCTCTGCCCGGCCAGCTCTCTGGCGGTCAGCGCCAGCGCGTCGCCATCGCTCGCGCCCTGTCGCTGAAGCCCGATGCCATCATCGCGGACGAGCCAACCAGCGCACTTGATGTTTCGGTTCGCGCCCAGATCCTGAACCTTCTGATGGATCTGAAAAAAGAGCTCGGCCTTGCCATGGTGTTCATCAGCCACGACATCCAGACCGTGCGCTACATCTCCGACCGCATCATGGTCATGAACCACGGCCAGGCAGTCGAGCGCGGCACTGCCAAGGAGGTCTTCGAGAACCCGAGGGACGACTACACCAAGCTTCTGCTGGGAGCCGCTCCTTCCCTTCTCCACCCCGACCTTGCGCAGTTCGCCCAGGACCTCGACAAGAAGGACCTCGGTCGCTAAAAGCAACCGCTCATGCCGTAGGCTCAAAACACCCGCGGCAAGCGAATTCACCTCGCCATTAGGCAAAAGGCCTCGACATCGCGTCGAGGCCTTTTTTGTGGGTTAAGGCCTGCGCCATTGACAC
>CAKTWD010000106.1 GCA_934630485.1 uncultured Eggerthellaceae bacterium | reverse complement strand
GGCTTGTACTGAAGCTCGCTTGGATAGGCACTATCGGTAATCATGCTTTATGCCTCCTTGCGAAGCGCAGCGATGCGCCTGGACTCGGCCATTTGCTCCTCGGTGGGAGCAGGCGTGGGGTTACCGGCCTTCTCGACCGCAGCGGCATAGCGCGCGGCGTCGGCCTTCTGCTTGCACTCGGGGCACACGCCCAGCGCCGCGATGGCGTTAGCGGCGTCGGCGCCCTGTGCGTTGTGCGCAAGGATCTGACCAGCGTAGTCGATCTCCTTCGCAGACGCGTAGTACTGTCCGCATTCAGAGCATTTCTGAAGCGGGTACGTTGCGGTCTGCTCGAGGTCGTTCTTGTCGAAAACGGCAAGCTCGAACTCGGGGGTCAGGACGATCGCGTGCGTCGGGCAAACCTCTTCGCAGCGGCCACAGAAAATGCAGCGGCCAAAGTTGATCGACCAGGTGATGGTGCCGGTGTTTCCGTCGGGCACCATCTGGATGGCGTTCGGGGGGCATGCGTTCGCGCAGGCGGAGCAGGCGATGCATGCCTCAAGGTTATGCTCGGGCTTGCCACGGGCGTACTCGGGGCGCTCAAGCGGCGCCTCGGGGTACGACGTGGTGGCGCAACCCGTTTTGAAGATTCCTTTAAGTGTCTTGAACATGGCGCCCTCCCCTACAGATCGATCGGGCTGTGCTTGCGGGTAGCGCAGTAATCCTCAAGCTGAGCCTTGGTGATGGTTTGCGCCTTGTTTTTCTTCACGTCCACGATGGTGACGCGCTCGGTGCAGGAATAGCACGGGTCGAGCGAGCCGACGATCAGGGCAGCATCGGAAATGGTGTTGCCGCGGAACGCGTAACGCAAAGATGCCCAGTTGCTGTACGTGGATGCCTTGGCGCGCCAGCGATAGCACTTCTGGTTGTCGCCGACCATGGACCAGTGCATGTCCTCGCCGCGCGGGGCCTCTACCCAACCCATAGCCTGCTTGTTGGCCTTGATCTCGAACTTGTCGTTCAGAACCGGGCCCTCGGGCAGGTTAGCCGACAGAAGCTCCTCGATGATGTCGATGGAGTCGAACACCTCGGCAACGCGAACCAGCGTACGGCCCAAGACGTCGCAGGAATCCTGCGTGATGGGCTTGTGGTTGTGCGCGATGTACTTGTAGCCCTCGTACGGATGCACCCAACGGGCATCGCGTGCGAATCCGCTGCCGCGGACGTACGGGCCAACCGGGCTGTAGTCGCGGGCGACCTTCGGGTCGAGAATGCCAACGCCGGCAGCGCGCTTCTCGAAGTTCGGCGTGGACAGAAGCTCCTCGACCAGCTGTTTAACCTCGTGACGCAGGGTCTCGCAGTAGCGAAGCGTCTCGAGCTTCTGCTTGGCCAGAATATCGCGACGGACGCCGCCGATAAGGTTCAGGCCGTAGGTCTTGCGGGCGCCGGTCAGCATCTCAGCCAGGTCCATGGACTTCTCGCGTACGCGGAAGAAGTGCTGGAAGCCGGTGTCGAAACCGGAGTAATGGCAAACCAAGCCAAGATTCAGAAGATGCGAGTGCAGACGCTCGGTTTCAAGAATGATGGCGCGGATATACTCGGCGCGCAGCGGAACCTCGATGCCCTGAGAGCGCTCGATGGTCTCGGCGTACGCAGTGGAGTGAGCGAAGCCGCAGATGCCGCAAACACGCTCGGCCAAGAACGGCACCTGGTCGTAGTTCAGGCGCGACTCGGCGACCTTCTCCATGCCGCGGTGGATGAAGAACATGCGGTAGTCGGCGTCGACGATGGTCTCGCCGTCGACGTACAGACGGAAGTGACCCGGCTCGTCGGACGTGATGTGCATCGGGCCCATGGGGATCGTCGTGGTCTCGCGGTCGCCCGTCTCCTTCAAGAACTGATAGTTCTCGACGTCGGTGGTGGGCTCGGGACGGTAACGATAGTCCATGGTGTCCTTGCGCAGCGGGTACAGACCCTGGGGCCAATCGTCGGGAAGGACAAGGTTGCGGTTGTCGATGATACCCTCGGCCTTAAGACCGAACATGTCCTGCACCTCGCGCTCGGGCCACACAGCGGCCGGAACGCGGGGAGAAACGGACTTGAACGTCAGGTCCTTGGGGTCGACCTCAACGCGAACCTGCATCACGCACGTGTCCGTTTCCTCCATGGAGAGGACGTAGTACAGCGCATAGCAGTCGCGCAAAGAGCGCTCGTCGTTACCCACCATGACGGGCATCCAGCCGCCGCGGTCATAGTACAGAAACTCGATGACCTCGGGGGCACGGTCGCGGTCGACGGTGACGACGGGCTGATAATCTTGAACCCACTCGACTGACTTGATCGCACCAGGGAAGCGTTCCTGAACTGCTTCGATGTGCGTCTCGCCAGAGCGGGCTTTGCTGCTGAATGTTTCTAAAGCCATAGTTACCTACCTACATTCCGCTCTGGTTCGTATGGGCGAAGATGTCTTTCACGATGGGCGCGTGATGCAGCGACTTGGTGTCCTGCTGCAAAACGATGCCGGTGGCGTTCTCGACGCCTTGAATGATGGGCTGCGGCATTGCGACGCCGAACCACAGGATGACAACCAGAAGGATGATCTCGGGGACGAACGCGAATGCGGGGACGTCTCCCTTCTCCATGCCTTCGGGGGCCTTGCTCAGCACCGAGCCGGTGACCACCTTGACGCAGGCAGCCATGACGATGGTGAGCGCCAGGCCGACGACCACGACGAGCCAAACCAGGTTCGAAGCGATGCCGGCGATGAAGGCCGTGATCTCGGAGGTGAACATCGCGAACGGCGGCATGCCGGCCAATGCGAAGAAGCCGACGCCCAGAAGCGTGCCGGTGAACGGCGCGACATGTGCGACGCCCTTGATCTTCTTGAGGTCACGCGTGCCATACGTCATGAGAATGTTGCCGGACAGGCAGAACATCAGGGCCTTGGTGAAGCCGTGGAAGATGCAGTGCAGCAGAGCAGCGACAACGCCGATGGGGCCGCCGAAGCCAAGGCACAGCGCCACGAAGCCGACGTTCTCACAAGAGGAGTACGCAAGCTTGCGCTTCAGGTCGTTCTGAGCGTACATGGACACCGCCGCGACAACCACGGACAGAGCGCCGATGATCAGCATGACCAGCTGCGGGAACTCGGGACCGACCGCCTGGCACGTAAGCACGTAGAAGCGGATGATCACAAGCAGGGCGCACTTCAGAAGAACGCCGGACAGCAGCGCAGACACGGGGCTGGGAGCCTCGGAGTGAGCGTCGGGCAGCCAGGTGTGCATCGGGAACAGACCCGCCTTGGTGCCGAAGCCGATGACGGCAAACACGAAGGCGATGCTCATGAGCATCGGGTCGAACTGATGCGCAACGGGCAGGATGGACGTCCACAGAACCGCGTCGGTCGAGTTGGACAGAACGGTGTTGGCGTCAGCGAACGTAAGCACAGTGGCATACAGGCCGAAGGCAACGCCTGCGGTGCAGACGATGATGTACTTCCAGCCGGCTTCCAGCGAGAGCTTCTTCTTGCTGTAAGCGGCAACCAGGAAGACGGTCGAAAGCGTGGTGGCCTCGACCGAAGCCCACATCATGATGATGTTGTTCGACAGCGCAGCCATGAGCATGGTGAACACGAACAGGCTGAAGAACACGTAGTAGATCTTGGTCTGGCCCTTGTCCAGGGTGCCGGCCTCGATGTCATGCCTGATGTAGGGAATCGAGAACAAACCGGTCATGCAGCCGATGACGCCGATCAGGATCACGAAGATCGCAGCCAGCGAGTCCATGTTGAACCACTTCGACAGAGCGAAGATGTTATCGTTCGTGGCCATGACGTTCAGGGCAAGGAACACACCCAGCACGCAGACAACCACGACGGATACGGTATGCAGGGCCTCGTACACAGCGACGGGGGCCGACTTCGAAGGGATGATCGCCATAACAACCGCGGCGACCAGCGGGACGAGCAAAAGCAGCTCCATAAGGTTAGAAAGTTCCATCATCCACCTAGCCCTTCAGTTCCATCAAACCGTCGGCGTCAAGCGAACGCGTGACACGGTAGATGCGCGTAACCATAACGGCCATGATGATGATCGCGAAAACGGCGTCGGTTGCGATGCCGATCTCGACCAGACTCGGAGCCGTGGGCGCCAGAAGCGCCAGCGTGAGATGCGAGCCATTTTCCATCAGGCAGTAGCCGAACACCTGCTTGAAGATGTTGCGCTGCGTGACGATGCACGTAAGGCCGATGAAGAAGTGCGCCAGCGAAATGGCAAGCGCAGGCTTGACCATGGCGGCTGCGGGAAGGGTGATGCCTCCCACGGCAACAGCGCACGCCAGAATCTCGACGGCGGAAAGCACTACGATGGCCGCGGGGCTGACAACCGGATCGAGCTTCTCGGCGGGCTCGCCCATCTTCTTCAGAGCAAACAGGATGATTGCAGGAACCAGAACCACCTTGGTGACGAACGCGGTGCCGGCCCAACTGAACAGCTCGGTCGAGCCAACCGTGTTTCCAAGGGTCACGAAGATGCCGATGAGCACCAGCGACTGAACGATGTACAGGTAGGCGGCTTTGCGCGGCGTCTTGGTAAGCGTGACCAGAACAGCGGTTGCAACCAGGAGGCAAGCAAGCGCGTTAACGGTGAAGAATCCGTTCATCTTAAAGCCTCCTTAAATACCCATCAGGCAGAACACGAGCGCGAAGACGGAAATACCGAACATCGCCCATGTCTGACGACCCAACAATTTGAAGCGCACGCGGGAAACCAGGTTCTCGATGAGCGCGCACAGAACGAAGACGACGAGCATCTTCAGAAGATAGGTGACGATACCGATCAGGATGCCAACGATGCTGAAGTCAAGCGACGCACCGAACGGCAGGAAGATGGCAACGAACCAGCTTGCGACGATGATCTGCTTCATCGGCATGGCGATGTGCATCATAGCCAGGGAAGCACCAGAGTACTCCTGAAGGAGGCCTTCCTGGATTTCCTGCTCGGCCTCGGAAGCGTCGTACGGAAGCTTGCCAAGCTCGACATAGCAGGCGAACGCGAATGCGACGCCGGCCAGAATGACCGAGATC
>CAKTWD010000105.1 GCA_934630485.1 uncultured Eggerthellaceae bacterium | reverse complement strand
AAGCGCGTTGGCAACCTCATCGTCAGTGGCGGAAACGGACTCGTTCACGCCTTGAGCATCCTTGAGCGCCGCCTGGAAGGCAGACCAGCTGCTTGCGGTGTAGGCGTTCTGGCCGTTGTCGAGCTTCAGAGCGGACTGGATGGCACTCTGAAGCGCAGCTTTGTCGGCGACCTTGGCGTACGTGAACTTCAGGTTGCTGGTGTAGCCCGTTGCGACGACTTCAACCTCGTATGCTCCGTTCGCGGCGAACACCAAGGAGCCGTCCTTGTTTGCAGCAGCAAGGTTCAGAGAACCGTCCTGGTTGACGATCTTCACAGCGCCCTTGCCCTGTGCGTTATACACCACGCCATCCACCGTGACCTGCGAAATGTTACCCAGATAGTTCGCGAGGTCGCTCTCGGTGGCACCGCCGTCAGCGATTAGCTTCAGATTAGAGGCATCGAACGCGGCGGCGTTCTTCGCCGTCGTCAACGTGAACGTTGCGCTCAAGGGCGCGTACTTGCCGCTCTTATCAGTGGCCACGATCGTGTATCCGCCGGGCTGCGTGCCGTCCGGGATCCTCATAACGGAAGCGTACGGCCCGGAAGACGCGTTCGACACCTCAACATCACCATTCCAGCCCTCGATGCTGTATTGGGCGTCGAATCCTCCAGGCAGCGTCGATTTCATGCCAATGAAGGAAGTGTCGTCGAGCGAAGCGCTCTTTTGGATGGAGATAGCGCCCTCATCTGTGGAAACCTTGACGGGGACGTATTGATCCATCGCCACGGTGTAGGTGCCGGTGGACGTATAGAATACAACAGACTTGATGGTCTTTCCCATCATCGATTTGTAATAGGTCGAGCTCAGCGGGCTGCCGTGTGCTTCGGTCACGAAGCCGCAGCTCCAAGCAAGCTCCTTGCCCTTCCAGATGTTCTCCAGGGCGCGCATGCCGTAGCCCTCGACCTTGCCGGCCTCATCGGCGGCGTTCACCACGGCGCCGTACACGACCGCCTGGTTACCGTCGGCGTCGAGCATCTGCTCGCGCAGGTTGCTGAAATCGATTTCATAATCGCCATACTTGCTGTTGGTGGTGAACTCGGCGGTGACGTCGGACAGAACAACGGCGGGCTTGCCTTCCACCTCACTGAACTTCAGGTTGCCCGACTCATCAACCGTGACTTCCTTGTAATTGGCCGGCGTTTCGCCCTCGGGCAGTACGTAGTACGAATAGCTCGGTGCCTGGAACAGGGCGTCGCGACCGGAATAGGTCGTGGTGGACGTCTTGCCCTTGATGGAGGTTGTGATGTCGACAGAGTCGGAATCCGTTACGCGCTTGAACTTCGACCAATCGATGTTGACGGAGCCGACCTTGACGGCGAACGTAGCACCCGTGATGTCGCTGCCGTCGGCGTTCACATGATAAGAACCGGCAACCAGCGAACCGGCCAGCGTCTTTTGCTTGGTAGCGGACGTCACCACGTCCGTGCCGGAGTTGTTCTGCTCTGCGGCATAGAAGTCGCTGTACGGGATGTTCATGAGCACGTACGAACCAACCTCGGGATACAGGCTGACCAGCGCGTCAAGCGCACCTTGGAGGTGCGTGATCTGCTCGGCGGCTTCCGATTCGCTCAGATCGGCCTTCTCAAGCAGTTCCTTGGTTTCAGCAGTCTCCGTCTCGATGGACGAGGCCTTCCAAGAATCCACGGTGTACTTGGTCTTATCAAGAGCGGCGGCCTTGTCGTACAGGCTTTGCAGCTGCGCCTTCGTTGCCTCGGTCACAGGCACTTTGACGCCGACGATGTTGTCCTCAGTTGCCTGGAAATCCCAAGAAGCGTCGGCGTAGCCGAGCGCATGCACCGTAACCGTCCAATAGCCGGTGCCGTTGGTGCCGGCAGGAAGCTGGCAACGCAGCGAATCGGTCAGGCCAAGCTGGATGCCCATGGACTTATGCATCCAGTTGTCGGCGGCAAACTTCGTGCCGTAGGTGACAAGGGCGTTGGTATAGGTCGCGTCGTCACCGTAGTAGGTCCAGGTGACGCTTTGCATGTTAGCGCCCAGGTCGCCGTAGTTGCCGTTAAGGTCCACGCGCAGGAACTCGCCGTAGGAGCCGCTCGCTTCCTTGACGGTAGGCTCGATGCCCGTGGCGGTCTTGAGCGCCTGATCCTTGATGCCGGAGTCCGTGCCGGCAGCCGCAGCGGAGAAGCTGCAAGAGCCATCGGAGACGGTGACGGTTTTCAGGCCGTTGGTGTCAGCATCGACATCGGCAACCAAACCGGAATACGAAGAAAGCTGCCCTTCGCCGTAGCCGCCAGCCAACGTCTCACCGTTGGGAACGAAGCGATGCGTCGCCTTAAAGGCGTCCAGGTCGGAGGTCTTAACCTTCACTGGCACGTATTTCAGACCCGTGACCTCGTAATCCTTCAAGGTGTAGCTGGCGCCATCGCAGGTCATGCTGCCGCGGTTCCACGTTACGGTCTTGCCATCGGTGGTGGTAAAGGACTTTCCGTCGGTAGCCCAGGTTGCCAGCTCGAAGGTTTCGCCTTCGTTGGTATAGATGGTGGCCATGCACTGATAGCTGCCGCGATGCAGGCCGTGATTCGCGGTAGCACGGGTAACGGCATCGAACGCGCCCTTGTCAGCCTCGCTGCGAGAGTCAAGGTCGCCGGAAGACGCCGCAGACCCTGCAGCCTGAACTCCCTCTGCCGCCCAATACTCTGCCCAGGTCAATCCCGCATAGCCGTAGGTGTACTCGCTTTCAGCCGGCTTTGCGTTCTGCTCGTCGTAAGCTGCCTGAAGCGCGTTATCGACCGCGGTCTTGATGGCGTTCGAGGAGATAGTCGCCGTGGTAACAGCGTCGATGCCATTAGTATTACCGGCCGCCTCGATCTGGCTGACAACGCCCTCGTAAGACGTTCCCTTTTTGCTGTAGCCGTTCACGGCCTTGTCCATGCGGTCCCAGTCGTCGTCGCCGAGAGAGCTATAGTCTGCAACCTCGACTTTCACGATCTTGGAATTGGCGACGGTCACCGTCACCGAGACGTCGTAGCTCTCCACATTCCATTCATCGCCCTTGTTCAGGGGATCGTTGGAATCAGCCACAGCCGTGCCCTGATACTTACCATCGGCGATCTTACTCAGATCGTATGAAGCACCCTGCGAAACGGCTGCATTGCTGCCGCCATCCAAGGTATAATTTTCGATTGAGATCGAAGACGTTTGAACGCCTTCGCTCGATTGCGGGGCAGCCGTTTCAGTGTTGGTAGCATCGGAGCCGACTGCCCCCTCTATTTCACCGTCGCCGGTTTGAGCAAATGCTGTAGCCGGGGACAATGACAATGTCAGTGCCATGGCCATCATGCCTTTGGAGGCATTGCCTCCCGCCGAAGCCAGGGCTCGCCGGACGGCATTACGTTCGATCATCCTGTTTCCTTTCTTCGTTTTCGGTCTTCGTTTTATGGCGAAGGCGCATTTCCCTGTTGCACCCGTTTCATAACGGAGGTCCGTGTTCCCTTACCTTCCGTTTTATTACTGAGGCGATTTTCCCTTCTGCGACGTTTACAACGGAAGCTCTATTTTTCTGCGCCGTCCCTGCGTTCAGGCTTGCCGACACCGAAGCACAGGCAAAAGCCCTGCGCCAGCAAGCTGATAAAACATATTAATAATGTATGATTAGGGTAACTTCGTCAACTGTAAATTCGTATCGGCTAACTTGGTTAGCCAGATTTAACATGAAGTAACTATATTTTCGGATTCGCCTTTTTCGCCTTTGTTGCACAGATTTTCCCGTTTTGCGACCTTTTCCGCGGCAAAACGTTCGCGGATGCCGCTCGCGCTAATGCGCTTGCACTAAAACCGCAGGTCAGGGAATCTAATGTCCTGCTTCGCAGGAAGCAATCCTCGCAAAATGGGAAAATCTGCGCACGGGGGGGGCAAGCCACGAGGTTAGAGCAGCGGGACGTTTCGAACCGCGCGGTTTCGAGTCGCACGAGCGCCCTTAAGGCAACGGCGCTACCCACCAGCAATTAGAGGCTCGCTTTCCAATCACGCAGCCATCCCCGGCCGCGTCTGTCCTGCCCGCCTTGCAGCCGCCGACGTCAGCCAATACGTCGCAACCCTCACGCTAAACCGACGATGGGCGCCGATTCGGCACCCATCGTCTCATCAAAACAAAAAACGGGCCAGACCAAAAGGCCCGACCCGATTGTTCATGGTGCCCCAGATACGATTCGAACGTACGACACCCGCTTTAGGAGAGCGGTGCTCTATCCCCTGAGCTACTGAGGCGAATCCGCAACATCGCGCTGGGCGATGTGCAGAGGGTATTGTATCAAATACTTAGTGCGAGGCAGCACCCGAAGCGCCAGAAGAACTAGACGTCTTCGTGAACTCCACGGTAATGGACGTATCTGCCGTCACGTTGCTGATGCTGAACGTGCCGCCGGAGGCGCCGACGTTGTAGCGATCGCCGTAGTTGTCGTACACGCTGGAAACCGTGTAACCCGCACTGGGCGTTACCGTGAACGACGCGCTGCCGCCGTTGTCAACGGTCAAGCTGGACGGAGAAACCGAACCGCCTGTACCAGCCGAAGCGGACACGCTGTGCGTGGACTTGCCCGTGCTGACGGTCAAGTTGATGGTGTCGCCTTCCTTCTGCGAGCTGCCGGCCTCAGGCGTCTGGCCGATAACCTTGCCCTGGTCAACCGTGCTGCTGCTTTCATACTGCGTGGTTACCTTAAAGCCCGCGTTCTGCAGGATGGCCATGGCGTCGCCCTCGGACTTGCCCTTCACATCGGGAACGTCCTTGCCTTCCTTACCAGCGGAAAGGTAGTACGTGATGGTTGCACCCTTAGAAACCTTCGAACCTGCAGCCGGCTCCTGACGTGCGACATGGTTCTTGTCGATGGAGTCAGAGTACTCGGCAGTGCCCGACGCGTCCTTCAAACCAAGCTTCTGCAGCGCGGCACGAGCCTCCTTGGCGGTCATGTTCTCCAAATCGGGGACGGTGACCTGCTCGCCTCCCTGCGAAATGACCAGGTTCACCTTAGCTCCGTCGTTGGCCTTGGTCTCGCCCTTCGGATCCTGGCTTATAAC
>CAKTWD010000104.1 GCA_934630485.1 uncultured Eggerthellaceae bacterium | reverse complement strand
CTTGGCGGTTTCGACGGCATCCTCATTCCCGGAGGATTCGGCGTGCGCGCGTTCGAGGGCAAGATAGCCGCCGCGAAATACGCCCGCGAGAACAACGTGCCGTTCCTGGGCATTTGCCTGGGCCTTCAAGCGGCAGTATGCGAATTCGCCCGCGATGTTTGCGACATGCCGGGCGCCACGTCGGCCGAGTTCGACGACAAGGCCGAGTTCCCCGTGGTCGACCTGATGCCCGAGCAGGAAGATGTCGAGGACAAAGGCGGCACCATGCGCCTTGGCGCATACCCCTGCAAGGTTGCCGATGGGACGCTTGCGCACAAGGTGTACGGCGAGGATCTGATCTACGAGCGCCATCGTCACCGCTACGAAGTCAACAACATGTTCCGTGAGCGCCTTATCGAAGGCGGCCTGGTGGTTTCGGGAACGTCGCCCGATGGCCGCTTGGTCGAGATGATCGAGGTGTCCGACCACCCCTACTTCATCGCCAGCCAGGGTCACCCCGAATTCAAGAGCCGCCCGACCCGCCCGCATCCCCTGTTCGCGGGGCTGGTAGGCGCTGCACTTGACCGCCGAGCCGAACAAGAATAGCCACTGGTTGCGGCCGCTCTTTCGAGCGGCCGCAACCAGCAAACAGGCACGAACCGCGCCTCTCGAAAAAAGCGCGGCACGAGACCCTGCCACCAGACCGCTCGGTGCACAGGTTTTCTCGTTTTGCGAAGTCGACATTAACCAGATGCAGCGAAGCGGTCCCGTCGGCGATGAATCTAAAGGGAAATCCCCCGTTCAGCAGGGTGCCTCCCGTTTCTCGAACATCGGGAAACGGGAGGCACCCCCTTCAATCCCGCCGCTAATCGCGCAAAACCGTCAAATTCGTGCAAACAAGAGCCCTCCGCAACATACTCGACATTCCACAGCCGAAGCACCGAGCACGAGAAAGCGCATACTGAGCCAATTCAGCCCTCAACTAGCAGTCGAAACCCGATACAACAAACATTCCGCCTTCCTCCAACGCCCCGCATCACACACTCCAGCGAGTTTCAAACGCAGGATAACCTTCTGGAAACAGCACCTCGACTCACCCTCGAAATTGAGCAATTGCCTATAAGATCTCGGCATGACTCTTTTTCTTGACTACATATCCTCGCTCGAATACTGGAGGACGCGCTCGCTCCCCAAAGGGAATCCGCACCCCGCCGCCCCGTCGCAAAGAGTCAGTCATCAACCTAAGCAAGATACCGCGAGGCAAAATTGCGATTTGGCGGTTATGCGCCTATACAAAGAAGCCGCGTGCAACACCGAGCATGTCGATTTAGAAATTGAGCTAGCCATCCTAAAGGAAGAGGTCCCGAATCTGACTTTTCCCTGCCATCTGCTTCTCCCTGATGCCAGTGCGCGAAGGAGCTCTAAAGACGTGATCTGCCACGTGGCCTCGCCAAATAGGCTCCCTTCGAGATCATTTGCGGCTATCTCCAACAACGTCTTCGTCTGCTCGCCCGAACTCTGCTTTGCCCGAGCTGGAATCACCTACAACAAAATGCAGCTCGCACAACTCGGGTTCGAGCTCTGCGGGACCTATCGACTCGGGCACTTCACCAACGGCACAGAACCCAATCAATTGAAAACAGCAGCATCAAAGCTAACTAGCGCAAAGGCGCTAGATCTCTTTGCTCGACTATACTCGGGAAAAGGTTGCAAGGCCGCAAAAGACGTCTCAAGGCGAATCCTCGATTCGTCCGCTTCTCCCATGGAATCGCTACTGGCCCTCGCCCTCTCGTTGCCGGCGAGCCAGGGCGGCTATGGCCTACCGAAGCCGCTACCGAACAAGCAGATCAGCACCGCCACGGCACCCCTTCACTCCGCATTCGGAAATTCGTTCTATTGCGATCTTTACTGGCCAGACGCAAAACTTGATGTCGAATACGACAGCGAGCTATTTCATTCGGGAGCCATGAAGATAGAGCACGACGCGCGACGACGGAACTCCTTGTGCGCGATGGGCGTTTCAGTCATCACTGCGACGAAAAGCAGCGTCACAAACCGACACGGCCTCGATCAACTCGCTAGTCAGATCGCCAGAAAGCTGCACGTCAGGCTTCAACTGAAGCGCGTGAACCGAGATAGGCAGCGCGAGCTCTTGGACGCATTCCTGCATCCAAGCAGCTAGTCGATGCCTAACGCGATCAAATAGCGCGCAACTGGACGCGCTAGTGGAAGAACCAATAAGACAAGGGTGCACAGATTTAACTGTTTTGTGCGATCTTTGAACCGAAAAATACGACTAGATAGCGAAACCAGCCGAGAACAAGAACTATACATCCAGCTCGCAATTACTAGCATCCTCGAAGTACCGGGCATTATGTTTTGGGAGTGTCGCAAAACCGTCAAATTTGTGCACATAGGAGCAAAATCAACGCGAAACCGCATCGAGAAGCAACCGAAACCGCGCCACCTGGACGGAGAGCCCGCACCTGAAACCCACATGTCGAGCATCCTTGCAGTAACGGCTCAAATCAAGGAAAGAACAGAGTGCGAAGAGCGCTAGCTGAGCTATAATTGCGGGAATCATCACACAACGCACCTATCCAACAAGATGCCGTTAATAAACGTTGCTGCTCGGCGTCTTGCGTTTCGTGCGTCCTAGAACTAAAACGCGTCTTGACGAAAGGGTTGCCGCATGAAAATCGGTTTCGACAACGACAAGTACATCGAGCTGCAGGCTGCACGCATCCGAGAACGCATCAAGCAGTTCGGCGGCAAGCTCTACTTGGAGTTCGGCGGCAAGCTGTTCGACGACTTCCACGCATCGCGCGTCCTGCCCGGATTCGAGCCCGACACCAAACTGCGCATGCTGCGGTCGCTTATCGACGATGTCGAGATCATCCTCACCATTAACGCCAACGACATCGAGCGTTCTAAGATCCGCGGTGATCTTGGCATCACCTACGATGACGACCTGCTGCGCCTTATGGACGCGTTCAACGAGCTGGGCTTCTACGTTGGCAGCGTCGTCATAACCCAGTACCGCAACCAGCCCGGCGCCGACGCGTTCCGTGCACGCCTTGATTCCCTGGGCGTGAAGAGCTACCTGCACTACCCCATCGAAGGCTATCCCTACGACATCGACCGCATCGTCAGCGACGACGGCTACGGCAAAAACGAATACGTCGAAACCACCCGTCCGCTGGTGGTCGTCACCGCACCAGGCCCTGGTTCGGGCAAGATGGCAACCTGCCTCTCGCAGCTGTTCCAAGAACTAAAACGCGGCGTAAGCGCCGGCTATGCCAAGTTCGAGACGTTCCCCATCTGGAACCTTCCGCTTGAGCATCCGGTAAACGTCGCTTACGAGGCTGCAACAGTCGACCTTGACGACGCGAACGCCATCGACCCCTTCCATCTTGAGGCCTACGGCGAGACCACGGTCAATTACAACCGCGACATCGAGATCTTCCCTGTTTTGAAAACCATGATGGAGAAGATCCTCGGTGAGAGCCCCTACAAATCCCCCACCGACATGGGCGTCAACATGGCAGGCTACGCCATCAGCGACGACGAGGTATGCCGAGAGGCTTCCAAGCATGAAATCGTGCGCCGTTACTTCAAAGCGCGCGAGGACTTCCGCCGTTCCGGCGGCAACGAGGTCGAGGTCGAGCGCCTCGCTCGCCTCATGACCCGCGTCGGCGTCACCGAGAACTACTCCCCTGCGCATCTTGCCGCACTGAAAAAGGCCGAAGAATCGGGTTCGCCCGCAGGCGCCATCGTGCTTCCCGACGGAAAGGTCATGACCGGTAAGACCTCCACGCTTCTGGGCGCCGCATCCAGTGTCCTTCTGAACGCAATCAAGTACCAAGCAGGCATCGACGACCACGAGTACGTCATCTCCGACGAAGCGCTGAAGCCCATCTGCCGTCTGCGCACCGAGCGGCTTGGGCACACCAACCCGCATCTTCATCCGGGCGAAATGCTCATCGCGCTTTCCACCACGTCGCAGACCAGCCCGCTGGCCGCGCGCGTTCTTGAGCACATGGGCGAGCTGAAGGGCTGCGACGCCTACTTCAGCGTGATCTTGTCTGAAGAGGACGAGCGTCTGTACAAGTCTCTGGGCATCAACGTGTGCTGCGAGCCGAAGTACGAGATCCACCGCTTCTACCACGACTAAGCCAACGTCACGCCGCATTAGGCTATGGGGTCGATGATGACGGACAACCGCTTTTCGCGAACCGCATTGGTGCTTGGGCCAAACGCAATGGACGCGCTCGCCCAGGCACGTGTGGCAGTTTTCGGCATTGGAGGCGTTGGCGGGTTCGCCGTCGAGGCGCTGGTGCGCTCCGGCATTGGCGCAATCGACATCGTCGACGCCGACTCCGTCTCAAACACCAATTTGAACAGGCAACTCATCGCTACGGAAGATACCGTTGACCATGACAAAGTCGAAGTCATGGCAGCGCGTATCGCCAGCATCAACCCCAGCTGCAAGGTCTCAGCGCGCAAGGTGTTCTATCTCCCCTCAACCTGCGACGAGTTCGATTTCAACGATTACGATTACGTGGTCGACGCAGTCGACACCGTGACAGCAAAGCTTCAGCTTATCAAGGAAGCTGGCGACCACAACACTCCTATCATTTCCTGCATGGGAACAGGCAATAAGCTTGACCCCACGAAACTGCAGGTCGCGAACATCGAAGACACCACCGTCTGCCCCCTTGCGAAAGTGATTCGCAAAGAAAGCCGCAAGCGCGGGCTGGGCAGCTTCAAGGTGGTGTTCTCGACCGAGGAAGCGCGCACCCCCATCGTCGACCCGAACGACTCCAATCCCGAGCAGCCGCCCGAAGGCAGGCGCTCAATCCCCGGATCGTTCGCGCCCGTCCCGGCAACAGCAGGACTGATCATCGCCGCTGAAGTCATTAGGGACATCACGGGCGTCTAAGCGCCTGATCGTCCGAACACGGGCATGAACGACGCCTCAAGACCCACGCGCACAACGGACGCAACAGAAGCAGGCACACTCGCACACTCGACAGTGCACCCAGCACTCCCAACCCGTAACGAAAGCCCCGCTCATCCGACCGTCATTCACGATCGAACAAGCGGGGCTTCTTTTGTCAGTTCAAACCGCTTAAGCTCTACGCAACCTGCGTTTTAGGAGCAAGCTTGGCGGCGGATTCGCCGAAGAACACCTCGTACCAGCACAGGAAGCAGTACACGTTCCAGATGCGCATCATCTTGAGCTTGGAACGGC
>CAKTWD010000103.1 GCA_934630485.1 uncultured Eggerthellaceae bacterium | reverse complement strand
CGTCTAGGAAGTGCATGAACTTGGCGAAGTAGTTGTCGATCTGCTTGTAGATGGCCTGCATGATGAACTCGTACTGCTCAGGCGTGACGTTCTCCGTGCCCTTCTTCAGGTTGCGGATGAACATGTGCTTCTGCAGGTCGGGTGCATGGAAGTGGCTGAAGACAACCTCGTAGCCGTCGTTCTCCATGAGGTAGCACAGAGCGTCGGCCTGGAAGTCGGCAACGTGCTGCCAGCACTGATGCATGCAGTCGTAGATGAGCTCGAAGTCGCCGAAGCCCAAGGTGGAGCAGGGAGAAGGATAGCCGACGTTCTCGACGATTTCCTTGTAGAGGCTCTTGGGGGACCACATCATGTCAGCAGCGATGTTCATGGAAGCGGAAACCCACATGCGGACCTTGGAGCCGTCCTCAGCAAGCTCAAGAACGCGCATGTCGCGGGTAGCCTTGATCATGTCGTCGCCCTTGACGCAATCATCAACGATGTCGCGGACGTACTCGCGGTTGTGGATGACAGCCAGCGGCTCTTCAGCGCGCTTGTTCTTGTAAATGGCGATGTGATCGTACTTGCCGTCCTCGCCCTTCAGGATGAGGCAGTTACGACGGATAAGGCCGCCGCTCATCAGCAGGACGAATTCCTTAGCATCTGCCGGGACGTCGATGGTCCACTTGGCAGCAGGCTTGATGGAGGAGTAAGCAACGTCGGCAGGGATCTTGTCGGAGCCACCCTGGCCATCCTTGTGGGGGTTGACGATGTACAGACGGAAGCCGTCGTCCATCTTGCGCTGCATGAGGGAAGCCATGCCGCCGGACTTCTGCTTCTTCTTCTTGTCATCGCCAAGACCGGTAACAACGCAAGGAACCTTAGCATCGGTCATAGCGCCAGCGCGGTACTCGATGACTTCGTTCTTTTCGGAAGCCATGACCATGTACTCGCCGTCGACCTGAGCGGAAGACATGTTAACGCCGCCCGGGGAGGTGCCGTCAACAACGCTGAGGTTGGGGCTGTCGCTCGAAGGAGGCCAAGCGCTGCCGGGCCAGTGCCAAACGAGCGTCTTCTTACCGGCTTCAGCGGTGACGTTCCACAGCTGCTCTGCATGGCAGTTGGTGGAGTCGAAGTTCAGGTTGACCATGTCCAGATCGCCGCCCTGACGATAGAAAGCGGTGATGCCATGGGTCTCGGGGTAAGCACCCGTTGCAAGGGTAGTCCACTGCGGCGGGGTTACCGTAGGCAGTGCGCCCAAGAGCATGAGGTCCTGACGGGCAGCGCCCATCTCGAGGATCTTCTTCGTGTTGGGCATGATGCCCATGTCAATGTACTTACGGGTGAGCCTGGGGTCCATTGCGTCAACGCCAAGCACTGCGACCTTAGTTGCTTTGGTCATATCCCTCTCTCCTTTCGCGTTATGCGATTCGAATAGCGGCACAAGCCGTACCGCCTAACCGATGGTTCAACTTTACTTTGCAGGGAGTAGGTTGAGAATAAGCAATGGGTTTCGGTTATTGAACCACCTATCAACGATTGGTTGCACCCCATTCATGCAGCCCCCTTCCTGCTGTTATTACTCTTGTTTATGCCGTACAATCGAGAACAATGATGCCCCTATCAATTTACGAATGAGGGGTGCTAGCTTAAACAAACAGTTGTCTCAACGCTTTGGGAAGGGGCGCTATGAGGCTTGATCAACTGCGCTATCTGCGCGATATCAACCAAACCAACTCCATATCGAAAACCGCAAGCAGGTTCTTCGTCTCGCCGCAGGCCTTGTCTAAAAGCATGCAGCAGCTTGAGGCCGAGATCGGTGCCACCGTTCTGGTGCGCTCGCCCTTCGGCGTCACGCTCACCCCGCAAGGCGAGCTGTTCCTTAACAAGATGAGCCCGTTCATCGATCAGTACGACGCGCTACATGAAGAATTCCTTAGCTCGACGGAAGGCGAAGGCGATTCCGATGCGCCCGAGACCATCCATATCTGCATCTCTTCGGTGCTGGCCTCGTTGCTGCTGCCTCAAGCCATCGCCAACTTCCACTCTAAGCACCCGCGCACCCGCATCACCGTGGAAGAAGTCGAGTACAACGAGATCTTCCCCGCGCTCAGCGAGGGGAAATGCGACCTTGCGCTTCTTACCGTGAATGATGAGTACTTCTATAAAGAGTGGAACGATGCCGGCGAAAAGGATTTCCACTACAACCTGCTGCTGTCCGACCGCCTGGTTGGCTGCGTGTCTTCCTCATCCCCTATGGCCAAAAAGGAAACCATCACGCACAAAGACCTTAAGGTTCATGGCTGGACGGCCTTGAACATCGTGTACCGCCAGAAAGCGTACGAAGTTATGGAGCGCTACGTGAAGCGCTACGGCAAGGCAAGCGGCAACGCCAACGCACTGTACTCGGGCTCGAACGTTGCATTCCATCACGAGGCAATGCGCGAGTTGGGCGTTATCACGCTTATGCCGCGCTCCGTGTTCCAGAAGGCGTTCAATCCCAAGCACTTCACGGTAAAATACCTAGAGGAATCGCCGTCGGGCGTCATCTACCACACGGCCATCTATCCCACCTCGCACCCACACGCGCACCTGTTGGAGCTCACCAACTCGCTGCAGTCTATGGTGTAAGGCGAAGAATTCACTTCGCCCGCAACGCAAGAACACTCGGCCCGTTGGCATTGCCGGCGGGTCGTTTCGTTTTCGAGGAGGGTCTCCCCTTTGCCATCCAACGCCACCAGGAAGCCCGAGCCCCCGCAAAAGCAGAAAGCCGCCGCCCATAGCTGAGCAGCGGCTTTCTTGTTGGTTGCAGGCGATTCGCGCTAGGCGATGCGCATCTGCGCGCCCCAGTGACGAAGAGCCTCGCGGGCAGGCTCGGAGCATTCCGCGTCCGCCTGAGCCAAAGACTTTTCCCAAAGATCGACGGGGACCGACGAGGGCAGTGCGTTCAGCGCGTCGATACGAGCCATATACTCGTCGTCCATATACTCCTTCAGGTACTCAAGGAACTCCTGACGCCACTTCACGCCCGGAATCGAGTTGATATGACGCAACGTGCACGAATAGATAGGCGTCTTATCGATGTTCTGCTCGTCAAGCTCGTCATAGCGATCATAGAACGCGTCGGCGTTCGCGTTCACCAGGTACTTGGTCTGACCGTTGTCCTTATAGGCAATGCCGCGAAACGTGCGGGCATACAAGCCGGTGCCGCCCAATTCCGGGATGGACTGTTTCTTCTCTTGCCTCAGCCAGCGGCCCAACTCGCGGTACTGTTCGTCGGTGATGTGGCGCATGCGCCTTGCCTCGTGCAGCACACCCTCGAACAGGTCAAGCGACACCTCGTCGAAGTAGCCGGTGATCTCTTCCTTCCACGGAAGCAGGATGTCCAGGGCCAGGCTATCGCACGACGCGTCGATCAATCGCTTCTGGATATCGAAGAACGCATGACCGTAGTCTTTGCAGATGGAGTCGGCCAAGCGAAGCTTGCGCACGTAAATCCAGTCGTCGTAATCCTCGTCGCGAACGATGGCGCGCTCCGAGAACTGAACGAGCGGCGACATGGGCACGCCCGCCTCGCGCTGCGAATCGCGCATGCGGCGAAGGGTCATGGACTCCTCGCTTAGGCAGTAATGGATCTTGCCGTCCTTTGCCATAAAGGCGTAACCCCAGGCGTTGTGCTCTTTGGGGAAAGCGTTCATGTCGGCAAGCTTGCCAACCATGACCGCGCTATCAACATCTTTCAATGAGGTCGTCATCTCCTAAACCTCCTCTTGCGCATAGGGGTTCTTCCCGATGATCTTGCGCGCAGCCTCCGACGACAGGACGTCGCGAATGGGGCCTTCGGCCTGAACGCGTCCGCGCGAAAGCAAGAGGCAGTTATCGAACAGCTCGGGCGAGATCTCCTCGAGGTGGTGGCTGACATACACGACCGTGGCGTTGCGCTTGTCGGCCAGTGAGAACAACATATGCTGCATCTCGGCACGCGCGCCAACATCAAGGCCGCTCATAGGCTCGTCCAGCAAAAGCGTGGACGTGTTCAGCAAAAGCGCGCGCAGAACCAGGATGATCTGCTGCTCGCCCTTCGAAAGCGTCGAGAACGGCGAGTCAAGCCTGTGCCCCAGGTCGCGGCTTGCCAGAAGCTTGCGGATAATGCGCATCTCCTCCGGCGTGACCTCTTCAAGCGGTACGCCCATAGTTCCACGGGAACCGGCCGTCATGATGTTCAAGACGGTTTCGTTCTGATAGATGTGGCCGAAGAAGGATCCGCTGACGAAGCCGACCGACGTGCGCCAATCGAAAGCGTCGATGTCGTTCAGCTCGATGCCGTCGATTTTCAGGCTTCCGTTGTATTTGCCGTAACCTGCGATAAGCGACAGAAGCGTGGTTTTTCCGCAACCGTTGCTGCCAAAGACAACCCAACGGCTGCCGGGCTCGATCTTCCAGTTCACGTCCTTGATAAGGGCGCGGCCACCAATGGTGCAGCCTACTCCTCGCAGTTCAATTGTTGCTCGCTCCATGTCTCGACCTCCTTCAACAGCTCATCAAGGTCGTCTTCCGAGACGATGGTGTTGGTGTCCATGCTCTGCGTGGACCCCTCGGCGGCATCCTTCAGGCGCTCGTCGTCGATCATGCCCAAATAGCGCAGCTGCCATGCCGTCAGCGTGGACAACTTGGCGATGTTCATCTGATTGCGGGTAACGCCCTCTTCGGTTTCGGGATAGTAGTTAAAGCCAAGGCGCTCGATGGCGGCCTTCGCGCTATCGTACAGGGCGCGCGGAACGCCGTACTCGATCTTCTCGCAGTTGTCGCAGTACAGCTCGATGCGATACTCGGCCGTCGTCTGGTACAAAATGCGGCGAACTGCCAGGTCACCGCCGCAATAACTGCAGCAGCAGTCCTTAGCGCGTTCCTTTAGGTGCTCAACACGGGGCAGTTTCTGGTTCATGTTAATCCTCCTTGTTTACAAGAGCCTTTATGAACTTGCTATCGGGAAGGTCTGCGGTCACCGTAGGCACCTTGATGCCGCTGACGCCGCGACCGGGGAGTTCCTTGCTGTCAAAATACGCCTGCTTATAGGCAGAATCGACCACGTATATGTGTGAGGCGGTAAAGCCCCAATGCTTACCCATGATGGAATTCAGGAAGCGAAGCAGCTCGGCGTAATCGATGTCGTCGGCGCTTTCCAAGATGAAGGACAGCTCGCCATCCTTCACGCACGCCTGCATCAGGTCGAACTCGATACCGCGCTTGATCTCGATCCAAGCGAACAACGCCAAGAAGTTATGAC
>CAKTWD010000102.1 GCA_934630485.1 uncultured Eggerthellaceae bacterium | reverse complement strand
GAGCGTATGTGTCATGAGCGAAAAGCAGCGAAATGCTACCACCGAGTCAAAAGCATCGATGACCGTTGCCCAGGCCGGCGCACCCGATGGCCTGGGAAGCAAGAACCCCAAACAGGGTATGAAGCTTACCGGTGCCCAGGCGGTCATCGCTTCCCTCGAAGCTGAGGGCGTCGAAAAGCTGTTTGGTTATCCGGGTGGCCAGGCTATCAAGATCTACGACGCGCTTTACGATTCGAAACAGATCCACCACGTTCTTGCTCGTCATGAGCAGGCCGCGGTTCACGAAGCGGATGGCTACGCTCGTTCTACTGGCAAGGTGGGTGTCGTGTTGGTAACCAGCGGTCCTGGTGCCACCAACACGGTTACGGGCATTGCGACTGCGTACATGGATTCGGTTCCGCTGGTGGTTATCACGGGTCAGGTTCCGCGCGCGATGATCGGAACCGATTCCTTTCAGGAATGCGATATCGTCGGCATCACCATCCCTATCGTCAAGCACAGCTTCCTGCTGCAAAGCATTGAGGAATTGCCCAAGACGTTTCGCGAGGCGTTCCATATCGCTAAAACCGGCCGCCCAGGTCCGGTACTTATCGACATCCCGTCCGATCTTGCAAGTCAGGAAATAGTCTTCGATTATCCGGACGATGTGAACATCCCGTCCTACCGTCCGACCTATCGTGGCAATGCCAAGCAGATTCGCGCTGCGGTCGAAGCCATCAAGAAGTCAGAGCGCCCCGTAATGTATGTGGGCGGCGGCGTTGGTATCTCGGGAGCTTCCAAAGAGGCCGTTGAGCTTTCCCGTATAGCGCAGATCCCCGTGGTAACCACGCTTATGGCAAAGGGCGCTGTCCCCGAGAACTACGAGCTCAACCTTGGCATGGTCGGCATGCATGGTTCCAAGTACGCGAATATGACGCTCAATCAGTCCGATCTCATCATCTGCTGCGGAGCCCGATTCTCGGATCGTGTCACCGGCAAGCTTGATGGGTTCGCACCTGGTGCGAAGGTTATCCACATCGATATAGACCCTGCCGAGATCGGTAAGAATCGTGAGGCTCAGATTCCTATCGTGGGCGACTTGAAGGGTGTTTTGGAAGCTATGGTTGCCTCGTTCTCTAAATCGACCGACGCGCCCGCTTCCAGCGAATGGGTTCGCACGGTGCTTTCGTGGCGCGACCGTTTCCCACTCTACGATGCCGGTGTCGGCGATAACCCTGGTGAGATCGTGCCCGAAATCGCCATGCGACAGCTCTCTGATGCGCTTGATCCTATGAACAGCATCGTGGTAACCGAGGTTGGCCAGCATCAGATGTGGGCCGCTCAGATGATTGAGCGAGATGCCCCACGCACGTTCCTCACTTCGGGCGGTTTGGGCACCATGGGCTTCGGTTTCCCTGCGGCGATTGGCGCGCAGGTGGGCAACCCCGATAAGACGGTCGTTTGCGTTGCGGGCGACGGTTCGTTCCAGATGAACAGCCAGGAAATGGCAACGGCAGCTATTAACGGCATTCCCGTCAAGGTGGTTATCGTTGACAATCGCGCGCTCGGCATGGTCCATCAGTGGCAAAAGCTCTTCTATCACGAGCGCTTCTCGTTCACCGAGCTTGCTCCTGTGCCCGATTTCGTGAAGCTTTCTGAAGCATACGGATGGGGTGGGGAATTGGTTTCCGATCCAGCCCAGCTTCCCGCTGCGTATCAGCGCATGCTTGATTTTGATGGCCCGTACCTGCTTGACGTTGCCATCTCACGTGATCAGAACGTGTTTCCCATGGTTGCCCCTGGCTCTTCTTTGGGCGATGTCATGGGCGCCATCGATAGCGAAGCAGACGGCACGCGCATCATGGGCACCGAGCCCGTTGGGAAGGCCGTCGAAGCCGAGCAAGCAACGAAGGAAGGGGAGGATCGATAATGACCGAATCCATTCACATTCTCTCGGTGCTTGTCGAAAACAAGCCTGGTGTTCTTTCCCGTGTTACCGGCATGATCTCGCGACGCGGCTTCAACATCGATTCGCTGGCGGTAGGTCCTACTGAAGACCCCACGCGCTCTCGCGTAACCATCGTTGTATCAGCCGACGAGGTCGCTTACGAGCAAATTACCAAGCAGCTGCATAAACTTGTGAGTGTTCATAAGATCACCGACCTCACCAACGATAGCGCGATCGAACGCGAACTGGTTCTGTTCAAAGTGAATGCCCCGGCTGATCATCGCAGCGAGATTATCGAAATCGCCAACGTGTTCCGTGCCAATATCGTCGATGTCGGCCGCTCGTCGTTGACGGTGGAGGCTACCGGAGACGAAAGCAAGCTCAAGGGTATGGAAGATCTCTTCCGCGCATATGGCATCAAGGAGATCACCCGTACGGGCAAGATCGCCATGTCGAGGAATTCAAAGGATGTCTAGTCCGAAACGCGGCACTAGGCCCAATCAATTTGGTTTCACCGCCTGAACAGGCGACGAACATAGGGTTGCAATCCAATAGTCGATCAGAAAGGGAAGAACATGGCTATTGAAATTCTTTACGACAAGGACGTGAACCCCGAGATCATCCAGGGAAAGAAGATCGCCATCATCGGCTATGGCTCCCAGGGTCATGCCCATGCGCTTAATCTTCACGATTCCGGATGCGACGTTCGCGTTGGCCTTCGCCCAGAATCCAAGTCCGCCGAGGAAGCTCGCGAGCATGGTTTGAAGGTCGTTGATATCGATACCGCAGCAGAAGAAGCCGACGTGGTCATGATCCTTATCCCCGATGAGATCCAGGCTAAGACGTACGAGGAACACATCGCTCCGCACCTGCATCCTGGTGACACGCTCGCGTTTGCTCATGGCTTCAACATCCACTATGGCTATATCAAGGCCCCTGAAGGCGTCAACGTCATCATGGTTGCCCCTAAGGGCCCGGGTCATATCGTTCGTCGCCAGTACACCGAGGGCTCCGGCGTTCCTGATCTGTGCTGCGTCTACGAGGACGCCACCGGTGATGCTTGGGATATCGCGCTTTCTTATGGTTGGGCGATCGGCGGCGGCCGCGCCGGCCTTATGAAGGGCACCTTCGCTCAGGAGACCGAGGAAGACCTCTTCGGCGAGCAGGCGGTTCTTTGCGGTGGCCTGGTCGAGCTGGTCAAGGCTGGTTTCGAAACGCTGACCGAGGCAGGCTATCCGCCCGAGCTTGCTTACTTCGAGTGCTATCACGAAATGAAGATGATCGTCGATCTTATGTACGAGAGCGGCATCCACTTCATGAATTACTCTATCTCGAACACTGCAGAGTACGGCGAGTACTATGCTGGCCCCAGGGTCATCAACGACGAGTCCCGCAAGGCCATGAAGCTTATCCTCGAGCGCATTCAGAACGGTGAGTTCGCCAAGGAGTTCGTTGCTGACTGCAACAACGACCATAAGTGGCTTCTCGAGCAGCGCGAGGCCCTGAACAACCATCTCATCGAGACGACCGGTGCTCAGGTTCGCAGCATGTTCACCTGGGTTAAGAAGTCCGAGGACTAGTTCGTTTCAGCGTCTTAACGACATGATTTAAGTGCACGGTAGTCGCGACTGCCTGTGCGCTCACCGACGGACCCGCCAGCGCGCTTGTGCTGACGGGTCCGCTTTGTGTTTAATAAGGCTGCTGAAATCACTCTGCGGATTCGAGAAGTCTTAAGGGGCTGGTTCGATCATGTCTAACAAGGTACTGGTAACCGAACGTGTTGACGCAACGTGCATCAATGTTTTGCGTATGCGTGGTTGCGAGGTTGAAACGCGTCTTGATTTGACCGAGGACGAGTTGGTCTCGTGCATCGATGGTTTCGACGCGATGGTGGTTCGTTCGCATACTCCAGTCACTCGTCGCGTCATCGAGGCGGGTAAGTCGCTGAAGGTTATCGGCCGCGCCGGCGTTAGCATCGACAACATCGACGTCACGGCCGCAACCGAGGCGGGGGTTATCGTTTGCAACGCGCCGACATCCAACATCGTTTCCGCTGCCGAGTTCGCCATGAGCTTGATCTTGGCTTGTGCCCGTAAACTTCCTCAAGCAAATAAGTCCATGCACGAAGGCAAATGGGAAACCGCTTTCGATGGCACGGAGTTGTACGAGAAAACGCTCGCTATAGTCGGCCTTGGCCGCGTTGGCGGATTGGTTGCCGAACGCGCAGCCGCCTTCGGCATGAAGATCATCGGCTATGACCCTTATTGCAACGCCGATCGCGCGAGTGCCTTGGGCGTCACCCTGTATGAAAACCTGAACGACCTGCTTCCGCTTGCTGATGTCATCAGCGTTCACCTTCCGCGTACGTCCGAGACTCGTGGTATGTTCGGTCCCAACGAGTTTGCCATTATGAAGGATGGCGTCATTCTGGTGAACGTCGCAAGGGGCGGTATCTTCGACGAAGCTTCGCTGGCCGATTTTGTTGCGGCTGGTAAGATCGGCGCTGTCGGACTGGATGTTCACGATGAGGAGCCGTGCTTTGAGTCGCCGCTGCATGAGTTCGACAATGTCATTCTTACTCCGCATATCGGAGCAGCTACGTTCGAGGCGCAGCGTCGTGCGGGCGTTCAGATTGCCAACTATGTCGCTGCGGGCCTTGCAGGTTCGCTTGTTCCCACTGCAGTTAACATGGCTCCTGTTCCGCCCGAGGTCCTTGATGCAGTTGGCCCTTATGTTCCCGCTTGTCAAATGCTTGGTAGCTTGCTTGCGCAGATCAACCCCACCATTCCGCAAACGCTTAAGTTCACCGCTTCGGGCAATATCGCCGCTGCCGATACCACCGTATTGGTTGCAAGCGTTTTGAAGGGCCTGCTTTCTTACAAGAAGGGCGTCACGGTTACGCCCGTTAATGCAGAACAGGTTGCTAAGAGGCACGGTATCGATGTGGTAACCGCATCCGACCCCAACACGCTTGGCTATTTCTCTTCGGTCTCCATTGTCGCTGATGGCATTGAGGCCTCGTGCACCAGGTCTGATCCGGGCCGCCCGGCGCGCATCATCTCGCTATTCGGGTACGACATGGATATCGAGCCTGGTGAGCAGTCGCTCATTTTCGAGTACGGCGATGCATCTGGGCGCATTGGCGTTATCGGCACTATTTTGGGCCAGCATGACATCAACATCACTACCTTGAGGATCGGTACCCGCCCCGATTCCGACAGGGCCGTAGTCTATATGAACGTTCAGGGTGACGTCACCGACGAGATCATCGGCGAGCTTCGCGGGGCGATCAGCGATCTGAAGAATCTTTGGTACGTAAAGCTGTAACCCGTAGGAAACTTTTTTCGGGAAATCGTTCGACTTGTAACGTGATTGAAATGAACAAGTATCTATGCTGCAAGTCGTACGTATATTGAACGTTGAGGATTGGTTCCACTGTTCAAATAGACAGTGGAAC
>CAKTWD010000101.1 GCA_934630485.1 uncultured Eggerthellaceae bacterium | reverse complement strand
TGCGAGCGTTGTTTTACCGCTTGATTCAGTGCCGTAAATCTCAACGATACGGCCACGGGGAACGCCGCCAATGCCCAAAGCCGCATCGAGCGCCAAAGAGCCTGTGGGGATTGCCTCAACAGTGAGGTCTGCACCTCCATCACCAAGCTTCATAATGGCACCCTTGCCGAACTTCGATTCGATCTGATCGGTAGTGAGTTTTAGAATCTTGTCTTTATCGTCACTCATATATAGTGCTCCTTCAATTCGATGATCGCATATTAATACGAACAGATGTTTGCTGTCAACAAAATCCATCCTTGCTGTGCGATTCGAATGTAGTCGAGTGTTCTTACAACCACCAATCAGTGGTCAAACATCCACTTTCAGATTTAACGAACGATTCAAACCGGATTCAAACGCTAATCTGACAGCGATTCTATTGGATCTGCAAAGCGGCGTTCTTCATTATGAGTAGAGCTTCGAGTGTGGTTTTGCGTCGAACTTCTTCCCTATCGCCTTCGAACTGGAATCGAGCAATAGAGGTTTCCTGTGGACTGTGGCATCCAATAAATACGGTGCCAACCGGTTTACCAGGCTCTGCGCCAGTTGGCCCAGCGATCCCCGTAACGGAAACAGTGATGTCTGCGTTCAGCGCGTGCGCAACCCCATCCGCCATCTCGCGTGCGACATCCTCGCAAACTGCGCCCTGTGACTCGAGAAGCGACCCGTCGACGTTTAGAACATCGCGCTTGATCTCGTTGGTGTAGCTGGCGACGCCTCCTTTGACAACCTCGGACGAGCCGGGAATGGATGTGAGCGATGCGCTGATCATTCCGCCTGTCAGGCTTTCTGCTGTTGCAAGCTTGATGTTATGGGCGATCGAGAATTCGACGAGATCTTTTGCCGCTGCGCCTAATTCTCCGTATCCAACGGACCTTTTGCTGATGTCCGAAGCTGTCTCTTTCGAGCCGAACCCCAGGAGTGTTCGCGCTTTGACCAGGTAGTCCATCATGGAAACGATGGTCAGTACCAAGGCGATGATCATGACGATCCAGCTCACGACCCAAAACGCATCGCTGAATGTTTCGGCAGCAGATCCCGCCATGTGAGTGTCTTTGATGGTGAACATGACGATAGCGACCATCTGAAAGACCGTCTTCGATTTGCCGATATAGCTCGCGGCGATGACGACGCCTTCGGACGCCGCGATCATGCGAACACCGGAGACGATGAATTCGCGGGCAAGGATGATGAGCGCGACCCAGCTGGGCAAAGATCCCAGTTCGATAAGCACGAGAAGCGCTGCTGCAACAAGAATCTTGTCAGCAAACGGGTCCATGAACTTTCCGAAGGTGGTTACCTCGTTGCGGCTACGAGCAAGGTAGCCGTCAAGCCAGTCGGTGCCGGAAATCAGGATGAAAATGGCAGCAGCGATATAACGCTTCATGTTCATGTCGATTTCCGGAAGGTTGATCCACTCCGGCCATGGGCAAACCATGACTGCGACGAACAGCGGGACAAGCAGGATTCTGGCGAGCGTGATGATATTCGATACGGTCCAGTTGGTGTCGTCTTTATAGGAGTTTGCGCTTTGAGACTGCGGTTTGTTTTTCATTAGATAAGAGACCCTTCCATTTCGTACAAAAGGGTGTCGTCTATCACGACTTCCACAACGTCTCCGATGTTGCCTGCACCTTCGGGAAGATAGGTTACGCCATCAACCTCGGGAGCTTGAGAACGAGTCCTGCCGAACAGCTGGCCATCTTCCTCATATCCGCAGATCAAAACTTCAGCATGCTGTCCCACCCGGTTGGCCACGCGGGGAATGCAAACATTGTCGCAAAGGTCGCGAAGTTGCTGAGCTCGATCGGCTTTCTCGTCTTCGTCGATTTGGTTTGAAAGCGAATAGGCGCGCGTTCCTTCTTCGCGGGAGTAGGCGAAAGAGCCGATGTAGTCGAGATCGGAGTCGGCAACGAAATCAAGAAGTTCTTGGAATTGGTCTTCGGTTTCGCCGGGGAATCCCGCGATAAGCGTGGTGCGGATAGTTGCAGCGGGAATGTTCGTGCGGATCTTCTTGATGAGCGCAATATGCTCTTCGGCAGAGCCGGTACGATTCATCAGGCGAAGAAGTTCGGCGTTTGCATGCTGGAACGGGATATCGAAGTAACTGCAGATGTTTTCATGCTGGGCAACCACGTTGATGAGCTCATCGGTCACGCCTTCGGGCTGGATGTACATAACGCGAAACCATGCCTGGGTGAATTCCTCGGCAAGCTGCCCCATCAGCCATGCCAAGGTCTTCTTTTCGGCAAAATCGTCCCCCCACCTTCCAGTGTCCTGCGCAATAAGGATAATCTCGCGTGCACCTGCGTTGATTCGATTTGCGACATCGTTACGAATCTGATCGTATTCGAAGCTATGGTAGCGACCTCGAATATAAGGGATTGCGCAATATGAGCAGAATCGATCGCAGCCATCAGAGATCTTCACGTAGGAGCTAGCGCCGAAGACATGCGGGGATTCAACGCAAGCGAAGTTATGAGCCGAAGCGCACCGAACTTCTGTCTTAAGGGGAAGCAGCGAAGCGTCGATGATGTTCGAAACAACCTCAACGATGTCGTCTTCCTTCGAGCAAGGTACGAAAGAAGATGCTTCGGGCAGCTCGGCCTTGAGTTCTTCTCCGTAACGTGCGGGCATGCAGCCGGAAACGATAAGCTTCGAGGTTCCCGCGGAAATAGAATCGTATCCTGCAACTTCGAGAACCGCATCGATGCTTTCCTCGGTTGCTGCTTGAATAAAAGAGCACGTGTTAACCACAACGACATCGGCGGATTCGGGATCGTCTTGAATCGCGAATCCGGCATTCACGAGTTTTTCGATCATGTTCGCGGTATCGACCTCGTTTTTAGCGCATCCCATAGTGATGAATGCGATAGATGCTGGTCTGTTCGCAATAGAATTTGAAGGCATGGAGAGTATCGCTTTCCTGATCTCTTAGCGGTAGTTCGTGTATTGAAGAGGTTGACCGTAGTCCTGCGACTTCAAGAATACGATTACCTCTTGAAGGGTGTCACGGGATGCGGACGAAACGCGAAGTTTATCGCCTTCGATCTGGACTTTAACCTTGAGCTTCTGTGCCTTGATGTCTTTGTTGATCTTGCCGGCGGTGTCTTTGTCGATGCCGTCGACAAGGGTTGCCGTCTTGGAGACGGTCTGACCAGCGCCAGGTTGAGAGGCGCCCCACTTGACAGCGCCCATGTCGACGCCGCGCTTGACAAGTTTCGTGCCAATGATGTCAGTGACCTGACCAGCAACGAAGTCGCTGGGTGCCTTGACGGTGAGGGTTTTGGCTTGCTTGTCGAAGGAAATGATCGAACCGGAGCCTTTTAGATCGTAACGTTGAGTAAGTTCCTTTTTAGCTTGTTGATACGCATTGTCGACTTCCTGAATATCTACGGAAGAAACAACGTCGAAGCTGGATTCTTTAGCCATGTTCGGGCCTTTCTGCTAGTTGGTGCTGCTAGTTGAAGATGGGGTGCCGGTGGCGCTTGACGAGCTCGAGTTTGACGAGCTGGAGCTAGAACTCGAGCTGGATGAGCTTGCGCTGGAACTGGAGCTCGAAGAGGTTTTCGTGTTGTGCGTGGCGTTCCATTCGTCAAGGACCTTGTTGAAGTCAACGGTGTATGCGTACATGCCGCCATGATCCTGGCTGGTTTGCATGTCGACCTTTTCGCCATCAACGGTTAGGGTAATGGCATCTTTTCCCCAGGTAGCAATAGTCCACTTACCGGTAACATCTACGGTTTGAGATGTCGGGCCGGTAAGCATCAGAGGCTGGGCGTCTCCGTCGTCGACAAAGATCTCGACATAAGCGCTCTGGCCGCTCTTTACGTCGTATTTGACCGTTACGCTGGTCGGCGCTACTTCCTTAACCGGTGTGATTTCTTCGTCTTCTTCAGTAGTGGTATCGGAAATACCGGTAACCGGAAGTGTGGAAACGTCAGTTTGAGCATTGCCACGCGATCCGATGACAATGGAAAGAACGATGATCAAGATAATGAGCACGACGCCAGCAACTACGATGATAGGCATATGCTCGACGAGTCCTTTATTTGAACGGCCGCCGTACATGTTTCCGTACGTGCTGTTGACAGACGAAGGGCCTTTTTTGCGGGGAGAGGCGCTCGAAAGAAAATCACTGGCTACGCCGCCAACGGCACCGAATGCAGTGGTTAGTCCATGTGAGACGCTGGGGGTTTCGCCGCGGTGCGAAGTGCGGCGGCGCGTGGTGCCGTCACTGCGGGTGGAGGCGTCAGTTGAAGGAGTTCGTTCGTTTCTAGCGCGCGAAAAAGCAGGTTCGTCAGTGAATGGCTCGCTTTCAGTGTGCTTCCTTGCGCCATAGCCGCTTCGGGCATACTCGGTCCTGTCGTCGTATAGATCGCGACCCATGCGTGTGCGATAACCGCCGGAAGCGGAATTGTACGCTGCTCGCTCGCTGGAACGAATAGCATCCCTCGACTCGCGAGATTCACGTGACGAAGTTTTTTCAGCTTCCTTGTCGCGATTCCTGGAGAGGCGTTTTTCGTGGCCGATCTCGAAGTTCGCATGGGGGTCTTTTGCCGCACGCACGTTCCTGACTTGATGGGCCGAGACGTCATCAAGATACATGTTCACGATTTCAGTGGGATTCAGCCCAAGGAAACGTGCATATGCATTGATCATGTTACGCGTATAACCGCGAGGCGGCATGCTGCTGAAGTCGTTGTTTTCAATTGCTTCTAGGATGTCAGGGCGAATGCGCAATCTACGGGCAACGGTTTCAAGACCGTAGCCTTTTTTCTCACGAGCGAAACGCAAGACTGATCCGCACGTAGTTTGAGCCATATCACATCCTCCTATTCTTGTGCATCGCTGTCCTCGAAAGCCCTTAGAGCCTCGAGTTCCAAGGCATCAACCAGAACATCGCGCGGTTTGGAACCATTGGGGGGCCCTACAATGCCCTTTTCTTCGAGCATGTCCATTATACGACCTGCTCTCGAATACCCAACTTTGAGCTTACGTTGGATATTGGATGTCGAACCCATGCCAGTTGCAACTACGATGTCGGCTGCATCCCAAATTAGAGGGTCGTCGTCGGTAACGCTACCTCCCGATCCGTCAGGCATGGAATCGCCGAGGGTAATGAGGTTCGTCTTGAGAATCTCGGAATGGTATTCAGGTTCGCCCTGCGATTTGACGGCTTCAACGACCGCTGAGATCTCTTCAGGGGAAACCCAACAGCTTTGAATACGCCGCGGTTTCGCGTATTCGGGTTTGGACAGAAGAAGGTCGCCCTTGCCGATGAGACTCTCAGCGCCGGAGACGTCCAGGATAACGCGACTGTCCAAACCGGATGCAACGTTGAAC
>CAKTWD010000100.1 GCA_934630485.1 uncultured Eggerthellaceae bacterium | reverse complement strand
ACGTTCCTGTCTTTCCGCAACGTTCCGGCTGTCATCGTTGTTCCCGCAACCGAGATCAACACCTACGAGATTCTTGACAACAAGAACCTCGTCATCACCACGCAGGCTCTGAAGCGCATCGAGGAGGTGCTTGCATAATGAAGGACGCTCGCAGCATCATCATCCGCCCCATCATCACCGAGCATAGCTACGATGCAATGGAGCAGAACAAGTACACCTTCGAGGTTGCCAAGAACGCCAACAAGGTTGAGATCGCCAAGGCAATCGAAGAGCTGTTCAACGTCAAGGTCGTCAAGGTTAACACCCTGAACGTCAAGCCCAAGACCAAGCGCGTTCGCGTTGTCGAGGGTCTTACCCGCACCTGGAAGAAGGCTGTTGTCACCCTCAAGGACGGCGACACCATCGAGATCTTCGCTTCCTAATCGACGGTTGACGGACAACTCGGTTTTTAGAAAGGCACCCTGCATGGGGTGCCTTTCTTTTTGGGTATAATCAGTTGAAAGAGATAGAGTATCGCGGGTGCGCCTGCCTTCGGAGGGGTGACGTGCATGAGTTTCGTAGAGTTTCATGACGTTAAGAAGATCTACCAAATGGGCGAGGTCGAAGTCGTTGCCGTTGCGGGCATGACTTTTTCCATTGAGGAAGGCGAGTTCGTCTGCATCGTGGGCCCCTCTGGTGCCGGCAAAACCACGCTTCTTAACATGCTCGGAGGCATGACTGGCTGCACGTCAGGCAAGATTCTCCTTGATGGGCGCGAGATCAGCGGCCTTGGCGAGCGAGACCTTACTCTGTACCGTCGCCACGATATCGGCTTTGTGTTCCAGTTTTACAACCTCGTCCAAAACCTCACTGCGCTCGAGAATGTCGAGCTTGCCTCTCAGATCTGCCGCGATCCGCTTGATGCGGCCGAGGTTATGGGGCAGGTTGGCTTGTCGCATCGCTTGAACAACTTCCCCTCGCAGCTTTCTGGTGGCGAACAGCAGCGAGTCGCCATCGCGCGTGCGCTGGCGAAAAACCCCAAGCTTCTTCTTTGCGACGAACCCACGGGTGCTCTTGACTATCAGACCGGCAAGGCAATTCTTAAACTGCTTCAGGATACCTGCCGCAACACCGGCAAAACCGTCGTTCTCATCACGCATAACCTTGCATTCACGTCAATTGCCGACCGCGTGATCCATGTGCGCGAGGGCCGTGCGGCATCCGTCGAAGTGAATGCCAACCCTGTTTCCGCCGACACGCTTGAATGGTAGATCTATGGCTAGCGCATTCGGAAAAGATGTCCTTCGATCGATAACCAAGAAGGTTGGCAGGTTCATTGCCTTGGCCGTCATCGTCGGCTTGGGCGTGGGCTTTTTTGCCGGCTTGCGCATGACTGCGCCTGACATGAAAAGCACGGCTGATCAATACCATGACTCCACTTCAACCATGGATCTGCGTATTGCATCCACCATGGGCCTCAATGCTGACGACATCGACGCGATAGCTGGGCTTGATGGCGTCGATCAGGTTATGCCTGCCTTTGAAACCGATGCCGTTGCAACCCTTAACGGCAAGCAGCACACGTTTCGCATCCATTCATTGCCTGAAGCTGCAACTGGCGAATCCGACTTTCGCACGTCGGGGATAGTTCGAGAAAACGCGAAGGGGGCTTATCTCAACCGGCTCGTTGTTGACGAAGGGCGACTGCCTGAGAAGGCGGGGGAGTGCGTCATCTCGGCTGACGTGGTTCTGGAAACGACCCCTTCGATCGGCGATGTCATCACCGTCGATTCCGGCGTGGGCGACATCGATGACGTTCTGGCAACGCGCACGCTCACCATTGTCGGCAAAGTTCATTCGCCCTATTACGTCCAATCGGCAAGCCTTGGCACAAGCACGTTGGGTTCGGGCGTGGTCCAGGAGTACGTCTACACAACCGAGTCCACATTTGCCAAGGATTACCCCATCACAGAGGCTTTCGTAACGGTTAAGGGCGCAAAGAGGTTGCACGCCTCATCCGATGCGTACCAAAGCCTTGTCGATTCGGTTTCTGAAGAGATCGCATCGATTTCCGACGATCGCGAGCAAGCGCGTCTTGAGCAGTTGAAGGGCGACGCCCAAAAGGAACTTGACGAATCCCGTGCCGAATTCGATAAGGAAAAAGCTGACGCTGAAGCTGAGCTGTCCGATGCCAAAACGAAGCTCGACAATGCACTGAATGAGATTACGGTTAACGAATCAAACCTCATCGAAGCTCAGCGTCAGCATGATGCGGGTGTCAGCGAGCTCGCTCAGAAAAGAGCGGACGCCAAAGCCGCTTTTGAGTCTGCGGAACAGCAAATCGTCGACAATCAGGCACAGATCGACGAGGGGCGCCAGGCTCTCGAGCAAGGCGAGCAGCAGTACGCAGTAGGTCAGGCCGAGTATCAGAAGAACCAAAGCGCTCTTGATGCCCAGCGGGCCGCATATGAGCAATCGGGTGTGATCGACCCTTATACCGAGGCTGTTTTATCAGCTACCCAGGCGAAGCTTGACGAGGTGAAAGCTCAGCTTGCACAGTCGCGCACTCAACTTGACCAAACCAAGGTTCAGCTTGACGAGGGTCAAGCGCAAATCGATCAAGCGAGAACCCAGCTTCAGCAGCAAAAGACCGACGCCGAAGGAGCAATGGCTGCTGCCGAACAGCAGCTTGCCAGCGCTCAGCAGCAAATCAACGACGGGTGGTCTCAAATCCAGTCGGGCAAAGACAGCTATGCAATCGGTCTTGCCGAGTACAACGACGGTCGCGCCAAGGCTGACAGCGAATTCGCCGAGGCTGAACAAAAGATTGTCGACGCCCAGGATAAGATCGATTCAATCGAGCGCCCCGACTGGCTCGTCATGGATAGAACGAAGAACGTTGGTTTGGTAAGCTTCACGTCCGATGCCGATCGCGTCGACCACATCGCGTCCGTGTTCCCCTTCATCTTCTTCTTAGTTGCCGCACTGGTCGCGCTCACCACCATGACGCGCATGGTCGATGAGGAGCGCGTGCTTATCGGCACCTATAAAGCTTTGGGGTACTCTCGCAGCCGCATCGCGTGGAAGTATCTCGGCTATGCCGTGGCGGCTTCGGGCATCGGTTCTCTCCTGGGTATCTTGCTTATGGGCAAGAGCCTGCCCATTGTCATCATGCATGCGTACGCGATCATTTATTACGTTCCAATGGGCGGTCTCTCATTCGATCCCTTCATCACTGCTTTGTCAGCGGGCCTAGGTATCGGCATCACTGTCCTTGCTACTGCAATTGCGGCGTTCACACAGCTGAAGGAAGACCCGGCAAGCCTTATGCAGCCTCGTGCGCCGAAGGCCGGTAAACGAATCATTCTCGAGCGGATCACGCCGATCTGGAGCCACTTGTCGTTCTCGTGGAAGGTTACGGCGCGCAATATCTTCCGTTACAAAAAGCGCTTCTTCATGACGCTTATCGGAATCGCAGGTTGCACAGCTCTCATGCTTACCGGATGGGGTTTGCGCGACTCAATCAACGACATCATTGACACGCAGTACGGTCAGCTCATCCATTACACCTCTACCATCACGCGTACCAGCGACGCTTCTCAGGAAGACATCGATAAGATCGAATCTGTTCTGACTAACGATTCCGTTGTGACTGATTTCACCGAGGCGTATTACGAGACCATGCTGGTCGTTGACGAGGCGGGGGAAGACCATCGCGCAAGCATCGTCGTCCCGAAGGATCTGACCGGGTTTCCCAACGTGTGGACTCTTCGCGATCGTTTGTCGCACGATCCCATTCCCATGACGGCCGATAGTGTGGTGGTCTCCGAGAAACTTGCTATCGACCTGGGTGTTCGGGTTGGCGACACCTTAAGCGTCGCTGCCCAGGACACCATGGGCAATGCCGAGAACGAGCGTCATTCGCTTACGGTTACCGGCATCGCCGAGAATTATCTTCATGATTATCTGTTCGTGGGCGAGGGTGCCTATCGTGAGGCGTTCGGAAGCGACCCTGATTACGCGACGTGGTACGCCTGCATCGGCGAGAATCAAGACGAACGCACCATTTTTGATGAGCAGATGTCTGCGATCGACGGCGTTAGGACGCTTGCGTACAACGATGAGATCATCAAATCGTACCGCTCCATGCTCAAGAGCGTCGACTTGATCGTGGTCGTTCTGGTTGTTGCAGCTGCGCTTCTTGCGTACATCGTTTTGTACAACCTCACCAACATCAACGTCGAGGAACGCGTTCGCGAAATCGCGACGCTCAAGGTGCTTGGCTTCACCAGGCGCGAGACGTACGCATATATCTTCCGCGAAATCCTTATCACGGTGGTGCTCGGTTGCTTGCTCGGTCTGTTCCTGGGCATCTTCCTCGAGGCGTTCGTGGTTCAATCCGCCGAGGTTGATCAAGCCATGTTCGGTCGAATCATCCACCCCATGAGTTTCGTCATATCGTTCGTGCTCACGGTTGCTTTCGCGTGCCTGGTTCTGTTCCTCATGCGCCATAAGTTGGCTCGAATCGACATGGTTGAAAGTTTGAAATCCACGGAGTAGAGGATATACGTTAGAATAACCTGGTTAATTAGACGGGAGCGACGTCGGCGTGCAGCCGACGTCGGCTGTTAAGGAGCAATCAATGAAGGTAGTTCAGCTTGCAAAAGACGAGCAGTCGGTGACCCTTGAGGTCACGGCAACCGAACAGGAAGTCAATCGTGCGTTCGAAGTTGCCGAGATCAACTTCTGCCAGGCTATGGGTGTTCGCATGGATCCCCAGAAAACCCTCGCACAGTCTGCGGCCGAGCAAATGGGTATCAGCAACCTCGACATGCTGGTGAACCAGCAGGCTGTCGATGCCCTTGTTCCCATGGCCATCGACAAACATGGCGTGTACCCTGCGTTCATGCCCTCCATCGAGAACGCCGACCTTGTTATGCGCGGCAAGCCGTTCAAGTTCACCGTGAACGTCATCGTCAAGCCTGAGTTTGAGCTTGCATCGTACGACCCGGTTTCCATCTCTGTGTTCCCATACGACGGCGACGAGGCCACGGTTGAGCAGCAGCTCCATCAGATGCTCGTCAATCGCGCCGAATTCGTCGACGTCGAAGAGGATCGCCCTCTTGTTAACGGCGACGCAGCTTTCCTGTCTTTGGTCTGCAAGCAGGACGGTAACGAGATCAAGCCCCTTACCACCGAAGGTCGCACGTACGTGCTGGGCTCTGGCGGCATGCCCGCTACTTTCGAGCAAAACGTCATCGGCATGAAGAAGGGCGAGACCAAAACGTTCACGTTCGAGGCTCCGCGTTACGACGGATCCTCTGACAAGGTCGAGCCTTACGAGGCAACCGTTGGCGTTATCTCCATCCAGAAGGAGATCGTGCCCGAGCTTACCGACGAGTGGGTCGCCCAGAATTCTTCCGACTACAAGACGGTTGCCGAGCTTCGCGAGGCCCTTACCAAGGAAGTCCACCGTGTTCGCCGCGCACAGTACGAT
>CAKTWD010000099.1 GCA_934630485.1 uncultured Eggerthellaceae bacterium | reverse complement strand
GTCATGCGTGCGGCAAACCTCGCCATCGGCGGGCTTTGTGTGATTCTTGATGTACTCGTCAAATGATCCAACCACGGTGATGGCGCTGTGGTCGAGCAATCCAAGCTGGTCAAGCTCGTGCATAACCACGGGAACGCCACCGACCTCGTACAAATCGATAAGCGGGCGTGGGCCGGAAGGTTGAAGCTTCACCAAATGCGGCGTGCGTTTAGAAGCTTCCTCCCAATCCTCCATGGTGATGGGATGCCCAGCCGCATGAGAAATAGCGATCAGATGAAGCACCGTGTTGGTCGAACCGCCGAATGCCATATCGCATTCCATGGCGTTATGAATAGCCGCCGGGGAAATGACATCGCCGATCTTGATGTTGTTGTTCACAAGCTCCATGATCTTCATACCAGCCTGCTTGGCAAGGCGGATACGCTCGGAATACACTGCGGGGACGGTTCCATTGCCCGGAAGCGCGATGCCCAATGCCTCACACAGGCAGTTCATGGAGTTAGCCGTGAACAAGCCCGAGCAGCTTCCGCACGAAGGGCAAGCAGTGTCTTCGTAATACTTAAGCTGCTCTTCGGTCATGGTGCCCGCAGCAACCTGGCCCGCACCATCGAACAGAGTGTTCAAGTCGGTTGTTCCACAACCGTCGGGCTGCTTGCCCGGAAGCATGGGGCCACCGGAAACGAACACCGTAGGAATATTCACGCGGAGCGCGCCGATAAGCATGCCCGGAACGATTTTGTCGCAGTTCGGAATGCAAACGATGCCGTCGAACGCATGCCCTTGAACATAGCACTCCACGGAATCGGCAATCACTTCGCGCGAAACCAGAGAATAGTGCATGCCGTCGTGGTTCATGGCAATGCCATCGCACACACCGATGGTGCCCACCTCGAACGGAATGCCGCCAGCCATGTAAATGCCGGCCTTCACTGCGTCAGCGATTTTGTCGAGATTGTTATGACCGGGAATAACATCGGTGCGGGAATTGACGACGGCGATCAGCGGGCGCTTCAGCTCCTCGTCGGTCAGACCATCGGCTTTGAAAAGGCTCCTGTGAGGAGCACGCGGAACTCCAACGCGAACCGCATCGCTTCGCAAGCTCATATCGCTCGTCCTTCCATTCTTGGCTGAAGCTTTTTAGGCAACAGACCTAAAAAGCTCTTTGCAAACAAAAAACCTGCTGCAGCAAGCTGCACCAGGACCACGGAAAACGATATGACTAGGCAAAGCGCCTAGGGACCGATTACGGGGCCGCCGGTTCAGCCTACTGGTTTCGCTGCACGGTGAAGGTCGTCCACCTGCGTGCAAACCGTTCAACTAAACTGCTCGGAGGGGGCTTATCGAATTTCCAACATCGGCTTCCACCAACCGCCGACTCTCTTGAGATGGCTTATTCGATTCGTCCTCGTCAACGCATTTGATTTTGAACTTGTCGACAAGTATACGCAGCCCATCGAACTTAGCAAGAGAAAACTTCCATCAGCGATAGAAAAGTTACTCTAGTCGATGAAATGTTACCAGAGTTAGTCATGCATAATCTATTCCAAAAGGCAGAACCGATTGAATCGGAGATGTTTTCATTTGGACCCAAGATGCGATGTAACAATAAGAAAGCCGATCGGGGTTCCCGACCGGCTTAGCGTGGCACGTATGTCGCGGTATCAGCCACCGCAAGAAATCAGCAAGCACTGCCCGCCTTGACTACTCCATGGGAAGCGAAGGGGCTTCCTTCATAACTTTAAGCATGGTTGCGTAGATCTCTTTCAAGTTATCGTCCATCAACGGGCCGCCATTAAGTTTGCAGACCTTTTCATAAATGGCGTCCTCGCGCGAAGGATCGAACAAATCCATCCCTGCACCAGGCTTCAAATTACGAATGGTAAGCGAATGAATGGCGCGCTCATTCAGCAATGCGACGAGTTTGCGATCGATCTCGTCGATTGCTGCACGATGCTGATAGATCGAAGCTAGATTCGCAGCACTGACGCTAGTTTCAGCCTGAGTCATATAAGCATCCTTCCCTTAGAAGAAAATGTGATTGACGAACTGACCAAAGAAGATCAGAACGAGCAAGCCGACGACGATACGGTAGATGCCGAAGGCGGTAAAGTCGTTCTTCTTGATGTAGCCGATCAAGAATTTGATGGAAACGATGGACACCAAGAACGCAGTCACAATGCCAACACCGAAGATCATCCACTCGGTGGCGGTGTAAGCCATGCCATGACGCAAGAGTTTCAGAACGCTCCAGCCGAACATGATAGGAATGGCCAAGAAAAACGCAAATTCAGTTGCCACCGTGCGCGAGGTGCCCAAAAGAAGCGAACCGATGATGATGGAACCCGAACGCGAGGTGCCGGGAATGATAGCCAGGCTCTGGAAGATACCGATAGCGAACGCTTTGCCGTAAGAAAGCTGATCGAAGTTGCAAACTTTAGCGATTGCGCAAGAGGCATCGTACTCGTCGTCAGCGTTATAGCCGCCGATATCAAGAGCACGGCCCTTCTGCGCCTGTCCCGCTGCCTCAGACTTCGCAGCGCCGCGAGCGTGACGGCCACGAGGCTGAGAGGCTTCCTCGATAAGACGCCTGTTGCGATGCTCCAAAACAATGAAGATGATGCCGTAAACAATAAGCGCACAAGAAACAACGACGTAGGAAAGATTCGGATCGTTCATGATGCGCTCTTCCATCCAGTCATCAAGCAACAAACCGACGATAGCTGCAGGAATCGAGCCAACAACGACCTTAGCCCAAATTCCCCACGTGGTCTTCTTCTGCGCGGCGTTCTTGCGCGGAGAGAACGGGTTGAGTTTATGGAAGAACAAGCAAATAACGGCCATGATGGCGCCAAGCTGAATGACAACGAGGAAGGTGTCGTAAAACGATGCGGAAACGTCAAGCGGCATGAATGCATTCAACAGCATCATATGACCGGTCGACGAAACCGGCAGCCATTCGGTAATGCCCTCGACAATGCCGAAGACAAGCGCTTTCAGTACTTCAATGATAACCATAGGTATGTACCCCGATGTTCGTTGGTCCGTGGTCGTTCGAGCAAAATTTCCTAAGAAATGGTACCAGCACGCCCCACCTGATGACTTACTTCCATCAGAAGCACAACGGTAGAGCGGCCCAGCGCCACATCATGCGCCTCTACAGCAAACCGGAAAGCGTGATAAGCAGAGGAATGGAAACCAGCGAGAACACCGTGGTGACGAAGGTTCCCTGAGCCATACTGACGGCATCACCGTGATACTGATAGCAAAGCATGGTGCCGTTTGTGGCAACCGGCATGGCCGCAAGGACCACCAACACGGCAAGCATGAGATCGCTTGCGACGTTTTGCATCAGGAAGAAAATCACGATTGGCGTGACCACGAGCCTGACCATAGAAGCCGCGAACATCTTCGGACCGCCAAGCAACTGCTTAGCGGGCAGATTGGCAAGCGAAGAACCGACGATCAGAAGCGTGGCCGGTGTGGTGAAGTTGCCGATGGTCGCTAAGGCATCGCCCAAGACGGGCACGCCATGCACTCCTGCGAACGCAAGACCAATGCTGATGACGGAAGCGATGTTACAAGGGTTAACGAGGTCGCGTGGACGCATACGTACTTTTACGCCCGTTGCATTGTCTGACGCAATCAGCCATGCACCGAGGGTGAATACGATGAAGTTGAACGGAAGATTGTAAATGACGGCGTAAATCACAGCAGTGGGGCCGAAAATGGCCGAAAGCACGGGGTAGCCAATGAATCCAACGTTACCGAAGATCATCATGAAGCGGAAAACGCCGCGATGACCGTCGTGGATGCGAAGCAAGAAGGTTACCAAGAACGCCATTGCAATAAGAACCACAAAGCTGACGATGGCAAGACCCATAACTTCAAGAATGGTGATTGCGTCGGGAAGCTCGTCTGCCGCCAAAACAGAGGACAGGATGAGAGCTGGCAATGTGGCGTTCAGGACAAGCTTGGACATCTTCCTATCGAAGTCCTCATCCATAACGTCCACCTTCTTACAGATATACCCCACTCCAATGGCTGCAAATAGAATGAGCATATGAGTGAAAATGTTGGTGAACTGACTAAACATAGAGAGAGGACTCCTCCTTACGTGACCATCATTTGAATTTGAGCAGGAGTAACTTTAAGCGTCGCTCATTCGTGTAATATGCGCCTTGCAAGAAACGCACAATGAAGCCACGTCTGGTACGTTTTATACCTTGGGCGCGGCAGCTCTCGTACGAAAGGACGCGAATCGTGAGCAGCTCGCAAACCCCTACTCAGAAGGTTCTCGTATTCGATTTCGGCGCTCAATACGGTCAGCTTATCGCTCGCCGCGTTCGCGACCTGAACGTCTACTCTGAAATCGTTCCCTGCGACATAAGCGCAGATGAAGTTCGCGCAATGAAGCCTTCCGCTATCGTTCTTTCCGGTGGACCGGCATCCGTGAACGCGGAAGACGCACCGCGCGTCGACCCAGAAGTCTACGAGCTGGGTGTGCCTATTCTTGGCTTCTGTTACGGTCATCAAATCACGTCGGTCACCCTGGGCGGCACCGTCTTCCATCCCGAGATTGGAGAATACGGTCCTGCCGAGCTTCACGTTTCGGGCGGCGACCTGTTCGAAGGCACCCCTAGCGATCAAACCGTTTGGATGAGCCACTTCGATGCCGTGAAGGATATTCCCGAGGGCTTCACTGTTGTTGCATCCACTAACGTTTGCCCAGTTGCCGCTATGCAAAACGTCGAAAAAAAGATCTACACCACGCAGTTCCACCCCGAAGTCAAGCACACCGAGTTCGGCCAGCAGATCCTTTCGAACTTCCTATTCAATATTTGCAACCTAGAGAAGAACTGGTCGATGGACAACTTGGTTGAAACCATGACAGCCGATTTTCGCCAGAAGGTTGGCGACGATCGTGTCATCTTGGCGCTTTCGGGCGGCGTTGATTCTTCCGTCGTGGCCGCTTTGGGCGCTCGCGCCATCGGCAAGCAAATGACGTGCGTGTTCATCAATCACGGACTGCTTCGCAAGGGCGAGCCCGAGCAGGTTGAAGAGGTTTTCACCAAGCAATTCGACGTTGATTTCATTCACGTTCACGCCGAAGATCGCTATGCAGAGCTTCTTGCCGGCGTTACCGAACCCGAAGAAAAGCGTCGCATTATCGGCACGCAGTTCTGGAACGAGTTCTTCGCCGTGGCACAGCAGCTTGAAACCGATGGAAAGCCGGTTAAGTTCCTGGCTCAGGGAACCATCTATCCCGACATCATTGAAAGCGGCGCGCGTAAGACCAGCGGCAAGGCATCGACCATCAAGAGCCACCACAATTTGATCCCCTTCCCCGAAGGCGTTCATTTCGATCTGGTCGAGCCGCTCGACCATTTCTTCAAGGATGAGGTTCGCGCATTGGGTACCGACCTTGGCTTGCCCGCGCACATCGTGTTCCGTCAGCCCTTCCCCGGCCCCGGTTTGGCCATCCGCATCATCGGCGCC
>CAKTWD010000098.1 GCA_934630485.1 uncultured Eggerthellaceae bacterium | reverse complement strand
CGTGCGAGCGTGCGAAGCGGCGACAAGTCGTCAAGGCGCGCCGCTTTAAGCGACAGGTCGTTTTCAAACTGATTCGTAATCGATGCGCCGTCCTGCCTCAAGCGCAATGCCAGCTTGTCAACCGAAGACGACTTTGACGCCATCATTAGCGGCAACACGCCCGCAAGCCTAGCTTGAGCATGAGATAACGCCGATGCGTCACAGCTGACGCCAACGGGAATGGCCCGCGCGAGCCTATCGGCCTTGAAATCGAGCGTTTGCGCCAAAGCGCCCGTAAGATACATATCGTCCGTGAACAAAGGCCGCGATGAGACGGAATCCACCCACGCGGCTTCGCGAGACAACCGACGAGAAAACGCTGAGCACATCGACTGAGCGCCAGAAGACAGAATCGACTCCAGCTCTTCACGAGATGGGCTTGCCGCTTCCGCGGCAGCCGTAGGAGTTGAAGCGCGGAAATCGGACACCATATCGGCAATGGACGTGTCAGGCTCATGGCCGATGCCCGTGACGATAGGCGTAGGGCATGCGGCGATGGTGCGAGCCAAGCGTTCATCATTGAAGGGCATAAGGTCTTCGAACGAGCCGCCGCCACGAACGACCAGAATGACCTCGACACCAGCGTCGTAGACGCACTTGATGCCATCGACGATGCTGCGCGCGGCATTGGGCCCCTCGACAGGAACGCCCGCCACGAACACCTCGGCCAACGGATAGCGCCTACGCAGCGTGCGGAGCACGTCATGAACGGCCGCACCGCGCGGTGAAGTAACCACGCCGATTTTAGATGGGAGCTGCGGAAGAGGGCGCTTGCGTGATCGGTCGGTTAAACCTTCTGCCTGCAGCTTCTTAGCTAGATTAGCCACCTGCAAGCGCAGGTTGCCTTCACCGGCCAGCGAAACGCTGAAGACATCGAAATTCATGCGACCCTTCGCCGTGTACATGGTGAAGCGACCTGTCAACTGCACCAGTTGCCCCACCTGAAGGGCAACGCCCGATGCCTTGTAACGGTTGTTCCACATCATGCACGGCAAGCTGGACGACCTGTCCTTGACCGTGAAATACGCAGCCTTGTACCCGGGCTTGACCGAAACCTCGGAGACCTCGCCGACAAGCGTGACCGTGACGGACTCGAGGGCGCCCTTTGCAAGGTTCATTGCCGCCGTGACCGACATCACCCCTGAAGACTGCTGCGTCAACGAAGCGATGGGGTCTTCCAGCAAGGGATCGACGCCAAGAAACGCCATCGCGATTCCTTAGTCTTCGCGCTGGCCAAGAAGCCAGACAAGCTGAAGGATGGACGTAAGAGCCGCGGCAACGTACGTAAGAGCACATGCGGTAAGAACCGAGCGCGAACCCGCGATTTCGCCCGCAGGCAGGCCGATGGTTTGCATGTAGCCAAGGCCCCTATGGGAAGCATCGAATTCAACAGGAAGCGTGACCAAGGAGAATAAGACCACCACGGCGTAAACGATGATGGCAAGGTCGACCAAGCCGGCAAGATTGAGCATGATACCGATCATCAGGATAAAAACCCAAGCGTTGGAAGCAAGATTAACCGCAGGGACGATTGCCGTGCGAATGCGCATAGGGGTGTAGTTCTGCGCATACTGGTATGCATGACCGCACTCGTGGCAGGCGGTTGCCAGCGCGGTGACCGAACGGCCATCGAAAACACTGGGCGACAACGTGATGGAATTGTTGCGCGGGTCGAAGAAGTCCTGGCCTTCCGCGCCACGACCAACGTGAACACCATGAATGCCGTAGTACTCGAGCATCTGACGAGCCGCCTCGGCCCCGGTCATCATATTGGACACGGGAACACGTTGGTACTTCTTCAAGCGGCTGTTAACCAGCCACTGCGCACCCACGCCGATGACCAAAGTAAGAATAACAAGCGTCAAGTAGCTCACGTCGATAACTCCTTGTTCAATAGAAAACCCGAACAGATATTCGCATTATATCCGAAAGGACCTCGCTGCGATGCACCGCGCGCAAGCGAAAGCTATTCGTAAACAAATCCTCAGAACCGCAAATGGAAGCCCGATTCGAAGCCGAAACGAGCCTAATTGGACTATTTATCTTCCTTTTTTAGAAGATTGGTCACGCGCACACGGCCATTTTTAATCGAAAGGGAAAGCTCGCCGCGCATAAGAGCCAGCAGTTCCTCGCCCACGATCTCACGACGCCAGCCGCGAAGAAGCTCAACGTCTTCATAATGGCCTCGAGCAATATCCTGAAGCTCGGAATGGCTTGCAAGCGTCTGAAACGCGATATCGCTCTGCTTTGAGCGTTTGCGCACGATTGCCGTCATCAAATCAACCTGCACATCGACATTCGGCTCGTTCTTGCTGCACTTGTCAACTTCAGGCCACGTGTCGGGCGACGCATCAAGCGCCGAGCGAACAAGCTGTATGACAACGCGCGCGTCCGCCGTGGGAAGCTTCTCTCGCATACCGCGTACCATGAACAAGTCATCGATCGAGCGGGGCTCTCGCTTGCAGGCCTCGACAATCTGCTCGTCGGAAAGAACCCACTTGCGAGGAATGTTGCGTGATTGCGCCTGAAGTTCGCGCCAAGCAGCCATCTCGCGTGCGGCAGCCATCTGGCGACGCGTGAGCTGCGAAACGTGCTTGAGCTTGCGATAACGCTCGCGCTCGTCGACCACGTAATGCTCGATGCTGGAAAGCTCCGCGAAATCGTTGGCGAGCCAGCCCAAGCGACCTTTCTTCTTAAGGAGGGCGCACATACGGTCGTACATCTCGGGAAGGTAAATGACGTCTTCCGCTGCGTATTGGATCTGCGATTCAGTCAAGGGGCGCTGCGACCAATCGGTGAATGAATCGGCCTTGGCGATTTTGACCCCGCACAGGGAATGAACGAGCGGACCGTATCCGACCTGCTGGGTTTGCCCCGTCAAAGCGGCGGCAACCTGCGTATCGAAAATCGGGGCAGGAACACAACCGATCTCATGCAGGATGATCTCGATATCCTGACGCCCCGCATGGAAAAGCTTCATGGTGGATTCATCCAAAAGAATGGGCTTCAAAATGGAGATATCAACCTTGAACGGATCGACGACCGCAACTTTGCCATCGGCGTTCAGCTGCAAAAGGCACAGCGTCGCGTAGTACGTTTTCTCGCGAAGAAACTCGGTATCGATCGCCAAAACGCGAGCACCCGCAATGGAATCGACGTACGCGTCAAAAGCCTTCTGGCTGTCTATATACATTGAGTGCATTTCCTAACGTTGCTTGAGGGCTGCTGAGCCCGGCCATTGTGTGACCGAGGCGTTACCAAGCCCCCATCTTCACTGGTGTACCATGATAACAGCGGAAGGGAGAACTGTGAAACTGCTCATCGTGAACAACGTATCTTCCGGCCTGCGCGACGGGTCGATTTACGATTTCGCACGACTCGCGGCTCAGGACGGCGACGAGATCTGCATTCGAACCACCGACGGGTCAACAGACGCCGCCACGCTCGCGCACGACGCTGAAGCGTTCGACGCCGTCGTTGTGTCCGGAGGCGACGGAACCATTGCCTCGGTCGCCTACGCTCTTGCCAACACCGGCGTGCCGATACTTCCCTTCCCCGCTGGAACCGGCAATCTGCTAGCGGGCAATCTTGCCTCTCCAAATGAACCCAATGCGCTGGTAAAGCTGCTGAACGAAGGAAAACACCTCGATTTCGACCTGGGTGAGATCGAGTCTCAGGGCAAGAAGCACGGTTTCCTGATCATGGCCGGTGCAGGATTCGATGCAGCCATCATGGAAACCGCCATCCCCACAAAGAAAATCCTTGGTCCTATAGCGTATTTCCAGGCCGCAGTGGCAAACGCAACACCGCAGGTGTCGAAGATCACACTTGATATCGACGGTACGCGCTACGAACGAGAAGGCGTGGGCGTCGTCTTGGCGAACTTCTCGAAGATGAAATTCGACATCAGCATCACCCACGAAAACCACCCACGCGACGGAAAGCTCGATGTCGTCGTGCTGAAAACTCAAAACGCGTTCGAGCTTATCCCTGCAGTGCTTGCCAGCTGGCGCGACCGCGAGGGAACCTATCCCAGCCGAACCGATTCCCTTGAGGTCATCAGTGGGTCTTCAGTGCGCGTCGAATGCGACCCGCCCATGAACATCCAGTACGACGGCGAGGTTCCGGGGCTTGAAACCCCTTTCAATACACGCGTCATGCCAGGTGCCGCCCGCCTGCTGCTTTCCGACGAAGGGTTCAAAAGCTTCAGCGACACGGCCCAGTCTTAAATCCCATCGAATCGATCTGTCATTCCCGATGCAAAACGCCCGCCATCGGCAAGCACGAGCCGCCTCCCATTAATCGATCGCGATAACCAAAAGGCGGCTTGGGCAAAAAACCGAGGCGGGCGCTTCGCTTCTATTCGGCGTCCTCCTTGGAGCCGTCCTGCAGACTCTTCTGCCACTTCTCGAAGTTAGCCTTGCGACGCATCTGGATAAGCTCGAGAACAACCGAGAACACCATGGCGAAGTAAACCATGAGCTTCTCCATATGCATATCCAAAACCTCGATGCCCGAGTTGATGCCCAGCGAGTCGACGAACAACAGGCAGCCGATAACGCAGATGAATACCAGCGCCAGAACCTTCATCTCGACATGCTTGTTGATGAAATCGGAAATGACGTCAATGAAGAACATCATTAAGATGATGGCCAGCATAACCGCAAGAACCATGATGATCAGATGATCGGAAAGGCCAACGGCGGTAATGACCGAATCGATCGAGAACACGATGTCCATGACCATGATGGTGGCCACGGCGCCGAAAAGCGAAATCGAACGCGCGGGCTTGGAGGTGGTTTTGGCGTCGTGCTCTTCCTTCTCCTCGGTAAGGGCCAAAACGCCGCGCAACTCATCGATGCCCTTGTAGATGAGGTAAGCACCGCCTAAGAACAGGATGATGTCGCGCACAGAGAACCCGTGAGCAAAGAACCCGAGATCGATAGTGAACAGCGGCTTCGTCATGTGCGTGAGCCACGAGGCAACCGACAGGAAGGCGACACGGGAAAGAAAGGCGCCCGCCAAACCAAGAATGCGACCGATATGTTGTTGATTCTTGGGAAGTCTGTTGGAAGTGATGCTGATGAACACGATGTTGTCGATGCCCAACACGATCTCCAGGAAAAGAAGCGTCACCAGCGAGATCCACGCATCGGCGGTGGTGAACACCGAAAAATCGAACATATGAAGTTCTCCTTCGTTTTTCGCCTACGTCCGAATCGAAACAAGCCCGTAGAAAAGAAAAAGACTCATGGCGCAACGACAGGATCGCTACGCCATGAGTCTTGCCATTTAAGCCATGCCAGACGGTGATCATCAATGCCACCGCCACGATGTTGAACATGGGCACGCGACGTTAATCGCGCCAACTACTCCCCCACGGGTTGCGATGATCCTAACACGCAAAGTCAAAAAAGGGCAATGCTATAATGCCCAAAGCACACAACCCGCAAGGAGTTCTCCATGTCTAAATTCAACGATCTGGAACACTGGGTGGACAACCTGCTGCACCCGCAACCGGTTGAGTACACGCGCAAAGACGGCAACATCATGAGGCTTGACGACGCCGGCCTTAAACGCCCCCTTGGCA
>CAKTWD010000097.1 GCA_934630485.1 uncultured Eggerthellaceae bacterium | reverse complement strand
GTGGAAGCGGTAGCGTCGTGGAACGACACCGCCGACGCCGTTCTTGCGGCTTTCGCGTGAGCGGTTCATAGAATGTAAGCCTGTGGTAAAATTGAACATTGCCTTCTTCAAGTGGGCTTACATGTTTAATTTTGCGCTGAGCTGCAGCTAGCTTCGCGCTTTGCGAGACACAGGTGCGTCTATGCTATCTAAACAAGAGTTTTTGATTCTTACGTCGCTGCTCAAGCAGCCCGAAAGCACTCAGCGCGAAATCGCTGAGGCTGTAGGGGTTTCGCTTGGTACCGTGAATGCCGCCGTCAAAACGCTGCGCGAGAGCGGATGCCTTGACAACTACAACGTTACCGAGGCGGGCCTGAAAGCGCTCGAGCCTTACAGGGTGGAAAACGCCATCATCATGGCTGCGGGTATGTCCTCCCGTTTCGCTCCTATTTCGTACGAGCGCCCGAAGGGTGTCCTTACTGTTCGCGGCGAGGTTCTGATTGAGCGTCAGATCCGCCAGCTCAAAGAAGCGGGCATCAACGACATCACGGTTGTCGTCGGCTATTGCAAGGAGCAGTTCTTTTACCTGGAGGACGAGTTCGGCGTGACCATTCGCGTGAACGAGCAGTACGCTACGCGCAATAACAACTCCACGCTCATGTTGGTTAAGGAGAAGTTGGGCAATACGTACGTGTGCTCCTCGGACGACTATTTCACCGAGAATGTGTTCGAGCCCTATGCTTACGAGGCCTACTATGCGGCTGAGTTCTTCGAGGGCGAAACCAATGAATACTGCATCACCACGGGTGCGCATGACGTTATCACCAAGGTCGAGGTTGGCGGCTGCGATTCATATGCCATGCTTGGCCATGTTTATTTCGATCGTGCGTTCTCGAAGAAGTTCACTTCAATTTTGGTTGACGAGTATGACCTTCCCAGTACGGCTGGCAAGCTGTGGGAAGACATCTACATCGCTCATATCGACGAGCTGCGCATGGTCATGCGCCCGTACCCTAAGGGCGTTCTGAACGAGTTCGACTCCCTTGAAGAGCTGAACGGCTTCGATCCGTCCTTCTTGGACAATGTCGATTCTTCCATTTTGGACAACATTTGCCGCATCATGGAATGCAAACGCATCGATATCACGGGAATTAAGCCCATCAAGCAGGGACTTACCAATCTTTCGTTCCATTTCGTGGTGCGTGGGGAAGAGTACGTGTATCGTCATCCGGGTGCCGGCACCGAGGAAATCATCAGTCGCGAAAGTGAGGCGTATTCGCAAGACGTCGCCCGCGATCTTGGTCTGGACGACACGTTCGTGTACGAAGATGGGCATGAGGGCTGGAAGATCTCGCGTTACGTTACTGATTGCGAATTGCTTGATTACCACAACGAAGAGCAGGTTGCTGCAGCAATGCGCATGGCAAGGACCCTTCATTCCTGCGGTAAGGAGTCGAAGTGGACCTTCGACGTGCACGAGAATACGCGCGCTCTTATCGAGAAGCTTGATGCTAGCCATCGCTCGTCGTTCCGTGATTTCAAGACGCTTTTCGAGCTCATCGACGGTCTGAATGTTGCGGTAAAGGCCGACGGCGTGAAGCCGTGCCTGTGCCACAACGACTTCTACAACCCCAACATCTTGTTTGCAGATGGCAGGGGCTACCTTATCGATTGGGAATACTCAGGCATGTCGGATTACGCCAGCGACCTGGGAACCTTCATTTGCTGCAGCGATTACACCTACGATGAGGCTGTTCGAGTGCTGCATGAATATTTCCAGCGCGAGCCAACCAAGGAGGAGCTGTTTCATTGCGTGGCATATATCGCCATCTGTAGTTACTACTGGTTCATTTGGGCGTTGTACAAGGATGCATGCGGTGCGCCGGTGGGCGAGTGGCTGTACCTGTGGTACAAGAACGCCAAGGCTTTTGGTAAGAAGGCGAATGAGCTGAAGAGCGCTTAGTCACGTTGAATAATGCGCGTATGGCGCAGTAGGAAATACGAGTTGCTTACGCGAAGCAAAACTCCTCGGTTGATGTAATCAGCCGAGGAGTTGTTCGTTTTGAGCGGTGGATATCTAAAGCGCCGCTGTGCGTTGGCGGTTGATAAGAGGAAGGGCGGTTAGCGTCCGATGAAGCCCTTGAACGTTTCCATCGTCATGCCCAAGCCAGTGTTCTTCAGGTTGTAAAGGCCCTCGCGAGCCACAACGCCGAAATACGCTGCCTTGCTTTGCGTACGCGGTTGGGTTCCCTTGACGGTGGCGTAGATGCGCTTCATGCCGGGAGCGATTCTGCCGTCGTCGAACACCAGCCGGTCGTCCATGCGGTCGAACGTCTTCTTAAGCATGGGCTCAAGGCCGGGGGCGTCCATGCCTACATGGTCGAGAACGCCGCCAAGGTACGTGAAGGCGCGCTCGTTGAGCGCTTCCAGAATGTCGGGGTCCGACTCGCTCAAACGATCGACGATATCCCTGATGTCGTTCCAACGCTCAAATGGGACAAGGGTGTTCTTGGTTGCGAACGATTCGGATTTCTCGGGTGTTTCCTCGCGATAGCAGTAGTAGGGCTGATCGAGGTACGCGATCGTTTCTGCCTGCAGGAGCGTCTCGTACAAGAATGGGTTGTCGGCCCAACCTGCGCCGGGGATGGGCAGGAAGCGAATGCCGTGTTCCTTTAAGAAGTCGGCGCGGTAGATCGCCGACCAGATGGACGGATGATGGGTGAGCAGATGCGTGACGCCCGGATCATGGATGGTGAAGGGCTGCATAGCAGGCTTGATGCGGCTGCGATAGCTGCAGTTGACCTTCCTTTGTTCGGGGGTGTCGGGCATCCAGATGCGCCAATAAGGCGTCTTCACGATATCGATGTCCTGATCGAATGAATCTGCAAGAGCGATCATGTCAGCAAGCATATTCGACTCGATCCAATCGTCGGGTTCGAGGATAGCGATGTAGCGGCCGCGTGCCTCGGAGATGCCGCGGTTGCAGCTAGCGCCGTAGCCTTCGTTTTGCTTGTCGATGATGCGGATGCGACTATCCTGGGCGGCGTGAACTTGCATGATCTCAAGTGAGCCGTCGGTTGAACCGTCGTTGACGCAGATGATTTCGATGGAGCGAAGCGACTGCTCGCTTACGCTGTCGAGTGCTTGGTCAAGATAACGCTCGGTATTGAAAATGGGCAGGATCACGCTGACATCGGGCGTCTGGGTGTTCTCGGATGCCGCGATGTCAGCAGCTGCATCGTTGGGCGCTTCGCCATCGTTGTACGTGTAGTATGCGCGATCCATGGGGCCTCTATTCGTGGTCGAGCTGACGGTAGGCTTCGCAGACGTCTTTAACGTCGCCGACCATACGCATGTGACCCTTTTCGATCCATACGGCCTTGCGGCAAACGCGTTCGACCTGATCGATGCTGTGCGAAACGAAAAGGAGCGTAGTGTTGTAGGTGTTGACCAGTTCGTTGATGCGTCGCTCGCACTTTTCCTGGAACAGGAAGTCGCCAACCGACAGCGCCTCGTCAACGACAAGGATGTCGGGGATAGTTGTCGTTGCGACCGAGAACGCTACGCGAGCGACCATGCCCGAGGAGTAGTTCTTCATGGGCATGTCCAAAAAGTCGCGGACTTCAGCGAAGTCGACGATTTCATCAAAGCGCTCGTTGATGAACTTCTTGCTATAACCAAGAAGAGCGCCGTTCAGATAGATGTTCTCGCGAGCGGTGAGCTCCATGTCGAAGCCAGCGCCAAGCTCGATAAGCGGGGCGATGGTGCCACCGATGCTGACGGAGCCCTTAGAGGGTTCAAGAACACCGGCGATGAGCTTGAGAAGGGTGGATTTTCCCGAACCGTTTGTACCGACGATGCCATACACATCGCCTCGGTTGATGGTGAGGTTGATGTCCTCGAGTGCGTGGAACTCCTTGAAAAAAAGCTCATGCTTCATCAGTTTGATGAAGTACTCTTTCAACGAGTTCAGCTGCTCGCTTGCGATGTTGAACGTCATGGTGACGTCGTCGACCACAATAATGGGCTCGCCGAGTTTTTCTCCAAAGGCGGTGAAGGATTGTGCCATGGTGCTACCTCGTTGCTAGATGTAGAGGATGAACTTGTTTTCGTTTTTGCGGAAGACCACGAAGCCGATGGCGAAGGTGACGACTGCCATTACGACGCCAAGAGCGAGTTCTCTAAGGCCGGGTACCGTGTTCCACATCATGAAGTCGCGGAACATGGTGACGTAGTGGTACATGGGGTTCCACTCCATGAGCATACGCATCGTGCCGGACAGCAGGTCGACGGGGTAAAACAGCGGGGTTGCATAGGTCCAGGCCGTCAGCACGACGCCCCACAGATGCATGACGTCGCGGAAGAATACCGACAAAGCCGAAATCAGAAGGCCAAGGCCAGCGCTGAAGATGAATACGAGCAGGGTGATAAGCGGCACGCCCCACAGTGCATGGATGCTGGGAACGACGTGGAAATACACCATAACGCATGCCACGGCAACCAGGGAAATGGCGAAATTGACCAGCTCGAACATGGTTTTCTCAAGCGGGAAGACCATCTTTTCGATGCGCACTTTCTTGATGAGCGATTGCGCTTCGATGATGGAACTCATGGCCTGCGAAGTGGAGCGGTTCATGAAGTCGAACAGGATCTGACCCAAGATAAGGTACAGCGGGAAGTTCTCGATGCTGAATCGGAACATGTATGAGAACACAGCGGCAAGAACGCACATCATAAGAAGCGGGTTCAGGACGCTCCACAGAATGCCAAGCACGCTGCGACGATATTTCAACTTGAAATCTTTGGTGACCAACGACTCCAGAACGAACATGTTGTGCTGGAATTCCGTCGGACGTTTAGTACGCTGAACAGCGGTTTGATTGTCGGCCATGCAGCTTCCCCTTGTCACGCCGCATTATGGCATGCGGCTTCATGTGTATAACCTTGCATATTATATCGGCAATCGTTGCCGCGTTTCCTATCTAACGAAAATCTACCGTTCTACGGTGTCTCGCGATATTGGGCGTTGTGTTTTGGCGGGCTTCTGTGTGGTGAAGAAAACCGCAGGTCAAGCACTGCGTCGCGTTACGGAAGGCGATTTCTTCACCTGTTCGATTGCCTTATCCGTTGTGGTTATTGGGCTTCTCGGGTGGTCGTTTTAGGACGAAATAGTGTGCATTGCTAGCGTTTACCTTGCCCTTAAACACGTCTTACATTCGCTTTACACAGCCTTTCTAGACTCGATTCCCGTAATGGCAAGAAACCTTTTGGAGAGGAGCCTTGCCCAAGCCCGATAAGGGCAAAGAGGCGTCGCGTAAACAAAGCGCGCATGTGAAGGGAGAATAAAAGCAAATGGATCCAACAACCATGGTCGTGGTGTGCCTGGTGATCGCGACAGCGCTCATCTTTGACTTCACGAATGGGTTTCATGACACGGCGAACGCAATGGCGACCTCCATTGCCACGGGCGCCCTCAGGCCGAAGACAGCCGTTATGGCAGCGGGAACGTTGAACCTGATCGGCGCGTTTCTTTCAACAGAGGTTGCCAAAACCATCTCGGGTGGCATCATCAACGAGCAAGTTGTGACCATCGCGCCCGCATTTATTCTTGCTGGTTTGATCGGCGCTATCCTTTGGAACCTTATCACGTGGCTTGTTGGCCTTC
>CAKTWD010000096.1 GCA_934630485.1 uncultured Eggerthellaceae bacterium | reverse complement strand
TGGTGCGCCCTTTCTGACCAAGGGCTTTCGCGTAGTCGGCAGATTTGTCGACCGTGTTGTCGACCAGGTACTCGTTGACGGCAAGCTCGATCGGCTTTTCGCCTGTAAGTTGGCGCGCAGCGTTGAACTGCGACAACGTCACGTACTGCACGCCTTCGTCAGCCATGCTAGAGTTCTCGTCGGAACCGATCTGCTCAAGCGTGAAGCCGCAAGCATCGGCAAGCTGCTTGTTCGTCAGATCGCTCGCAAGCCACGTGTCCACCTGAGCCGAGCCGGTCACGCGTTCGCTCCAATCGGGAATGAGCGACTTCATATACGCAGCGGTTGAGCCGCCGTTTGCCTGCCATAGGCTGCGAATCTCGTCCCTCTGGGCCTTGACCTCGTCAATCATGGCCTTCTTTTCCTCGTATCCGCCATACTGCTCGGGCGGAACCGACTCCATGCTAGACGTGTCCAACGCCATGAAACTTGCGCGGATGGAGGCATCGAACTGGGTATTTTCTTCCAGCTGATCGGAGAACACCGACGCCAGGCTAAAGCCCGTTGAGAATACGACGATGCTGAAGAACAGAAGAACGGTAACCGCCCACAGCGACACGAACGCGGTGTTCACCTTCGCTGCGATTTGGCGCATGGTGAACATGGCCAGTCCCTTGAAGTAGACGCCTCGCAAGCGCTGGACCAGCAGGATGAAGAATCCTGACGCCGACCAGAACAGGCCCAGCGTGCCGATAAGCATCAGCGCGGTTGCGATTCGGAAGTGCTCGCCGAAGTAAACGAGGCCGTCGATGTTGAGCTCGGCGTACGCCTTTGCCAGAATCAGGCACGATAGCACGAACACGATGAGGCAGATGAGGGGGTTGCGAACAGGCATGCGCTCGCTGCGGGAGTTGGCGGAAAGCAGCGTGGCAAGCTTGCAGCGCGAAATCTGCACGGCGTTGAACAAGGCAACCACAACGAAGATGAGCGCGAAGCACCCTAAGGTCAGCTCGGCGGAGCGGGCGCTGAACAGCAGATGGTAGTCGCTGATGGCCACGCCGATGAGGCCCGCCGTGGCGAAGGCGATTGCCTGGGAAATCAAGAAGCCCAGCCCAAGACCCGCCAGCAGCGCGATCACGCCGACGATCAGCGTTTCCATCAACACCACCGAAGAAACCTGGCGCGGGCTCATGCCCAGCAGCAGGTACGTGCCGAACTCCTTTTTGCGCGCCCGAACCACGAACCGGTTGGCGTATAGGACCAAAAAGCCCAAAACCACGGCGACGACGACGCTGAAATAGGCCATGATCTGCGAAAGGATATCGAAAATGCTCGCGCCGGACGCCAGGAACACGTTCGCGGCGCCTTCCTGAGCCTCGAAGAGCACGCGCGAGTCCTCGATGGCGTTGAAGGCATAGAACACCGCCACGCCCAAAGCGAGGGTAACGAAATACACGGCGTAGTCGCGCATGCTGCGGCGCACATTGCGCAAGGCAAGTTTCATCAACATGATGGCCACCGCCTATTTGCGAAACGCAGAGACGTGCGAAGCGACGAAGCCAACCGCAGGCGAATCGCCCTGCTTGCCGGAAAGGAATGCCTGGACCTCAAGGATACGTTGATAGAAATCGGTCCTGCTGTCATCGCCGCGGCGCAGCTCGTTGAACAGCTTGCCATCCTTGATGAACAGGATGCGGTCGGCATAGGAGGCTGCGACCGCGTCGTGCGTGACCATCATGATGGTGGCGTGCAGCTTCGCGTTCAGAACCTCAAGGGTTTCAAGAAGAACAGCGGCGTTGCGCGAGTCAAGCGCGCCCGTGGGCTCGTCGGCCAAAACTAGCTTCGGGTCGGCAACGATGGCGCGTGCCGCGGCTACGCGCTGGCGCTGACCGCCCGACATCTGACGCGGGTATTTCTGCAGGACATCTGCCACGCCCAGCAAGTCGGCGGTACGGTCGACCTTCGCACGAACAGCGTCGGCCTTCTCGCCTTTGATAGTAAGGGCCAAGGCGATGTTCTCGAAACCGGTCAGGGTGTCCAGCAAGTTTGCGTCCTGAAAGATGAAGCCCAGGTCGTCACGGCGGAACTTAGACAGCTGGCGGCTGCGCAACTGCGTGATGTCAAGCCCGTTCAAGATGATGTTTCCGCTGATCACGGTATCAATAGTGGAAATGCAATTCAGCAGCGTGCTCTTGCCCGATCCCGACGGACCCATCACGCCAACAAACTCGCCTTCGCAGATATCGAACGACACATCGTCAAGTGCGCGCGTGACGGCCTCGCGTGAACCGTACACCTTCTGAACGTCGCGCACGGAAAGCAGGACATTGCGGCTATGAGACTGATCCGCGTTCGCAATGCCCGTAGGAGGGGTTGCAGTAACCACAGACATGAGGATTCCTTTCTCTTCAGTTCGACATATCCCCATGATGCGGCGATTGCGAAAACGGAGCCATCGAAGCAGCTTACCGCAATCTTACGATCTTGTAAGATTAGCAGCTAAGTCCATACGCGTGCGGTCAAGCGGGAAGATCAACGTAACGGTCGTTCCCTGCCCTTCTTCCGAAGAAATGCGCAGGCCAAGCCCCATTCTGTCGCAGGCAACGGCAGCCAGGTAAAGACCCATGCCCGTTGCCTTATGGTGCGTGCGGCCCTGGCTTCCCGTGAAGCCCCGATCGAACACACGCGGCACGTCGGCAGCGGATATGCCGTCGCCATCGTCGCTTATCGACAGCTCAACGCAGCCGTCCTTCGTGCCTGCCCCCTTCACGGCGCTTTTGAAACGAATGGATTTCGCACCGTACTTCGCCGAGTTCTCCAGAACCTGGCCGATGATGAAGTCGACCCACTTCGCGTCAGCCAGCACCTCAAGCTCATCGTCAATCGCGAAATCAAGCGAAACAGCCGCGCCAATAAGAGTGCGCGACCTCTGACGACACGCTTTACGCGCGAGCGCAGCAAGGTTCAGCACTTCAATAGAGAAGTCCTCGCTCAGCGTTGCCGAGCGGGCATAGTACAGCGCCTGTTCAACGCGCGACTCGACGCGATCAAGGTCGCCGCGCACCTCATCGATGCCGGGTCCGTGGAGACTCGAAAGCGCAAGCTGCGCCGATGCGATGGGCGTTTTGGCCTCGTGCACCCAAAGCTCGATGTAATCGCGGTATTCCTTCATGTCGCGCGAACGCGCTGCCAGCTCGTCAGAGGCAGCTTTGCCCTGTACCGCGAGCGCATGATAGGCGATGGATCCCTCCAACGTGCGCGGCTCGTCCAAAATCGACGAAAGGTAACGCGCATTGTCGGGCGAATCGCAGAACAAGTCCAACTGCTGATAAAACTCGCGGTCGCGTAAATACCTAGCAACGAGCGCAATGCAGGCGAACAGAACTTCGCAGATGGAAACAAGCGCGATTGAGGAAGCGTTCGAGCTGGTCACAACCATGATGCCCGCAATGACAACCGCCAAGGCAATCGCACCAACCACGAAACTCGAGCGTGAGCGCAGATATGCGCCGAAAGAATAGCCGCAATCGACGAGATTACGCGCGGGCTTCTCCCGAGGATAGCTGCTCATTTAACCACGTAACCCAATCCGCGGCGAGTGGTGATGAAATCGTCGGGCACGTCAATTGACCGAAGGCTACGGCGCAGGCGGTTCACGTTCACCGTGAGTGTATTGTCGTCGACGAACGCGTCGGTTTGCCACAGCTCGTCCATCAGCTCGCTGCGCGAGATGATGGAGCCCGCGTTTTCCATAAGAACGCGCAAGATCAGAAGCTCGTTGCGCGCAAGCTCCACGCTCTTGCCGCGATACGACACCTCAGCTCGCACCGGATCAAGCAAAACGCCGTCGCGTTCCAGCTGCCTGCGCGCCGAATCGGCAGAGCCGCTGCAGGCAAGCACGCGGTCGATGCGGGCAAGCAGCGCGGCAGGGCGATACGGCTTGACCACGTAGTCATCCGCGCCGACGTTCATGCTCATGACCTCGTCGAACTCGCTATCGAAAGAGGTCAGCACGATAATGGGAACATCGCTTTCCTGACGGACCGCGCGGCAAATCTCGTGGCCGTACGCGCCGGGAAGCGACAAATCAAGAAGGATGCAGTCGGGGGAAGCGGACAGGACTTCGGCCGCGGCGTTCGTAAACGACTCGCAGCAAAGGCACTCGTGCCCCTTAAGCTGCAGCATACGCACAAGATTCTCTCGCAGCGAGACGTCATCTTCGACAATGAGCAAACGCGCCATCGGCTCCCTTTCGCATCGAACGGATGAGCCGATGATAACACAAAGGAACACCAACAGGCATTCCGTTATCGGAACGTATCGTCGCTAGAACGCGTTCCCCAAAACAACCAGCACCACAAGCGCCGCCATAACTGCCGTGACGATGGCGTCAAGCGCCGTGAGCTTCATCGGACGCAAATGCGTGCGACCCTCGCCGCCGTGATAGCAGCGTGCGTCCATGGCGAACGAGAGCGTCTCGGCATGGCGGAACACGCTTGCGAACAGCGGGATCATCAGCGACGAGACCATGCGAACGCCGTGAACGGGACTATTGGACAGGCGCGCACCGCGACTGACCTGCGCATGATAGACCGTCGCCAGCTCGGTGGCGAACTGGGGCATGAAGCGCAGCGCGATGCCCATGATCATTCCCAGCTCGTGGGCGGGCAGCCCAAAACGTGCGAAAGGTGCGAGCATCTTCTCGAAGGCCTCGGAAAGCTCGATGGTCGGCGTCGTAAGGGTGATCAGGCTCATGCCCAGCATCATCACCGTCAGGCGCACACCCATGAAGCCGGCAGCCTGCACGCCACCCATCGAGATGCGGAAGATGCCAAGCTGGACAAGCGTCTCGCCGCCCTGCTGCGTAAACAAGTTCAAGACCACAACGATCAGCACGATCACCATCAACGGCGCAAGCGATCGAAGCGCTTTACCTGCGGGGATGCGCGCAAGCACGTACGTCAGAAAAACGAACGCCGCGGCAATGCCCAGCGAAGCAAACGTGTGACCGCACAGCAGCGCCACGATGAACGCGATGCCAAGAGTTAGCTTGATGCGCGCGTCGATGCGATGAATACAACTATTGCCAGGGACGTAGCTGCCAAAGCTGAATCCCGTGCTCATCGGGCATCGCCACCTGTCACGCCGGCAACCAATTCAACAAGCGCAGACACGTCGTAAAGCCTACCCGCGACAATGGGCATCCCGCCTTCGGCAAGTTTGACCGCCATTGACTGGGCACTGGTGGTGCCAAGGCCAATGGAGCGCAAGCCCTCGACATTCAAGAACACTTGGGAAGGCGCGCCTACCGATTGCAGACAGCCCTCGTTCATGACAAGAACGCGATCGCACATGGCAGCAAGATCATCCATGTTGTGCGAAACCATGACCACGGTCAGGCCCTCCTGTTTGTGAAGGCGCGCGATAAGCTGCAGAAAGGAACGACGGCCCGCGGGGTCAAGACCCGCGGCGGGCTCGTCGAGCACCAGAACTGACGGCTCCATGGCAAGGATGCCTGCGAACGCGACGCGACGCTGTTGTCCGCCCGAAAGCTCGAACGGGCTTTTCTGCGACACGGCGTCGAAATCAAGGCCGACGCGCTCAAGGGCGCGATGAATGCGCTCGTCCACTTCGTCATCGGAAAGCCCCAGGTTGCGCGGGCCAAACGCCACGTCTTTGTAAACGGTTTCCGCGAACAACTGATGCTCGGGATACTGGAACACCACGCCGACGGTGCCGCGAAGCTCGGCTTCGGAGCGC
>CAKTWD010000095.1 GCA_934630485.1 uncultured Eggerthellaceae bacterium | reverse complement strand
CAACCATGTCATCGGCGGACTGGTCGATGCCGTCCGCGAGCGTGTTCATCAACGCCGCCGTGGAGCGCATCTGAAGGATCATGGCTTCAACGGCAAGCTGGCTGTCGTCGGGAAGGCTGCCCTTCATGGCGGCAAACTGATCGGCGATGTTGGAATAATTGCCCGCTTGACTGCGCAAGTTCGCGGCTGTCAGGTGCAACGACGATGCGGTGTTTTCCGTGGTGGCGTCAGCCGAGTCGAAGGCCGCGTCAACGGCAGACTGAACCGAACCGAACGTCGACGAGCTGGTTTCCACCGCCTGCGACAGTGCAGCAGTTGCCGAGTCCATGGCCGAGATGATGCTCTCACCCGAGCCTTTCACCTGCTCGACCTGAGACGACACCTCCGAAGCGGATTCCTTCGCCTGGGAAAGCAGGTCGGCAGAGCTGCTGACCAAATCGCGCGATGAGCCCAGGATCGACGAATACGCGCGCAGAACCGACGAAGCACGCGTCATCTGGCTGGACAGGACCTCGACATGATCGCCAAGGTCGCCAATGGCGCCGTCAACGTCGTTCGTGTCGGCATAATTCAGAAGATCTTGCGCAATCGCAAGCGCAGCGTCGGACAGCGTCTCCATAAATACCCGGTTGACCTGGGACGACACCTGATCGGCACCCTGGTCGGTAACCTTCGGCGCAATGGCGTTCTTCTTCTCGTTCGAGTAATAGACGATCTGCGCATGCTGAACGTCATCGGAGTAGAACGTCATCATGTCGCGGCTGAAGCTTTCGGGAATGACCACGGCAGCGTAGTACTTACCCGAACGTGCACCGTCGATAGCATCTTCCTCGGTTGTGACCACCCAGTTGATCTGGTCGTTCGCCCGTAGCGCCGACACCACCTGATCGCCGACGCTCACCTTGATGGGCACCAGATCGCTCTTGTACCCCTCGTCGGTGTTGGCAACGGCAACGGACAAGTTGCCCGTGTTCTCGAACACGTTCCAGCTTGCGATCATGTTGTACCACGAGAAAATGGACGGCAAGGCGATGATGCCCAGCACGCAAATGACGGTGACCACGTTTCCACGCAGGCGTTTGAGATCCCCCTTGAACAGCTCCCATGCGTTCCTCATCGGCCTTCTCCCCCTTCAACGGAAGCAGCAGCCGCCTGATGGGCGCTTTCCTTCTCACTGATGCGGTTGCGTGCCGAGAACAGCTCGCGCAGCTCGGCATCGGACATGGCATTGAGCGCGGCCTGCCTTTCAAGACTGTCGCGAATATGTTCGACAACCAGCAAGAACGCAATGACCACCACAAGCCAAAGCAGCCATACGGTAAGCACGACGACCTTCTTGCCGGGACTCAGGAACGCCATGGCCGTGGTGAACACGACCGGCACGCCGATTCCGAAGATGATGGCATCACGCTTGAGCCTGGGGTACAACCTGAAGAAGCGCGCCGAATGCTCGTCAAGGTAAGCGCGGAACTCCCCATGGTCGGACATGGCGCGGATGATCTGCGTCGCGCGATAACGGCGCTCGGGCAGGTGCACCGTCTCGTGATTGATTATGTCGGTTTCGGTAAGCTGCTTCGCGAACATGAGGTTGGTGTTGGTGAGGAACGGCCTGACGAACACACCGATCAGCACGAACACTACGAAGAACAGGGCAAGCATGGCCAGGTCGTTCGTCCAAGCGCTCCCGTAGAAACCGCTCACCGTTTCGCGCATGGCGTTGATGCCGTACGTGAAGGGAAACACCGGGTAGATCGTCTGGAAGAAGCGCGTGGTCAGCTCGACCGGATACAAACCCGTGGCTCCGGGGATCTGAACGAACACCATGATCACACAGAGGCCCTTGCCCACGTGCTGAAGCGTGGTAGACAGCGTGTACTGAATGGCCAAGTACGTAAGCGAGCAGGCTATCGCCGTGATGTACAGTGCAGGCGCCGACACCGTTTGCACGCCTAGATACAGGCAGCCGGTAATGCAGATAATCGCCTGAAGCGAAACCATGATGGCAAACAGAAGGCCGCGGCCCAAATAGCGCTGCGCGATAGTGAGGTTCTTGATGCCCTCGTCATCCACCTCGACGTGCATGATGACCATCAACATGAACACGCCGATCCACAGCGTGAGGTTGATGAAAAGCGGCGCCATGGCCGAGCCGTATGCGTTTAGCGGGTATAGCTCCTCGGTTTTGACCTTGGTCGGCGACTGCATGAAGTCGGCAACCTTGTCGACGTCGATGGAGCCATCGTCGCCGAACAGCTCGCCTAGCTTGCCTGACGTGTTCAGCGCGACAACGTCGGTACGCACGTTGTCGATCTCGGTTTGGGCATCGGCCAACAAGGCGTCGGTCTGCGTCAAGGCGCCCGACGTGGTGGACAACGTGCCCTCAAGCTGGTTGAGCACCGGAGCGGTTTGATCGACCAGCGCGGTTTGCTGAGCAACCGTGCCGGCAAGGCTGTTGGACGTGGCGCTGATGGTGGCAAGCGCCGCGCTGGTTTGCGGGACGGTCTGCGTGGACAGCACCGTGCGGTAGTCGTCCGTGGCCTTGATGGTGGTCTGAACAGAATCGTTTATCGCGTTCGACGCCGAAGCAACCGACTGAGCCGAATTCGAAACGTCGGTGGCCGTTTGCTCGATGATGCCCACCTGTGTCGATGCGTTGTTGTTCGCGGTTTCCAACGTATCGATGACATCGCCGAGCAACTTCTTCTGGTCGCCTTCGGGCATGTCTTCCTGCATTGAGCGCAGCTCGGTGATAAGTGCCTGATTGCTTTCGACAAGCGCCTTGCTGTATTCAGCCGCCTGTTTCACCGAGGCCTCGGCCGAGACGATGTTCGCCGCGGAATCGCCGATGACGGTATTGGCCTGCGCCGCAGCAGACGAGATCATGGCCGAACCTTTGTCCAGCGCCGTGGACAGGCTTGACACCGTTTTATTCATCTCGGTGTTCACCGTGGCAGTGAGCGTGGCGAGCTGACTTAGAGCCAGGGACATGTCGGAAATCTGGAATTTCGCCTGATCAAGAGCAGACTTCGCCTCGTGCGTCTTGTCAATGCCGTCGGTTGACGCCCGATCAAGCTGGGAAATGGCGCTGCGCGCTGCATCCAGATCGGCCAAAACCTTATCGAGCTCGGCGACGACCGTCGACTTCGACGAATCGAAGTGCGCCTGCGATTCCGCAAGCGAGTCGTTAAGCGTCTGGGCAACGGTCGAGGTGACCGTCGAGATGAACGTCTCGTTGATGGTCGAATCCAACGTGGAGGCGCCGGTATCGGTGATCTTCGGCGAAACCGGGCCCAGCTTCTCATTCACGTAGTATTCGAGCTTGGGCTGCTGGAACGAGTCGGTGAGGATGGTGGTCATGTCGCTGCTGAAATTCTCGGGCACAACGAACACCGCATACGCCTTGCCGCTTTCCAGCAGATCCATTGCGGTGTCGCGATCGGTTATATCCCAATCGAGCTGATCGTTTTGCTCGAGCTGCTGGACGATCTGGTCGCCCAACTGAAGATCGCCGAGCGTCTCGTCGTTGGCGCCCGCATCCTCGTTCACCACGCATACGCGAAGCTCGCCGGTATTGCTATAAGGGTCCCAGAATCCAATGACGTTGAACCAGGTGTACAACGACGGAAGCACCACCAAGAACAGGACGACGAACCAACTGGCCGGCGCCTTGGCGATACGCTTCAGATCGCGGAACAACACGCGAAAGACGTTGCGCACGAACGGTTCCCTCCTTTATAACTTCGTTGGACCTTCGATTAGGACCCTTCGGTCGGTTTACGTCGGAACATTGTATCAAGTGAGTTTTTCACCACATGGGTATTATCAGACTGTTACACATCTGTTTTACAAGTCACCGACTATACCGAAAACCGCCAAAAGAAAAGGTCGCCCACCTCTAGGAGAGGGGCGACCCTTGCAAGCTCGAATGACGCGAAGCCCGGCGGATCCAATCGCTTCGATTAGAACGGGAACTTCTGGCCCGTGATCTTCTCGTAAGCCTGGATGTACTTCTGGCTGGTCTTCTCGACGATTTCCTCGGGCAGAGCAGGCGGGTTGCCCTGACGATTCCAGTTGGCGGTCAGCCAGTCGCGCAGGAACTGCTTGTCGAAGCTGGGCTGGCTCTTGCCGGGCTCGTACTCGTCACCGGGCCAGAAGCGGCTGCTGTCCGGGGTCATGACCTCGTCGGCAAGGACGATCTTGCCGTCGATGACGCCGAACTCGAATTTGGTGTCGGCAATGATGATGCCGTTTTCGGCGGCATGGTCGCGAGCGAGGGAGTAGATCTTGATGGCCAGGTCGCGCAGTGCGGTGGCGTTCTCTTCGCCGATAAGCTCGACGCAACGCTCGAAGCTGATGTTCTCGTCGTGGCCGCCGATCTCGGCCTTGGTGGAAGGCGTGAAGATGGGCTCGGGGAGCTTGGAGGAATTCACCAGGCCCGCGGGCAGCTCGATGCCGCAGACAGTGCCGTTGGCCTCGTACTCCTTAAGGCCGCTGCCGGCCAGGTAACCGCGGACGATGCACTCGACGGGGAACATCTCGGCCTTCTTCACCAGCATGAAGCGACCGTTCAGATAGTCGGCGTACGGCTTGAACTGCTCGGGCAGATCGGCCACGTCGGCGCTGATCAGATGGTTGTCGACGACATCCTTCATCTGGTCGAGCCAGAACAACGAAAGCTGTGTGAGAACACGGCCCTTGTTGGGGATCTCGCTGTCCAGAATGTAGTCGAACGCGGAGATGCGGTCGGTTGCGACCATCAACAGCTTGTCGCCCAAGTCGTAGATGTCGCGGACCTTGCCCTGTGCGTCGGGCTTGATGTCGATCACGGTCATGTGACGTACCCCTTTGCTAGAAGGTTTCTGACGATAGTTCCTATTATGCGCCTTCCGCTTCCTAAGTTGGAACGACTGCGTTAAAAATCACCGACTTGGGATTCAAAGGCGCTTGGTGCCTATTTTTTCCGATCAGGCTGTTACATTCCCGCACGCTCGGCGGCCTTGCGCATCGCCTTGGCCTTGGACGGGTTCTTCTGCTGCTTGGACTTGCGATCGTACAACGGGATGTAAATGGTGAAGCAGGCGCCCTCGTTCTTTCGGCCGTCCACTTCGACCCAACCCTCATGACGATCGACGATTTCCTTCACCACGGAAAGGCCGATGCCCAAACCGCCGCTTGCGCGGTTGCGGCCGGCATCCGCGCGCCAGAAACGCTGGAAAACCATCTTGGCTTCGTCGGGCGAAAGACCAATGCCCGTATCCTGAACAGCGATGGAGGCCATCGCGTCGCCGCGCTTCACGCTGACGGTGATGTGGCCGCCCTCGGGGGTGTAGCGCACCGCATTCGAAATGAGGTTCGCCGTGGCCTGGCGGATCATATCGGGATCGCCCATGACGTAGGTGTCAGGATCGGCGTGGTACTCAAGCGAAAGACCCGAGTCCTCGACGTAGGCCTGATGCGTCATGACGATGGCGGAGATAAGCTCGCCGACATCGACCAACTCGGCCTTCATCGCGTTCGAGCGGTTCTCCAAACGCGAAAGCTTCAACAGCGAATCGACCAGACGGCTTAGGCGCTGAACCTCGGAATTGACCACGGCAAGGTGCTCCTCGTTGGCGGGAAACACGCCGTCAACCATGGCCTCGACCGTGGACTGGATCGCCATAAGAGGCGTGCGCAGCTCGTGCGCGACGTCGGTGGTGAGACGGCGCTCAAGCTCGTAGCTTTGCTCGATGTTGTCGGCCATGGCGTCGAAGGTCTGGCCAAGACGGGCGATCTCGTCGTCACCGGTCAGATTCGTGCGCGCCTTGAAGTCGCCTTCCTTCATGGCCTCCGCCGTGTCGGAAATGCGTTTGACTGGCCGAACCAGGCTTCGTGCGAACAGGTAGCCGATGATGGAAGCCAGGATCATCGCAATGGCAGCGGCCATCAGCAGCGCCTGATACGAGTTGTCGCGAAATGCCTTGTCGGACGGGCGCATAAGCGTGTCAGAGC
>CAKTWD010000094.1 GCA_934630485.1 uncultured Eggerthellaceae bacterium | reverse complement strand
TGATGAACGACATGAAATCGGTCATCATTTTCCCCTGTGCCTGATTCAGCGCCTTCTGTTGTTCGGGGTCGATTTCCGCCTTCACTTTCGACATGTCGAACTGCGGGGCTCCTGCCAGGATCTTCGCCATAACCTCGGGGCTGAACGACTGGCTAAGCGCACTGGTGTCGATCTTGGAGACGTCGATGTCGCCGCTGAGCGAAGACATGTCGATGCCCGATAGATCAAGGCTCACGTCGGTGTTGTTGGAAAGCGCGCTGGTGTCGAAGCTGAACGCGTTCTTCAAAGCGTTCTCGTCGATGGAGAACATCGACTGCATGTCGAAGCCGCTCTCTTGGTCGTCTTGCAGCTCCTCAAACGACTTGCCGGTGAACACGTCGGTCTCGCTGTTGGCAAGCTGCTGCTTCACGATGTCGGAGCCTGCGGCTGCGTCGATGAGGTGATCGATCAGCGCGGGGGTGTAGGCAACGCCCTCGCCCAGCGCATGCGCCGTGGAAACGTCGGTGGGCTTCACAACGCCGACGATCTTCAGCTTGATGCCGTTGTTCACCTGCTTCGTCATGTACTCGGTGTCCTTGGACATGTCGGTCCAGGTGCCTTGCTCGGCGTTGTACTGGTATTTCGCGCTTGCGGGCACAATCGAGAACTCAAGGTTCAGCGCGTCGTCGTAGGTGAAGTTCTTGCTGACTTCTGGAACGGTTACCTCGCTGCCGGAAAGCGCGTCGGTGACCATGTTCTTCATGATGGTCGGGTCGTAAACACCCAAGCTGTACAAGGTGTAGTCGCTGATATGACCCTGTTTGGAAAGAACAAGCACGCCCTCGTCGTAGCTTTCAGGCCAGCGACCCTCGACCACTTCCATTTGCGACTCGATGATGTCTTGGTTGTCCAGCATCTCTTGGAATGCCGACATGCTGGAGGACCCGGTCGAAAGAGACGAGGTGCTCACGCCGTTTTGGAAGATGGCGGCCATCGATGACGGGTTCAACTGGTTGATGCCGTTCTCTTCGGGATTGGCCATATACACTTGCGGCTCCACGCCGTAGTTGTACTGGATGGTATGGACGTACTGGTCGATGCCCGAGTTGCCGTTCTCAAGGTAGTTCTTGAACGCGACTAGATCGTTGTTCTTAACCTTGGCGAACATGTCGCTCATGATGGCGGATTCGGGGATGGGCGTGCTGGAGGTGCGTTCGGCGGTTTTGTCGACGTTGTCAGCGTCTTCGCCCGTCATGTAGCCGCTCATGCCGCCCATAAGCGCGGTGAAGTCGAAGCTCGATTTGGTGATGGTAAGAGGGTAGCTGGTAAGTGCCTCTTCCTCGGTGTCGGCGATGTAGTTGTTCACGCCGTTTGACAGCGCCAGGATGGAGGCGATGCCGATGATGCCGATGGAGCCGGCGAACGCGGTAAGGGCGGTGCGGCCTTTCTTGGTCATAAGGTTGTTGAAGGACAGCGCCAGCGCCGTGAGAAACGACATGCTGGCCTTTTTGTCAGGCTTTTTCGCTTTGCCAGCGGTTCTTGCGGTAGCGCCTGCTGAGGCTGCGCGACCTGCATCGTCTGGTGCGACAACGGGGTCGTTATCGCCGATGATGTGGCCGTCTTTCAGGTTGACGATGCGCGTGGCGTACTGATGCGCCAGCTCGGGGTTGTGCGTGACCATGATGACCAAACGGTCGGACGCGATGTCCTTCAGCAGGTCCATAACCTGAATGCCGGTCTCGGTGTCAAGCGCGCCCGTCGGTTCGTCGGCAAGGACGATTTCGGGGTCGTTCACTAGGGCACGTGCGATGGCGACGCGCTGCATCTGGCCGCCGGAAAGCTGGTTGGGCTTCTTGTTCATGTGTTCGCCAAGGCCAACGCGCTCGAGCGCCTCGACGGCGCGGCGGCGTCGCTCGGCACGCTCGACGCCGGTAAGCGTGAGGGCTAGTTCCACATTCGACAGGATGGTCTGGTGCGGGATAAGGTTGTAGCTTTGGAAGATGAAGCCCACGCGATGGTTGCGGTAGGTGTCCCAGTCGCGATCGGAGTATTCCTTGGTGGAAACGCCGTCGATTACCAGGTCGCCCGAGTCGTAGTGGTCAAGGCCGCCGATGATGTTGAGCATGGTGGTCTTGCCCGAACCCGAGGTGCCCAAAATAGCGGCGAATTCGTTGTCGCGGAACGTGATGGAGACGCCGTCCAAGGCCGTTTGCGTGAAATCGCCGGTGGTGTACGACTTGCGGATATCGGTGAGCTGGAGCATAGGGTGCCTAACTTCTTCGTTTGAATCGGTGCTGTGCTTGGGTGGGTGTTCGCTACTTGGCCACGGCCCCGTTCACCAGCGCCGAGACGATGCTGATGATAATGCTGGCAAGGAACGCGCTTCCGAACCCTGCGATGCCGACGCCCACGTTGAACAGGCCGTTTGACAGCCAGCCGGCAATGTAGAGCATCAGCGTGTCCACGATAAGGTAGAAGATGCCGAACGTCATGAACGTAAGCGGCAGGCTGAGTATTTGGACGATGGGCTTGAGACTGGTGTTGACCAGGGCAAGAATAAGGCCCAGCACGATGATGCCGGTGGTGCCGTCGGCGACGGTAAGGCCGGGGACGATCCAGATGGCGGCGGCGCAGGCGATTGCCGTGACCAGCCAGCGAATGACGAATGGCATGGTGGCCTCGTTTCTCGTTGGTTTTGCGTTGCCCGAAGCGGGCTGAAAACGCGCATGTTCAACCTCTATACTCGTTTCATTCTAGTATTTGTCAGCGCCCTGAAAGTCAACGGTGCGTTAATCGTAAAATAGCCGTTAGTTTTTCAATCACAAGGGGAGTACCGATGGCTCAGAAGCGATCCGATACCGCGTCGAAAAAGAAGACGGCGAAGAAAAAGCCGCAGGCAAGCGGGGCGGGCAAGAAGAAGATGAAGGCGAAGCGCCCTGCCGCTTCGAATTCCGCGAACGGGGCCAAAAAGGGCGGCAGCCTTTCAGGCGTCGCCAAGGGCGCAGGCCGCCGCGGCAGCGACGTTAGACGCCCTGTCGCATCCGCGCCTTCTAAAGACGACCCCTGCGGCGCAAGCTTCAAGTGCGGCGCGTGCCAGCATATCGCCAAGCCCTACGACCAGCAGCTTCGAGCGAAGGGCGAATATATGCGCCAGCTGTTCGTCAATGCGGGCCTCGTTGCGGATGATGCAGTGGCGAGTGAAAGCATCTTCGCCCCGGTTTTGGGCATGGACGAGCCTTATCGCTATCGCAACAAGGTGATCTCGCCGTTTGCGCGCGGCAAACGACTTGCCGACGGCAAGCGCGGCGCCCGCTACGAGATCAAGACCGGCATGTACGCGGCTCATTCGCACAGGCTGGTGGACACCGACGGCTGCCTGATCGAAAACGAGCAGGCAAAACAGGTCGTTCGTCAGATCAAGCACCTTATGGGCAAGTTCGGCATCGAGCCCTATGACGAGGATACGGGCGTCGGCTTCATGCGTCACGTGGTGGTTCGCGTGGGTCACGAGAGCGGCGAGATGTTGGTTACTCTGGTTACGAACGGCGACGAGTTCCCCGCGTCGCGCGCATTCTGCCGCGAGCTGGTGCACCGCTGCCCATTCATCACCACGGTGGTTCAGAACGTGAACACGCGCCAAACCAACGTCATCTTGGGCGAGAAGGAGAACCGCCTGTACGGCCCTGGATTCATTTTGGACACGCTGTGCGGGCTGAGCTTCCGCATCTCGTCGAAGTCGTTCTACCAGGTGAACTCGGTGCAGACCGAGGTTCTGTACAACACTGCCATCGACCTTGCCGGGCTTGATGGGACGCAGGACGTCATCGACGCCTACTGCGGCACGGGTACCATTGGTTTGGTTGCGGCATCGCGTGGTGCCCGCTCGGTGGTAGGCGTCGATTCGGTCGAGTCGGCCATTCGCGACGCTCGCGAGAACGCCCGCCACAACGGCATCGAGAACGCTCATTTCGTGGTGGGCGACGCAAGCGCGTTCATGCGCGAATTCGCCGCCGCCGGCGGCTTGGCTGACGAGGGGGTTTCTTCGGCCGAAGGTTCTGCTGCGAGTGCTGGCTTTACGACGGGTGAGACCGTCGTGTTCATGGATCCGCCGCGCGCGGGTTCGACCGAGGAGTTCCTTGACTCGCTGGCGACGCTTGCTCCCCAGCGCGTGGTTTACATCTCGTGCAACCCCGAAACCCAGGTGCGCGATCTGGCGTATCTGCAGAAGCTCGGCTATGAAACAACGAAGGTCGTTCCCGTGGATATGTTCCCACACACTAATCACGTCGAGACGGTGGCTTTGATCATCAAGGGCAGGTAGCGGCCGGAAGGTAGCGCCATTGTTCGGGTTGCTTTCCTGTGCCGACGCCATCCCATCTGTATACTTATTCGAATCGACGCCTTTAAGAGTCGACGGCCCAGAGGGCTGGGGAAGTGAGGCAAACGTGAGGTATCCGGAATTCATCGCGCAGGGCGAGACCATCGGGTTTCCTGCGCCATCGTTCGGCGCGAACATCGAGCCCTATCGAACTGCGTTCGACCATGCTCTTGAAGCGCTTTCGGCGCGCGGTTACGAAGTGAAGCCGGGCCCCAACGCATATGCGGGCGACGGTATCGGCATTAGCTCCACGCCAGAAAGCTGCGGGCGCGAGTTCACCGAGATGTACTGTGCCGACGATACCGCCGCGCTTATCGCGTGCGGCGGCGGCGAGCTTGCGTGCGAAACGCTTGCCAAGGTCGACCTCGATGCCGTGCGTGCGGCGAAGCCCACGTGGTTCGAGGGCTATTCCGACAACACGAATCTCACGTTCACGTTAACAACGATGTGCGACGTCGCCTCGGTGTACGGCCCCTGCGCCTCAACGTTTGGCATGGAGCCGTGGCATAAGTGCGTGGAAGACGCGCTTGGCACGCTGTCCGGCAGCAGCGCTTTCTTGGATGAAGAGGGCGTTCCCCACATCGTTGCGAACAGTTATCCGCGTCACGAGGTCGAGGGGTTGAAGGACACCGAGCATCCTTTGGCGCCCTACAACTGCACCGCGCTCTCGTTGAGGCGCGTGCTTTCGAACGGCGAGATGCGCATCGGCGATGGCGCCGCATACATGGAGGGCCGCTTGCTGGGCGGCTGCATGGATATTCTTGCCATGTTGGTGGGAACGCGGTTCGACCAAGTGAAGGCGTTCAACGAGCGCTATGCCGACGACGGCGTTATCTGGTTTTTGGAGTCGTGCGACCTGAACCCCATGTCCATTCGCCGCGCGCTTTGGCAAATGGAGAACGCAGGTTGGTTCGACAAGGTGCGCGGTTTCGTGCTTGGCCGCCCGCTCTGCGGCACCGAGCCGTTTTTGGGCTTGGACGCGTATCGGGCTGTGTGCGGCATTCTCGAGAAGCACCACGTGCCCATCATCATGGATGCCGATATCGGGCATATCCCCCCGTCGATGCCGTTGATCTGCGGTAGTTTCGCGAAGGTCACGTGCATGGGCAACGCTATATCGATCGAGCAGATTCTAAGATAGGAAGCAGGTATGGACGTTCTTTCCAGCGCACGCGAGGTCATCGCCGCGCGCGGGCTTGCAACCGGCGAGACCCCGGTGTTGTTGATGGTTTCGGGTGGCTCCGACTCAACCGCATTGGCGTACATTGCCGCCGAGCTTGTTCGAGCGGGGGACATCGGCCCTGTTGCCATGCTTCACGTTAACCATAAGCTGCGTGGCGCCGACGCCGACGACGATGCCCTGTTCACGGCTCAGCTTGCCGATGCGCTGGGGATCCCTCTGTTCGCATGCGAGATCAACGTATCGGGCATTGCCGCTGCTGAAGGCGGCAACATCGAGGCCGTTGCACGTCGTGAGCGCTACGCCGCAGCGCACGATGCGCTGGTCAGCCTGTGCCGCCACGTGGGTGCGCCCGTTTCCGAGGGGCGCATTTTCACGGCGCACACTGCCGACGACCGTGTCGAGAACTTCTACATGCGCTCGATCGTGGGCACGGGCCCGGGCGGCTTCCGCGCTATGCGTTACCTGA
>CAKTWD010000093.1 GCA_934630485.1 uncultured Eggerthellaceae bacterium | reverse complement strand
GTCCCCGTACGCCCGAAGCAAACGAAAAGGGTTCGCAGCGTAAGCTGCGAACCCTTTGTGCATCCGAAGATGATTGCGGTTTGCGAGACCGCAAAAGCCTGATGTTAGTCGAGGCTCTCAACGCAGTGAGCCATGGTGCCCTCGGGAACCTTAGCGCCCTCAACCTCGCGAGCAAACTTCTCGAAGTCGGAGGAAGCAGCACCGGGCATCTTGAACTCGGCGGGAACGACGCGCTCGACCGGAACCTCTTCCTGAGCAGGAAGCTGGGGGATCCACTCGTAAGGAATACGATAGGCGCGATACAGCAGAGCCATGCCAACCTCGGGGTACAGGTACTCCCAAACGATTTCCTTCTCGGGGGTAACCTCGCGGATGGTAGCGGAGCAGCCCTCGCAGATCAGCGTGTTGCCGTTGGGCAGACGCTGAGCATCGGAGGTCAGCGGGCTGTAGTGGTAGTTGGCGTTGAAGTTGAAGTCGCCGTCCATGACGTGCGGCTCACCGTCGTATTCCCAAACGATCTCGAGCGTGGTGGGGTCGAACTCGACGATACGAGAGTAGTCGCGGCGGGTAACCTTGACGCCGGTCTTGGAGAACTGGTTCGGTGCGCCGTAGCCAGCCCAACCACCGTTGTCGTAGACCATGACATGGCCCTCACCCGGCAGACCCTTGGGGATCATGTGAGTATGATGCGGACCAACGATGGTGCCGAACATACGGAGCTCGGGGGTCTTGGTGAAGTCGGGGCCGACGCGCCAGACAATCTCGCCGGTCTCATGGGAAACGATCCACATGATATTGGCCTCGCGGGAGTCCATGATGATGTTCTCGGGGTTGAAGCGCTCGTCGCCCTCGTCGAACCAGTGGTTCGGGCCCAGGTAAGATGCGCAGTTCACATGGAAGATGTCGCCCTGACCCTCGGGACCAGCATGCTGGGTGTTGGGGTTGCGGAACATGGCGTTCTTGGCGGTTTCGTCAAGACCGAACTCATTGAAGTGGTCGAGCATGTTCCACTCCCAGAGGATGTTGCCCTCGCGGTCGATCTCGATCAGGCGGTCCTCAAGCAGGAGCTGCGGGGAGATCTTGGGCTTGCGCACGTCGTTGTGCGTGAGGAGCAGCATCTTGTCGAAGTTGGGGTCGGGATCCATGCCCGGGACCCAGTAACCAACGGGGTTGCCAGAAACCTGGTAGTCATGATGCTGACGAGCGCTCCAGTAAGGATCGCCATCGTCGACAACTTCCTGGTTCTTGTTGAAGGTCCACTCGACGTTGCCATCGATATCGATCATGGTAAGGTCGCCCATGTCCTGATAACCGAAAGCAGCACCACGAGGAGCGCGGGTGACGATTACATGGCCGCCGGGAAGAACGCGGGGCGGGAAGCCATTAACGTCTTTGTAAAAACGAACGATCTCGCCATTCATGTTGATGATAGCGACGCCCTTACCAGGTGCGGTGAAAACGGTGTAGCCGTTCTGGCACCTCTCCGGATCGTAAATGGTGGTGCCAGTAGGATAAATAGTCGGCCTACCCATAGTGCACTCCCTTTCCCTAAAGCGATTAATATTGTTGCGGTGGACTCTCCACCGCCCATTACCCCTCAATCATACTCGAGCCAAATCGTATTTTTCATAGGGATAACCGATGGCAGTGCAGCCGCCATCATAGGAATAATCGATTTGCAATATCTGGCAGACATGCTTTGTCGAGGCTAAGGAATCTAGCCGAAACCCTGCCGAATCCAACGCTTCAACGCCGCCGGTTCGCCTGGTTTTCAATTCATCCTCACATATATATAGGTTGATGAAAAAGAAACGCCAGGTCGATTCGGCCTGGCGTTTCAGTTGATTGACCTGCAATTATGCGAAGCACTACTGGCAGTCGGGGCACAATCCCTCGAACACGACGAAGTGTCCCGAAACCTGATAACCCGATTCCCGTTGAGCGATTTCGTCAAGTGAGGAATCGTAGTCCATGATGGCATCGGCCATGCAACCGCAGTTAGTGCAAACGACATGACTATGATCGTCGGTTCGGAAATCGTAATGATTTCCACCGGGCGCCTGAACTGATAGGATCTCGCCGCTTTCGGCAAGCAGATTCAAGTTGCGGTACACCGTGCCCATGCTGACCTTGGGGTCGCGCTCGTGAACGTATTCGAAGACCTGGTTGGCATTCGGGTGGTTGTGAAGCGATTTGACTGCGTTCAACACCAGTTCGCGCTGGTGCGTGTTTCGACGAAGAACCATGAGCGTGCCTTCCTTTCCATGCCGACGGCAAGACAGCAAGCTGCGGAGCCATCGTTGATTACTACGCAGTATAGCAAATTTGTCAGTAATGGGAATTGTTCTTAGTAAAGAAAGATACCCGAGTGCAACTACGCAGGCGAACGGGGCGGGTTAATCCAACAGGCGCCCAACACTGCTCAGACAAGGGGCGCGGCACTTTCTCTCGCAAATCCATCAACCCGCCAAATGACTCGGCGACCATGCTAAACTTCCCTCAACTACACGACCGAAAGGGCGGACACGATGACCCAGCCTAGCAACAGCAACGAGAGCGTTTACGACGTGGCGATTATCGGCGGCGGACCCGCTGGACTGACGGCGGCGATCTATCTAGGCCGCGCACGCTATCGCGTACTGGTCATTGAGAAGGAGCGTTTCGGCGGCCAAATGGCAACCACAACCGAAATCGCCAACTACCCCGGCATCGCTAACGTGTCGGGCGAGCAGCTCGCACGCACCATGTTCGATCAAGCCGCATCATTCGGCGCAGAGCTCCTTATCGCCAAGGCAACCGCACTCGACATGAACGAGCCAGTGAAAACGGTTCATACCGATAAGGGCGACATCCATTGCCTTGCCGTTCTTTTGGCAACTGGCGCGGCTCCCCGCCGCATCGGATTCGGCGGCGAAGACGATTTCGTGGGCCGCGGCGTCTCATACTGCGCAACTTGCGATGGTGCCCTGTTCGCTGGGAAGGAAGTACTGGTTATCGGCGGCGGCTACCAGGCTGCCGAGGAATCTATCTTCCTGGCAAAATACGCCAAGAAGGTCACCGTTATCATGCGAAAAGGCGACTTCAGCTGCGCGAAGTCGCTTGCCGAAGCAACCTGGAAACACCCGAAGATCGAGGTCTTCCCCAGCACGCGCGTCACGCGTATCACAGGCGACACCGCCATCCGCGCTGCTGTGCTGGAAGACACCATCACCAAAGGCCGCGAAACCTGGCGCCCCGAAAACCCCGATGAATCGTTCGGCGTGTTCGTGCTAGCAGGAAGAAAACCCGCAACCACGCTGATCAAAGGCTTGGCGGAATGCGACGAGGACGGCTCCTTGCTAGTGAACGAGCGCTCAGAAACGTCGTGCCCCGGCCTTTTCGCGGCAGGCGACGTATGCAGAAAGGAACTTCGCCAGGTGGCAACCGCCGTCGGTCAGGCAGCCGCTTGCGCCACCCAGCTAGAGCGATTCCTTGAGAATGCGCGCAAGACAACGGGCATCACGCCGGAGCAACCGCCGAAGAACGAGCGCGCTACCTCCGTTGCGGCATCCGTGCGCCAAACTGCAGCAGGTTCCGACGATGCCGAGAACAGCCTGCTTACGGCAGAAATGCGCGAAATCCTTGCCCGTGCCGCCCAGCAGATGAAAGCCAAACTGGTGCTCAAGGTCTCACTGGACGAGCGCCCGGTTTCGAAAAGGCTCCGCGAATTAATGAACGAGCTAGACGCCTGTTTCGACCCCATCGCCGTTGAGATGGAAGAGAGCCCTTCAGCCCAGACGCTTCCACGCATCGACATCTGCCGCGAAGACGGCGCTTGGACAGGACTTGCGTTCCACGGCGCACCCCTTGGACACGAGTTCGACCCCTTCGTTGAGAGCCTGATCAGCGCCGCAAATAAAAGCGATTCATTAGATGAAGCGGACAAGCAGCGCATCTTGAGCATCGAAGGCCCCATGCGCCTGCAGGTTGCTGCGGGCCTTGACTGCCTTCGCTGCCGCAACACCATCATCCCGGTCGAGCAGGTTGCCTCGCTGAACGGCAACGTTACCGCCGAGATCTACGATATTGCGCACTTCCCTGCCCTGCAGGAGCGCTACAACATCATGAGCGTGCCGTGCCTAATCGTGAATGACGGCGAGATCGTAAGACCCGGCGGCACGGTGAACTCGATGTCCGATCTGCTAGCGCTCATCTCGTAGCGGAACTGCCCGCCACTCCCGACGAGGCGAAAAGCCGCTATTTGATAACGCTGAAACTGCTGGCCTGACCGGCCTTCTCACGCCTGTTCACCGTCAGCGTGACAAGCATGCCCACAACAATGGGGAAATAAAACGTCAAGAAACGCCAAATGAACGTGGAGAGGGCAACCAAAGATGCATTCGGATAGATGGCGCCGAAGAACAGCGCGTAGCTGGTTTCGGCAGCGCCCATGGCGCCTGGCGTGGGAACGAACGACGAGATCATGTACACGAACGCCTGGCATGAGATAACGGTGAGGTAATCGCCGTTGCAGCCAAGACCGCGCATGATGACGTAACTGATGGTGAAGTACTCAAGCAGCTGAAAGAACGTGACGCCCATGCTTTTGAAGAACAGCTTCGGTTTCTTGAACAGGTAATGCATTTCGGCGTAGGCGTCGTCGATGGTCTTGGTGGTCTCGACGATCTTGATCTCGGGATCTTTCACGATGTGCAATTTCGCACCAAGATTGAACCCGAAACGTACCAGCTTCAGAATGCCGCTGCGCCAAAATGCAACGGCCAGCAGCATGGTCAGCAAACCCAATCCGCCAATGAACCCGATGACAACCAACACCATAAGCGCCGGGTTCTCGTCCATGAAGTAATGGAAGCGGAACAAAAGCACGAGCGCGCAAAACGTGCTAGTTGCAACCTGGTACGTGACGAAACGGCACAGCAGCATGGGCATGCTCTTGGAAAGCGGCATGCCGAAGCGGCTGTAATAGTACGCCTGGAAGGGCTGACCGCCGCTGGACAGTGGGGTAATGCAGTTGAAGTATTGACCGATAACCGTGCAAGTGAACGTTTTCGAGAACTTGAACTTGGGGAACGTGTCGGACGAGAAAACCTGCATGCACACAGATTCAAGCACCCAGTAGCCAACCACCATGGCCACGCTCAGCAGCAACCATTGCCACTGCATGGTGGAAAGCGCGTCGGCAAGGTCCTCGCCTTCGCCGGCGAACACCAAGTAGCCAATCAGCATGCCGAAGGCGAAAATACACAGCACCATGTTCAGGAAACGACCCTTCACATGGGGACGCTCCATAGCCGTCTCGGGCGCGATCTCGTTCAAGAGATTGGGCTCTAGAAGGACGTCCTCTGTCTTTTTCTGATTGGAATCGGGCATGTCTGCTTCTAATCGACGGCGCGTTACGCGTACTTGAAGATCTTAGCACCAACGTTGTAGCCGAACTTCGCGACTGCGCGACCAAATGCCGTCTTCCTGTAAACAAGTCCAGCGAAGGTGGCGTGAAGCCTTCGGTACAAAACGGGATCGGTTGATTTCAGATACGCCCACAGCTCATCGTTGGCGGCGATGGACTCGGGGGTGTTTATCTGGAACAAATGAATGGACGAAACAGTCATCATCGCCGAGAGGTAGCGCAAGCTGCAGCTAGCAAGGCGCGGGCTAATAGCTTGCAGTCCGGCGTAGTCGAAACCATCAATGGCAAGATGCGTTGCGTGAATCTGCTCGTTGATGTGCTTCTTCAGCACGGCGGGCTCAACCGATTGCCCCTCGCGACCGATGGTGTACCAATACAGATCGCAGTCGTGATAGTACAGCGTTTTCACGAAACGCAACGGCTTAAGCATAAGGAGGCTGTCCATGTACGACTCGCCCTCGGGAAGCACCAGACCGCTTTCGCGCACAACACTGGTGCGATAAAGCATGCTGTGGATCATGAGGTACTGGTCGATTTTCGGTTGGGAAAGATCGTCCCAGGTCACAACTTTGTCATGAGGGATGAGCTTGCGATACTGAATAGTATGATGCGCGTTTTCCTCAACCT
>CAKTWD010000092.1 GCA_934630485.1 uncultured Eggerthellaceae bacterium | reverse complement strand
CTTGTCAACATCGCGCCGAAACGCCGGCCTTCCAATGGTGCCGTAATCGTGGGGGTTCTCTTCGCGTCGCGTGATGTCTTCATCTTTGAACGCGAACGGACTCATGACGTGCTGTTCGCGGTTCTTCGCAATTTGACGTTCGATACTGGGCTCAAGCTTGAGATAGGGGGTTGATGACATGGTCTTTGCTTCCTCTTTTCGACTACTGCATTTTATCAGCTATCGATCGAACCAAAGGGACTGCAATACGGGCGCATGGTAACATGATCACGTTTTTAGCATCGAGACGTTTCAGGGGAATCAGAGCATGGCCGGCGGCATTTCAGACGAGGATATTCAAAGAGTTCGCGATGCCACCGACATCGTCACATTGTTCTCTGAATATACACCGGTAAAGCAACGTGGCCGCGATTACTGGTGTTGTTGCCCCTTTCATCAAGAAAAAACGCCTTCATGTAAACTTGACCCTTCAACTCAGCTTTGGCATTGTTTCGGCTGTGGTGAGGGCGGCGATCTTTTCTCGTTCGTGATGAAGCACGACGGGGTTTCATTTCCCGATGCCGTGCGCACCCTTGCTCAGCGAGCCCACATCGAAATTTCGTCTAACGAACGCGGTCGAGGCGTCTCGCAATCGAAACGCGCCTTGCTTCAAGAGATTTGCCAGGAGTCTGCCAGATTCTTCCATACTCAGCTGATGAGAGATCCGTCCCCTCAGCCGGCGGCTGCCCGCGAATATCTTTCAGGCCGTGGACTTGGCGGATCCGTTCCTAATGATTGGAACCTCGGTTTCGCTCCCGGCAACCAGAAGCTGGTCAATCATCTTAGAGGCAAGGGCTTCCAGTTCAACGACATGGTCGAAGCGAACGTCGCTGTTTCCAGAAACGGGCGTTATCAGGATCGTTTTTACAACCGCGTTATGTTTCCCATTCGCGATCCTCAAGGCGAAGTCATTGCTTTCGGCGGTCGCGTAATCGGTACGGGCGAGCCAAAGTATTTGAACTCGCAGGAGACGCCGTTATTCCACAAGTCGCGCGTGCTCTATGGCTTGGACAAAGCAAAGGCATCGCTCACTTCAACCGGCATTGCCCTGATCACCGAGGGATACACCGACGTTATCGCCCTGCACGAAAGCGGTATCACGAATGCCGTGGCAACGCTTGGCACGTCGCTGACCATGAATCATATTCGATTGATTTCGCGTTATGCTCAGCACAAGATCGTTTATCTGTTCGACGGAGACGCCGCAGGTCAAAAGGCAGCAGACAGGGCATTGCAGTTCATAGATGAAAGCATGACCCCCGAAGCTGGTCGGAGCAAAATCGAGCTATGCGCTGTCACGCTTCCCGACAATCAAGACCCGGCTGAATACATGGCCTCTCATTCCGCCGACGATCTCCGTCAGCTCGTTCACGATGCCAAACCTCTTATCGAATATGGCATCGAGCGTCGCCTAGCCAAGCACGATTTGTCTTCAGCGGAGGGACGAACCGCGGCACTTACCGACGCGCTTTCCATCCTTGCGCCTATCAAGAACTCCCTGTTGGCAAAGGATTACGCTGTTCAAATCGCTGGTCGTGTTCGAGCAAGGGAAGATGATGTCCTCACCCGGCTTTCGCAGCTTAAAGCGCCGCGCAGGTTCGATGAGGATGACGCTCCCCAAAGTGGGTTGCGTGGCTCACTTACCTCGCAGCAGGTCATTCCCAAGGCCCCCGCTCATCCGAGCTTATCTTCTGCCGAGGTGAATCGCCGTCGGTTCGAGGGAGAGTTGCTTGGGCTATGCGCTCAAAACCCGCTTCTTGCCCTTGCTCATGCCGACTCGCTCGCTCAGACGCAATGGCACGAGGACGTTCATTCTCGTTTGGCTTTTGCCATGCTTGATTCGCTTGCGGCAAATCCCGCCATCATGCCCGCCGAGCTCGTCTCGCGTATCTCAACCGATATTCCTTTGGCTTCGCGCATTCTGACTACATCGCGCAGCGCTTCCGATGACGAAGAGGCGATGGCGACGTATCTTATTGAAGAGCTTTCAATCGGTGATATGGAGGATTCCATCAGCCAATTGCGCATGACCTTATCTGCAAATGACGGCCTTGACGCTGAAGAACGGGAGATCTTGTTCCAAAGCATCGTCAGCATGCAGAAAACATTGACTGACAAGAAGCGCGCACATAAGGCTCCCGTGTTTTACGAATAAGCTGTTATCAGCCTTTCATGAAGTGCGATTGCCTTGTGGGGCGGGCGACTGTTATGGGGTTATAATTTTCTGGCCTTCAACGGGCGATATTTGATAAATTCGGGATGTTCTCGACTATAGATGGGATATTAGCGTGATCAAGATCGTGCAGTCGCCGGATCCGCTGCTCAATCAGGTTTGCGAGCCGTGCGACCCTAAAAAGGACAAGACCCTTAAGCGTCTTTCCAAGCAGATGGCCAACATCATGTACAAGAACAACGGCGTCGGCCTTGCCGCTCCTCAGGTTGGTGTGCTTAAGCGCATTATCGTCGTCGATTGCGACTGGGATGAAGAAACGCGCGATCCCATCGTTCTTCTCAATCCGGAAATCGTAGAAATCAAAGGTGAGCCCATCACCGATGGCGAGGGTTGCCTTTCTATTCCCGGAATCACCGTTCCTATCACTCGTCAACCGTGGGTTCGCGTTCGCTATCTCGATCTTGAGGGCGAGTTGTGGGAGATCGAAAGCGATGGTCTGCTTGGCAGGTGCCTGCAGCATGAGATCGACCACCTGAACGGTAAGACGCTATTCGAGAGCTGCTCGCCGGCCGATCGCATCGCTGCTGTCACCGAGTATGAGAACGCAATTGCCGCAGGTGCCAAACCCGGCGATACGTCCATCTAGGCGAGTTCGATGAAGATCCTGTTCATGGGCACGCCTGATATCGCGGCACAAGTGTTGTCGGTATTGGCGGATTCAAAACACGAGGTTCTCGGTGTTTTCACTCGTCCCGATTCCGTATCGGGACGTGGAAAGAAGCTCCTTCCGTCTCCAGTTAAAGCAGTCGCACTCGAGCACGGGTTTCTCGTTGACGAGTTCAAGTCTTTCAAGGACGGTTCTGCATTCGAGCGAATCAAAGAGCTCAATCCCGATGCTATCTGCGTTGTGGCTTATGGTGCGCTTTTACCCGAAGAGGTTTTGGAACTTCCGCGTTTCGGATGCATCAATGTTCACGCATCGCTTCTTCCGCGTTGGCGCGGTGCTGCTCCTATAGAGCGCTGCATCCTTGAGGGCGATGTTGAAACGGGTGTAAGCATTATGCAAATGGAAGCCGGTCTTGATACCGGTCCCTATTGCGTGCAGCGTGCCGTTTCGATTGGTGAGAAGTATCATGAGGAACTCTCACACGATCTTGCTGAAGTCGGAGCAGAGGCATTGGTTTTTGCCCTCGACCAAATCGAGGCAGGTACGGCCAAATGGAGCGTTCAGGATGATGCGCTTTCTAATTATGCTGCAAAAATCGATAAACACGAGCTTTATCTCGATCCTTCGGACGATGCAGAAACCACATGCAGGAAGGTCCGCGCTTCAAGCAATGCCCATCCTTCCCATGCGGTGATCGAAGATCGTAACGTGACTGTTTTGGCGTGCGAGATCGCTTCTGTCGAAGACGCCCAGTATTTCGAAGGTCTTCAGCCTGGTCGGGCGGTATTCAGAGCAAAGAAGCTGTTCCTTATGACCGGTAACGGCGCGGTTCGGGTTACCGCACTTAAACCCGAGGGAAAGAAAGAAATGGACGCCCTGTCATTTTGCGCAGGGATTCAAGGTGCTAAGAACAAAATCATGACTTGGGGGGCTATGTAATGGCTGATCAGCCAAAGAGCAATTACGACGGCAAGAAGAGCGGCGGATACTCGTCCAATCGCAGCCATGGAGGTGGCAAACCTGGCGGCTACAAGGGCGGCGCAGGCAAAGGTGGCTACAAGGGTGGTTCCGGTAAGTCCGGCGGTTCCAAGGGTCACGGCGGTTCCAAGGGTCGTCCTTATGGCAAGCGTGATGGTGAGTCACGCGATCGCCGTGATGATCGTCGCGGCGGTTCCGACTTCAAGAAAGGTTACAAGAAGCCTTACGAGCGCGACGATAGGCGCGGCGGAAAATTCGATGGCAAGAAGCGCGACGACAAGTTCAACGATCGCAAGCGCAATGATAGGTTCGATCATAAGCGCGACGATAAATTCAACGACCGCACGCGTGACGACAAGTTCGATCGTAAAGGCAAGGGCGGAAACGGTCGCGATTTCGGCAAGTCCAATCGTGATGCCAAGTTCGGCGACAAGCCCCGTTCCTCCAGTCCGCGCGGTAATGGCAAGCCCGGTTTCAAGCCGCAGGACAACAAGGCCAAGCGCGTTTACAAGAACAAGAAAGCGTTCGATCAGCAGAAGGTAGCCGCCATCATGGGCACCGATGCTGCTCCCTATAGGGGCGAGCTTGACCCGAAGAGGGGAGAGCGCTCCAATATTGCTCCGGGCAGGAAAACCCGTGAACTTCGCGAGATCGCTCAGGATGAAGAGCGCATGAGGGACGAGGAAGTCCGTCGTGAGCGCGAGAAGCTTGACGATGAGACCCTGCCTATGGAGAAGCGCTTCTACAAAAACGAGGCTAGTCCGGCACGTCTTGCCGCTCTAGACGTGACTCGTGCTGTCCGTAAGCGCAACGCCTATGCTCACGACCTTATCGAGAGGCGTATCGATGCTTCTGATATGTCACAAGCCGATCGCGCTTTCGCTACGTTGCTCGTTCTTGGCGTTGTCAGCACCAGCGGCACTCTTGACGAGATCATCAACCGCGGTATGCGCAAGCCCACCGATGCCTTCGACGATGTTCGCGACGCGCTGCGCATCTCCACGTATGAAATCATCTTCCTGGGCAAGACTCCGCATGCTGCTCTTGATCAGGGCGTCGAACTCGTTCGTGCGGTTTCTCCCAGCGCTTCTGGCTTGGGCAATGCCATCCTTCACCGCATTCTCGAGATGAAGGATTCGTTCCCCTTCGGTGATCCGAACCACGACATCGAAGCGCTTGCGCGTGTATATGCATTCCCCGTATGGCTTGCTCGCAAGTTGGTTGAGGATCTTGGCGCGAAGGAAGCGGCTCTGTTCATGCGCGCATCGAACGACCCTGCTCCGCTGTTCATTTCCGTGAATTCGCTTAAGGCGACTGACGCCGAAGTAGCCCGCGTTTTCGAGGCTGCAGGCGCCACGCTTCGTCCCGCGCTTATCGACGAGAAGGAAATCGTCGGTTGCTACCACGTGTCCGATCCGCGTGCCATCGCCGACGAAAGCGTTCGTGCTTTGTTCGACGAAGGCAAGATCCTCGTCAGCGATGCAGCAGCTCAGGCGGTTGCAGGCGCTTTGTTTGATAACGCCACGCCCTCAACCGTTCTTGAGGTTGGCGCTGGCCGTGGTACGAAGACAGTCCTTATCCAGAGCGATGCTCAACGAATCATGGGTCATCAGGTTGAGCTCACCTCGCTTGATCTTCACGAGTTCAAGGTGAAACTGCTCGAGAAGCGTGCAGCCGATTACGATGTGCAGTTGAAGCGGGTTGTTTGCGGCAATGCAACCAGGCTTGACACGGTTCTGCCTCATGAGGCTTATCAAACCGTGTTCATCGACGCCCCGTGTTCGGGTCTTGGCACCCTTAGGCGCCATCCTGAGATTCGTTGGCGCGTTAAGCCTGCTCATATCCAAGAGCTTGCCGACACCGGACTCGCCATGCTTCGTAGCGCCGCATCCCATGTTGAGATGGGCGGCCAGTTGGTTTACGCCACGTGCACCGTCGCCTATGCTGAGAACTATGGTGTAGTAAAGCGCTTCCTTGAGGAGACGGAAGAGGGCAAGGATTTCCGCCTTGCGCCCATCGACGGCAAGCCGTGCTTCTCATCGCAGCTGACCGTCGGTTCGCCCGATGCGCATTTTGCTGCAAAATTCATCAAAGTGAAATGATGATCAACCCCATCTCTGTTATGTTTACTGAATATTCAGAGGTGGGGTTCTTATTTTAGGAGACTTCAATGGAGCCAGATTACAAAGAAGTAGCCAATCGCATTAAGTCGTTGCGTGACGACATGGACCTAACC
>CAKTWD010000091.1 GCA_934630485.1 uncultured Eggerthellaceae bacterium | reverse complement strand
CAGGCTCAGGCTTGTGCTTGGGGAAATCGTCTGGGCCGATCAGAAAGTCGAAATACGACGACAAGCCCGTGACCTCCAGGCCATGCCATGCCAGGGAATGCAGCTTCGAAGTGACCACGCCAAGCCTCAAACCGGCGTCCTTCAGCTGCGCCAGCGCCTGATCCATGCCCTCGAACGGCTTGATCATCCGATCATGGATGGACTTGTTGTACTTGCGGTAAACGCTCAGAAGCTTCTCAGCTTCAGCGGGGTCGTCGGTGAAGTCGAACATCTGATCAGCCAAAGGGGTACCGACGCCCTTCATGTACATCTCTTCAGAGAACACCTCCCCTAAAACCTCTTTAGTGGCGTACTGGAACGACGTCAGCAAAAGGTCGTGCGTATCGACCAGCGTACCGTCGTTGTCGAACAGCACTGCAGAGACGGGCGTCTCTTTGCCAGAGGGCAGGATAACCGAAGCCATGGAGCTCCCTTCAAAAGAAACGCGGCGCCGACACCAGCCGACGCCGCCCGTGAACCAACAAAGAAACCTAAGCCAGGCACCTGTCTATAGACCTACGCGGCTGGCTTAGGCTTCGCTAACGCGAAAACGGAGGCGAACCTGGCACCTGTCGCTGCGCTTTCAAGAAAGCGCGCTCGGGTGCGCGGACTATTCGCTAAACAACCCGTTGAAGGTGCCTTCGCCTGCGGGGTGTTCCTTCATGACGCTGCGAGCGAAGCGCATGAGCTCGGCGAACGACGCAAGCGAAACATCCTTGCGCTCGCCCGTACGGCGAAGCTTGACCTCGACGTTGCCGGCCTCGACACCGCGCTTGCCCACGACAACCTGAAGCGGCCAGCCGATAAGGTCGGCGTCGTTGAATTTAACGCCCGCGCGCTCCTTGCGGTCGTCGATGGCAACCTCGAAGCCAATGGAGGAAAGCTCCTCGGCGATCTGCCGGGCAACCGGCTCGACCACATCGTCGCCCACGGTAAGCGGAATGATGCAGACATGGGCAGGAGCGACGGACATAGGCCAGTAAATGCCCTTGTCGTCGTGGCACTGCTCGATGATGGCGGCCATCAAGCGCGTGACACCAACGCCGTAGCAACCCATGATGAACGGCTGCTCGGTGCCGTCCTCGGCCATGAACGTAGCGCCCATGGTCTCGGAATACTTGGTGCCCAGCTGGAAGATCTGGGAAACCTCGATGCCGCGCGCGCTATGAAGGGGCTTGCCGCACTCGGGGCACGAGTCTCCTTCTTTGACCAGGCAGAGATCAGCCCATTCATCAACGGTGAAGTCGGAACCAAGACGGGCGCCCAGATAATGGAAGCCGTCCTCGTTGGCGCCGACAGCCCACTGCTCGATGTTCTTCAGGCTGTTGTCGGCAACAACGGTGATGCCCTCGGGCAGGCCAACGGGGCCCATGGAACCTTTATGCAGACCCGCAGCAACCATTTCCTCGTCGGTAAGGGGCTCGAAGCCGGGAATGACGCGGCCGGCCTTGATCTCGTTGATCTCGTGATCGCCGGGCACGAACAGAACGTAGATCTTGCCCTCGGCGTCTTTCACGGAAAATGCCTTCATGCACGACGTGGTGGGGATGCCAACGAACGCAGACAGTTCCTCGATGGTGTGAACGCCGGGCGTCTCGACCTTCTGCATGGCAGGAAGCTCGTGCTGAGTGGGATGAGGCAGGCAAGCGCCGGCCTCGGTGTCGGCTGCGTAACCGCAGTCGCAGTAGACCAGCTCGGCCTCGCCGGCGTCAGCAAGAGCCATGTACTCACGCGAAACCTTACCACCGATCTGACCGGTGTCGGCCTCGACGCCGCGCCACTTCAGACCGGTACGATCGCAGATGCGCGCATAAGCGTCGCCCATCTGATCGTAATACTCGGCAAGCGACTCCTGTGTGGCATGGAAGCTGTAGGTGTCGTTCATGACGAACTCGCGGCTGCGCATAAGGCCGAAGCGCGGGCGGATCTCGTCGCGGAACTTGATTTGCGACTGATACAGCGCCGTAGGCAGCTGCTTGTAAGAACGAAGCTCGGAGCGAACCAAGGCGGTGACGATCTCCTCGTGCGTGGGGCCAAGGCAGAACTCGTTGCCATGACGATCGGTGATGCGGGCAAGCTCGGGACCGTAGTCGTTCCAACGACCGGACTGATGCCACAGATCGCCCGGCTGAACGAACGGCAACAGGATCTGCTGAGCGCCCGTGGACTCAACCTCCTCGTTGACGATGGCAGTGACCTTGTTCAGAACGCGCATGCCCAACGGCAAGAACGAGTACAAGCCCGAACCCATCTTGCGGATGTAGCCGGCACGCAGCATCAGCCTGTGGCTGGCAAGCTCGGCACCGTTCGGATCTTCCTTGAGCGTGGGAGCGTAGAACTCGCTCATGCGCAGGATGTTGGTCATCGTCGTCTCCTTTTTGATTATCGATAAGCGCGCAATGGCACGTTTCGTTGCGTGTCGCGCATTTGTTCGCTCTGCGATTCTACCGCAGGTCGCGCCTTACTTGGGAAGCTTGTCTATTTCCTCCATCAGGGCATCAACGATGTCCTCTTCAGAAACCTTGCGGATCACCTCGCCGTGAAGGAACACAGCACCCGACCCTTGGCCGCATGCAACGCCGATATCGGCATCGCGCGCCTCGCCGGGGCCGTTCACCACGCAGCCCATAACCGCCACTTTCAACGGACGGTCGACCTTCAAAAGACGCTTCTCAACTTGGTCGGCAAGGCCGATAAGATCGACCTGAGTGCGTCCGCACGTGGGGCAGCTGATAAGCTCGACACCACGATGGCGCAGGTCAAGCGCAGAAAGAAGCGCCCAACAAGCACGGATCTCGTTCACCGGGTCATCTGTCAGCGAAATGCGCATCGTGTCGCCGATGCCCTCTTCAAGCAAGATGCCCAAACCCGATGACGACTTGATGAGCCCTTGGAACTGCGTTCCTGCCTCGGTGATGCCGATATGAAGCGGCACCTGAGGGATGCGCTCGGCAAGCAGACGGTACGTGCGCACCGTGGTCATGACGTCATGAGCCTTAGCGGAAACGACCAGGTCGGTGAAGCCGTGCTCTTCGCAGTAGGTTACGTACTGCACAGCCGACTCAGCAAGCTTCTGCGGCTGCGTGAGGTCGGTGCGGGCGGCAAGATCGGAGTCGAGAGAGCCGGCGTTCACGCCGATGCGGATGGGAATGCCCGCTTCGCGCGCTGCGTCAAGAACGGCGTCCGTCTTCGCCAAACCGCCGATGTTACCGGGGTTGATGCGAAGCTTGGCTGCACCGCGCTTCGCGGCCTCGATGGCGATCTGCGCATCGAAATGGATGTCGGCAACAACGGGAAGGGGCGATTTCGCGCACACCTTCTCGAAGGAATCAAGGCAGTTCTTACGCGGGACGGCCATGCGAACGTATTCGCAGCCGGCCTCGGCCAGGCGCTCGATCTGCGCGAGGTTGCCGTCAGCATCCTCGGCGGGCGCGTTCAACATAGACTGGACGGCAACAGGCGCACCCCCGCCAACAGGGACGTCTCCAACCATCACGCGATGCGTCAATTCATGCGGCAAAGCCATGGTTTCCCTCTCGATCTTGATCCTACGTACTGTGATGCCATGCGGCTTGGCGACTTGCCTGCACGGCCCGCTCGTTCCAGGCCATGACATCAGGCGGCTGTCGCTGCACTTCTCGGCCCTATCGCTGTCGACGACTTCCGAGGAAGCCGCCTCGGCGACGAAGCGCGCTCGGCCGCTCGCGTCCGCGGGCTACCAATTCCCAAATACGAACCGCTGGATATCTTGGTTCATCATCACCACGAACAGCAACACGAACAGCGCCATACCCACCATGGACAGCGCGTTCAGCACCTTGACGGACACGGAGCGGCACCTGATGCGCGCAACCGTCTCGACCACCCAGCGACCGCCGTCAAGCGGCGGGATGGGCAAAAGATTCATGATGCCAAGGGAAACCGAGAGCATTGCCGTGAACGACAGGAAACTCTCGAAGCCCTGCTCGGCCGCCGACTTCGAAAGCACGGCGATTCCCATGATGGACGTGGAGTTCGAGACAGTGTCGGCAACGGTAGCCGGATTGAACAGCCCGACGACGGCCTGGACGACCATGCCGATGTAAACGAAGCCCGCTTGAATGGCGCGCCACGGCGAAACGGTGACATGCGTGATCTCGCCCGTCGCGACGATCTGATAATCGAATCCCATAACCGAGTAGATAATGACGAACGCCAGTAGGGCGAACAGGATATTCATGGTGATACCCGCAAGCAAGATGACCGACTTCTTCCAATACGGCAAAAAACGGTACTGCTGCTTATACTCGGCGACGAAGAACGCGTCGACGTCGGAAAGCGGGCGCGGCGTGCCGCCTGCGAGCTTCTGAGGAACGGGGTCGCCCGCCGCCCGAGCACGACGGATTTCCTTGCGCGTGGGGTTGACCGCAGGGGTGCGATACGTGTTGAACTCGTCCTTCTTCGTGGGGCCCGTGACGCTTCCCCACTCCACCAACTCTTCCAACGCGTCGTACGCCTCGTCATCGGAAATGCCGCAATCGGCAGCGACGTCTTCCATAAGAGCCTCGCCGCGAGCATAGACCGACGCCATGGCTGCTTTAAGATGCGGGCTCATCTCGCCTGGCTCCATACCGCAGACGCGGGCGTAACCACCAAGAGGGACAGCCGTCACACCAAAACGCGTGTCGCCACGGGTGAACCCAACAGAAGGGCCAGGAAGACCCAACATGAACTCGGAAACGCGCACGCCGAACGCACGCGACGCAAGATAGTGCCCGCCTTCGTGAATGAGCACAAGAAAGCCCAGGCAAATGGTTGCGTATATGACCATAAGGACGATGTCCAAGGGATGCCCTTTCAAATCGACTTCCCCGATTATAAGCAGGCTGAACGGCTTTCGCTTATCCGTTTCCCCACCGACACCAATAACACCGAGAAAACCCGATGATTCCACTCAAACCATTCTGGTTCAATATCTTTTTCATTATTGAATGCTTATATCTTATTTGTTATTATTCTTTCCCGCAGGGGAGGATTGCGGAAGTCCCAAATCGCAATCTCAACGCAAAAGCAAACGCATCCAAAACACACCAGTAACGCAGCAGACACCCACCACGGAAGCACTTGCGAATCCTCCCTTTTGCCGTCAAAGTTTCGGCAAGGGTCTGCTCGCGCTCGAACAGGCGCTCAATGATCAAACGCGTCACAACGGTTTACCCCTTGGAAGGGGCCAAACTCATCGTTTGGTTCCAAGGTGGGGAGTCGCGTCTGTTCGACTGCAAAAAGAACCTCAGCCGTTCTGAATTCGCCCAAATCAAAAAAACCTCTACGTTCGAAAACGCAGAGGTCACCGCGGCGGGGTACGCCGTAAGCTGGAACGACGAAATCGACGTCACCAGCAAAGATCTATTCGAAAAGGGTCAGCACATCGACGTCACCGACGCAGAGCAGGCTCGCCTCATCGCGGAAGTCGCCGAAGCACGCAAGCAGCGCGGCATCAGCCAATCGCAACTCGAGAGCATGACCGGCGTCCGTCAGCCCGTCATCGCACGTATGGAAACAGGCGCAAGCGCGCCGCGCCTTGACACCCTGATGAAGGTGCTTACACCCCTGGGAAAAACCCTGCGCGTCGTCGATATCGCCAATTAGTTCAGAGCCGCACTGCGCGCAAAAAAGAAGCCCCACAGCCTAAACTGCGGGGCAGGTATTCAAAAACGTTAGAGCCTATTCACATCAAGATTCTGCACCTCAGCGCTACGAGCTCAAACGGCCCCGCATTTCGGCGATTGTAGAATCGGAAGCCCAGCACGAGAACTGATCCCTAGCAAATGCTCTTTCGCGCCATGTCGCGCGCCCAGGCATCCACTTCCTCAAGCTGGTCGACGCTCTCGACCCTCTGAACCTGATGGGCCTGCATAACGGCTTCGACGCACTCCGCGATGCCAAGATACGAGCCCTCCTTGGCTAGGAAGGCCGCCACGGCGATCTCGTTCGCCGCGTTCATGACGCAGGGAAGCGTACCACCGATCTTTCCCGCTTCGCGCGCAAGGGCAAGGCAACGGAACGTGTCGGTATCGGGAGCCTCGAACTGAAGCGAACCAAGCTGCGTGAAATCAAGGGGCGCTACTGGAGCTTCCCAGCGTTCGGGCCACGAAAGCGCATACTGAATGGGAATGCGCATGTCGGTGGTGCCCAGATGCGCCTTCACGCTGCCGTCCGTGAACTCGACCATGGAATGGATAGCGCTTTGAGGCTGCACCACCACGCTGATACGATCGTAATCCATGTTGAACAGATGATGTGCCTCGATAACCTCGAGGCCCTTGTTCATAAGCGTGGACGAATCGATGGAGATCTTCGCGCCCATGTTCCACGTGGGGTGCTTCAAAGCCTGTTCGGGCGTGATGCCCCTAAGGTCGGCGCGCTTCTT
>CAKTWD010000090.1 GCA_934630485.1 uncultured Eggerthellaceae bacterium | reverse complement strand
TTATGGAAGGGAGAGTACGCATGGCGCGCAAAATCAAGATCTTTGACACCACCATGCGCGATGGCGAGCAATCGCCTGGCGCATCGATGAACACTGACGAGAAACTCGTGGTGACGCGCGAGCTACTGCGTATGAATGTCGACGTTATCGAGGCGGGCTTCCCGATTTCTTCGCCTGGTGATTTCGAGAGCGTCCGGAAGATCGCTGAGGTCATTGGCGACAATGCTGTGGTGTGCGCACTTACCCGTGCCGTTGATAAAGACATCGAGGTTGCCGCTGACGCTCTCAAGTACGCCAAACGCCCTCGCATCCATACCGGTTTGGGCGTTTCTCCATCCCATATGCGTGACAAGCTTCACATCACCGAAGATCAATGCGTCGAGAAAGCGGCTCACGCGGTTGCCTACGCCAAGCAGTTCGTTGACGACGTTGAATTTTATGCCGAAGACGCCGGGCGTTCGGATTACGACTTTCTTGTTCGCGTGATTCAAGCAGCCGTTGACGCCGGCGCTACTGTCGTGAACATTCCTGACACCACGGGTTATTCATTGCCAAGCGAATTCGGACGTCGTATCAAGTACTTGCACGACAATGTTCGGGGCATCGAGAACGTTGACATCTCCGTTCATTGCCATAATGACCTCGGCATGGCAACCGCTCTTGCCATTGAAGGTGTTCGCAACGGCGCTACGCAAATCGAGTGCACCATCAACGGTTTGGGTGAGCGCGCCGGCAATACTGCCGTTGAAGAAGTGGTTATGGCCATCCGCATGCACGAGCAAGAGCTCGATGCCTTCACAGACGTGAATTCTCGTGAATTCGTGAAAGCGAGCCGCTTGATCACCAACATCACAGGCATGAGCGTTCAGGCTAATAAAGCCATCGTTGGTGCTAACGCGTTCGCGCATTCTTCGGGCATTCATCAGGACGGCGTTTTGAAGAAGCGCGACACGTATGAGATCATCGATCCCGAGGATGTTGGAGCTGGCCATTCCAAGATCATCCTTACTGCGCGTAGCGGCCATGCGGCATTGAAGCATCGCTTGGAAGAACTTGGCTATAACTACGAAGGCGAGCAGCTTGATAAAGTCTACGAGGCGTTCTTGAACCTTGCCGACAAGAAGAAGGAAGTCTACGACGAAGACCTCGAGAGCCTTGTTAATGAGCAGTCGCGTACTGCGAAGGGCATCTATACTCTCAAGAGCCTTCAGGTTAGTTGCGGTTATCCGCTTACGCCTACTGCCACGCTCACCATGGCGGATGCTTTTGGCAGCCTCAAAACAGTTGCCGCGTACGGCACTGGGCCGATCGATGCGGCATTCAAGGCCGTTGACATGATCGTGGACGTCGAAAACGACCTTCAGGAGTTCTCGGTTCAGTCCGTCAGCCGCGGCATCGATGCTCTGGGTGAGGTCACTGTTCGCCTTGCTGCAGCCGATGGCGAGGTGTTTATCGGACGCGGTTCCGACAACGACATCATCGTTTCGTCTGCTAAGGCTTATGTCAATGCTCTGAACAGGCTTCTTTCTGTTCATGCTGAACGCAATAAATAAAGATCGGCATCATGGAAGGGAAACGGCCGTCGTAGCGACGGCCGTTTCTGTATTGTTTGTAGTTGCGCTATTTCTGATATAAAATAATTACGTTACAAGGCAGCTTGGGTGTGTTTCCAGCAGCCAAGCTTTTCGATTCGAGGAAAGTGGGCATGTCCCGCTTTCTTTTTGTATGTGCGCCTTGTTGGTGATTGCGGATTAGTTAAAGGAGGGGATCGAACATGTTAAGCGCAAAAGAGCAAGAGCTATTCGACGCGCTTTCACCGCGCGCCGATGCCGAGAAGATCGAGATCGTCACCGTTGAGGTGGTCGGGTCTAAAAAAGCCCCAACCATTAGGGTTTACATTGATACACCCGAAGGTGTGGGCTTCGACGAGCTTTCCGGCGCGCAGGCATGGATCAACGAGATCATGGACAAGCTCGATCCTTTTCCCGGTGCTTACACTCTTGAAGTCTCTTCGCCGGGTATCGATCGTCCGCTTCGCACCGCGGCTCACTTCGAGGCTCAGATCGGCGGCACTGCGGTTATCAAAACCAATAGCGCCATCGATGGGCGTTCGTCTTTCACCGGAACCATCGATTCGGTAACTGACGAAGCAGTCCAACTTTCAATCAACGACGAACAGTTCACTATTCCCCTTGATGCCGTGAAGCGCGCGCATCTTAAGGGCGAGATCGATTTCAACTCTTAGGAAAGGATGATCATGGCCACTTCTGAACTTATTGAAGCCCTGCAGATGCTCGCTCACGAGCGCAAGATCGACGAGTTCTATCTCATCGAGCGTTTGGAGGAGTCTCTGGCGAAAAGTTACCAGCACATCCTAGACCTTGAGTGGGATGCCCGCGTCACTATCGACCGTGAGACCGGCAAGATCTACGTGTACGAGCTTGTTCCCGTAGGCGAGCCTGATGAGGAAACCGGCGAGTATTCCGAGTTCGAGGAGCGCGACGTCACCCCAAGCGACGTAAGCCGCATTGCTGCACAGAATGCGAAGAGCGTTATCTCCTCCATTGTCCGCGATGCTGGTCGTCAGTCCATTTACGAGGAGTTCTCTCATCGTATCGGCGACCTGGTCACCGGCTCCGTCCTTCAGGGCACGCCCGACTTCACCATTATCAAGATACGCGACGGCGTCGAGGCTGAGCTGCCTCATTACGATAAGACCCGCTCTCCGAAGGAGCTCAACGAGCGTCCTGCAGGCGAGCGCTATCGTCACAACCAGCGCCTGAAGGTGCTTATTATCGACGTTCGCGATCCCTCTTCCGACGAACCCCGTCAACGCGGCGAACAGTCACGTCCGCCCATCGTGGTTTCTCGAACTCACCCCGATTTGATTCGCCGCCTATTTGAGATCGAAGTCCCCGAGATCTACGACGGCTTGGTTGAAGTTAAGAGCATCGCTCGCGAGCCTGGTATCCGTTCCAAGGTTGCCGTTCACTCTCGTGAGGCTAACCTTGATCCCGTTGGCGCCTGCGTTGGCCCTAAGGGCTCTCGTGTTCGCATGGTTGTCGAGGAGCTTCATAACGAGCGCGTTGATGTCATTCAGTGGAGTGCCGATCCTGCCCGTTACGTCGCTAATGCTCTTTCGCCCGCTAAGGTCACCAGCGTGACCATCGATGAGGAGAAGCATTACGCCACGGTCGTGGTCAACGACGATCAGCTTTCCCTGGCTATCGGCAAAGAGGGTCAGAACGCACGTCTTGCTGCTCGCCTCACTGGTTGGCACATCGATATCAAGAGCGCTTCCTTCTTGGGCCAATCGTTGCTCGAAGACACCGACGAGCCTGTTGCCGAGGAGCAAGTCGAGGAGGAGCCCGAGTTCTGCGCTTTCGAGAACGAGGATGGCACCCGTTGCCGCAATCATGCCCGTCCTGGTAGCCGCTTCTGCGGTATCCACGCGGACATGGAAGAGTAGGCGGTTTCAACTATGACCCAGGCAACCGTCACGAAACGCGAGCGCACTTGCATCTCCTGCGGGGCCAAAAGCGATAAGCTTACGCTGATGCGCATCGTCCGTCGTGCGGACGGTTCGGTTGAATTCGACCCCACGGGTAGGATCCCGGGCCGCGGTGCATATGTTTGCTCCGTCGATTGCCTGACCAAAGCGCTTGCAAGCTGTAAGCTGCAGCGTGCTTTGAAAACCAATGTCACTGACGATGATGCGGAGCGAATCGCGAGTGCTGTTCGATCTGCCGCGATTGAAGCTTCGATCCGATAGGAGTTTATATGCCGGGAATGCGCGTACATGAGCTTGCGAAGGAGTACGGTTTGTCCAGCAAGGACATGCTTGACCGCCTTCGCGATATGAAAATCCCTGCTAAAAGCCACGCCAGCATGCTTGGTGATGCTTACGTGCAGAAAATCCGTAAGGAAATGGGCCCTGCTTCCGTTGAAGGCGACGTTGAGGAAGGCGTAGCCGTCAACACCGTCGAAGCCGAAGAGCTTGAGGCCAAGAAGAAGGCCGAAGAGGAGGAGCGCGTTCGTCGCGAGGCTGTCGAGAAAGAGCGCGCCCGCCGCGAGGCCGAGCGCGCAAAGCGCAAGGAAACCAAGGATGCCGTGAACGCCGAAGCTGAGCCTAAGAAGGCAGTTCCCGCTTCCGACAGCCCCTTTAAGAGCCTCGAAGCTCAGATCGCTGACGAGAAAGAGCGCGTCCGTCGTGAGCGCGAGGCTGCTGCTGCACGTGCCCGCGCCGAAGCCCTTGCCAAGGACGTTGCCAAGAAACAGGCAGTTGAAGAGGCTATTCGCATGCGCCAAGGTGGCCATAAGGCTACCGCTCAGGCTGAATCCCGTCCTGCGGCCAAGCCTGCTCCTGCAGCGCCTACTGCTAAGAAGTCCCGCGGTTTCGATTCGCTTCTTTCGCAGATCGAATCCGAGCAGAAGCGCATTCAGGAGCAGAAGGCCCAGAACAAAGAGGCTGGCAAGCGTCAGAATGCTCGCAATAACAACAACGGTAAACCTGCCAAGAAGAAGCATCACAACGGCGAGCAGGTTGTCCCCGAGCTTGAGAACGCCGGTACCGAAGAAGATCGTTATGCGAAGATGGCCGTTCAAGTCGAGAAGCTTCAGCGTGACAAGGTTCTTGCCGAGGCACGTGCGGCTGTTGCTGCCGCTACCTCCAACGAGGCCAACACCGGTCGTCGTAAGAAGCGTAAGGAAAAGCGTGAGGCCGAGGCTCGCGAGAAGGCACAGCAGCAGGCAATCGAGCATGGCATCGATCCCAGCCTGGTTCTCGACGAGTCCGTCGTCGAAATCCCGCAAGGTGCCACGGTTGCCAAGTTCGCCGAGCTTTTGGGCGTTGGCCCTAATGAGGTTATCAAGCGCTTGTTCATGCTTGGCCAGGTTCTGACTCTTACCCAGTCCATGCCCGATGACCTTGTCGAGCTCATTGCTGACGACATGGGCCGCAAGGTCCGTGTTGTGTCGCCCGAGGAAGAGTTCGCCGTTGTTTACAACGACACTGAAGACGACCTGCTTCCGCGTCCGCCTGTTGTCACTGTCATGGGCCATGTTGACCACGGTAAAACCTCGCTGCTTGACGCGATCCGCAACACCGGCGTTGCCATGGGCGAGGCTGGCGGCATCACCCAGCACATCGGCGCTTCCGTCGTAACCATCAACGGTCAACAGATCACCTTCATCGATACTCCCGGTCACGAGGCATTCACCGCAATGCGCGCTCGTGGCGCTCAGGTTACCGACGTCATCGTCTTGGTCGTCGCCGCCGACGACGGTGTCATGCCGCAGACCATTGAGGCCGTGAATCATGCTAAGGCCGCAAACGTGCCTATCGTCGTTGCCGTCAATAAGATCGATAAGCCAGGTGCGAACCCCGACCGCGTTCGTCAGGAGCTCACTGAGTACGGCGTTGTTCCGGAAGAGTGGGGCGGCACGAACATGTTCGTTGAGGTCTCCGCTAAGAAGAAGATCAACATCGACGGCTTGCTTGAGACCATTCTGCTTCAGGCCGAGGTTCTCGAGCTTAAGGCAAACCCGAACGCTTTGGCTTCTGGCTTCGTTATCGAGGCGAACTTGGACAAGGGCCGCGGTCCCGTTGCCACCGTCCTGGTTCAACGCGGCACGCTGCATTCCGGCGATGTAGTCGTTGCGGGCACCTCGTATGGCCGCGTCCGCGCTTTGATCGACCCGAAGGGCGCCCATGCGTCTCAAGCCAAGCCCGCCGATCCTGTTGAGATCCTTGGTCTGAACAGCGTTCCCACCGCAGGCGATGAGTTCCGCGTCTTCGAGGATGAACGCGACGCTCGCAAGCTTGCCGAAGAGCGTGCTTTGCGCGAGCGTCTTGCCGAGCAGAACAATAAATCCCACATGAGCTTGGACGACCTGTTCAGCCGCATCGAAGAGGGCAAGCAGACCGACCTGAACCTCATCGTGAAGGCCGACGTTCAGGGCTCCATCGAGGCTCTGCGCGATGCTTTCGACAAGATGGATCAGTCCGAGGTCCGCATCAACATCGTTCACTCTGCTGTTGGCGGCATCACCGAGACCGATGTCACCCTTGCTGCCGCATCTGACGCCATCATCATCGGCTTCAATGTCCGTCCTACGGGCAAGTCCAAACAGCAGGCTGAGAAGGAAAAGGTCGACATCAGGCTTTACCGTGTCATCTACCAGGCTATCGAAGACATCAATGCCGCACGAGTCGGTCTGCTGTCTCCCGATATCGTCGAAGAGGACACCGGTACCGCCGAGGTTCGCGAGCTCTTCCGTGTTCCCAAGGTTGGCGTTATCGCCGGTTGCTACGTTACCGAGGGCGAGATTCATCGTGACGACAAAGTTCGTATCGTCCGCAACGGCACGGTTATCTTCGACGGCAAGCTCGGTTCTATTCGTCGCTTCAAAGACGACGTTAAATCGGTCAAGCAGAACTACGAGTGCGGTCTTGGCATCGAGGGCTACCAGGATC
>CAKTWD010000089.1 GCA_934630485.1 uncultured Eggerthellaceae bacterium | reverse complement strand
GGCCTTGACTTCAAGGACGTCACCTTGGTCGGCGTCATCAATGCCGACACGCAGCTGCACTTGCCCGACTATCATGCAGCGGAGCGTACGTTCGATTTGATCGAGCAGGTGGCGGGCCGCGCGGGTCGCGCCGACTTGGAGGGCCGCGTCATGGTGCAAACCTACGAGGCCTCGTCTGCGCCCATCGTTGCGGCGGCGCGTTACGACCGCGCGATGTTCCTGCGAGATGAGCTGCCGAAGCGAAAGGCCCTTGGCTACCCGCCTTATGTTCGCATGGCGAACATCTTGGTGTGGGGTAAGAACGAGCAGGCGGTTTCGGCGTGCGCATCCGAGGTCGAGGCGCAGGTCTGCGCCCACGTGCGCGATTTCGGCGGGGACGACTGGCGCGTGTACCCGGCGTCTGCCTGCGTGCTCGAGAAACTTCGCAACACGTATCGCTGGCATGTGCTGGTGAAGGCCCCGCGTGAGGCCGACATTTCGGAGGTTTTGCTGCCGCTGTTTCGTAAACGCAAACCAAACCCGCAGGTCAGTGTTGCCGTCGACATCGATCCGGACGACTTGCTGTAGCGGCGTCGGGCGGGCTGCCTGCGTCCTGCCGCGTGCACCCGAGCGCGGTGGAGCGCTCGTGTGCACGGATTTTCCCGTTTTGCGCTGTTTTTCTCTAGGATCGATCGGGGTAAGGGCTTCTTTTTGGCAAGATTCCGGCTAAATGCCCGTTTGTCGAGCAATATCGAAGCGAACCAATCGGCAACTCCTCGCAAAACAGGAAAATCTGTGCAAGCTCATAGGCTCGGCCCGCGCACCTGTCGCTGCGCGCTTGCCGCTTGGGTGCGGCTGCATTTCGCGGCCGCGGTGCCGTCGTGTGCGCTTTATGCCCGTTGAGCTGCAATATTGCCATTCCGTTTTTCAAGTGCTAAACTTAGTCTTTGCATTTTTATGCCCAAATTCAGGTTTGGCATAAATTCAAATGAAGGTTTTTCGAAAGGAAGTTCGCGTGGCTGAAGCCTCTGAGAAAAAGATCGAAGCCGGCGCCGACGAAAGCGCCAAGGCAGCTCAGGACACCAAAAAGACGAAAACCTCGAAACCCAAGAAGACCACTGCAAGTAAAGCCGCTCCGAAAACTGCCGCGAAGGATAAGGCCGAAGACGCCTCGATTGCGGAAAAACCCAAGGCGAAGCGCGCTGCTGGCACGAAGTCCGCTGGTTCGAAAACCACGAAGAAGAAAGCAACCGAAGAGCAGGAAGATCTGGCAGCGAATACCCCTTCCTCCGTTGACGTCATCGATGATATCGATGACGATTTCGAAGATGCCGAGCCTGCTCCCGACGTCGTTTCCTCCATCGATGATTCCATGGACGATCCCGACGACCTGAAGGAAGAGGGCGGCGACGAGTCCGACGAGGACCTGCTCGACGGCATCCCCGAATCCGAGCTCAAGGCCGTCAGCGACGTTCAGCTCCCGAAGGTTTCCAGTTCGCGTGCGAAGTCGCGTTCTTCGCGTCGTCGTTCCGCCGACTCGGGCGTCACCATGCTCACCGGCGATCCGGTTCGCATGTACTTGAAGGAAATCGGCAAGGTTCCGCTGCTTACCGCAGCCGAAGAGATCGACCTCGCAATGAAGATCGAGGCTGGCGTTGCCGCCACAGCCGAGCTTGAGAAGGCCGAAGAGGAAGGCGTCGAGCTTCCTCGTCGCGACAAGCGTCGTCTTGGCCGCATCGAGCAGGTTGGCCTTGATGCCAAACAGCAGCTTATCGAGGCGAACCTGCGTCTGGTCGTCTCCATCGCCAAGCGCTACGTCGGCCGCGGCATGCTCTTCTTGGATCTTATCCAGGAAGGCAACCTTGGCTTGATCCGCGCCGTTGAGAAGTTCGACTACAAGAAGGGCTTCAAGTTCTCCACGTATGCCACGTGGTGGATCCGCCAGGCAATCACGCGTGCCATCGCCGACCAGGCCCGCACCATCCGCATCCCGGTACACATGGTCGAGACCATCAACAAGCTGGTCCGCATCCAGCGTCAGCTTCTGCAGGAGCTCGGTCGCGAACCTACCCCTGAGGAGATCGGTGCCGAAATGGGTCTTTCCGCCGAGCGCGTCCGTGAGATCCAGAAGATCTCGCAGGAGCCCGTCTCCCTTGAAACGCCTATCGGCGAAGAGGAAGACTCCCAGCTGGGCGACTTCATCGAGGACAACGAAGCCGTTGTCCCGGTCGATGCTGCCAGCTTCAGCATGCTGCAAGAGCAGCTCTCCAAGGTGCTCGACGGTCTTGCCGAGCGCGAGCGCAAGGTCATCAGTCTGCGCTTCGGTCTTGAGGACGGTCACCCGCGCACCCTCGAAGAGGTCGGACGCGAGTTCGGCGTCACGCGCGAGCGTATTCGTCAGATCGAAAGCAAGACGCTTGCCAAGCTGCGCCATCCTAGCCGCAGCTCTAAATTGAAGGACTACCTGGAAGACTAGTGATGAACCAACTCGAGTTCTTCGCCAGTTGCGTCGCGGGGCTCGAACCGCTTCTTGCCGACGAGCTCCGCACGTTTGGCATCAAGCGTGTTCGCCCCCTTTCCGGCGGCGTATCTTTCTTCTGCGATGAGGCTCATGCGTACCGCGCGTGCTTGTGGTCGCGCCTGGCCTCTCGCATCGCATTGGTGCTCGCTCGCGTCAACGCGGGCGACGCCGATCTTCTTTATGCGGGCGTTTACGATATCAACTGGGAAAACACCGTCGATCCGTCTGCCAGCATGGCGGTTCGTGCTCACGGTACCAACTCCCAGCTGCGCAACACCCGTTTCACCATGCTTCGCGTTAAGGATGCCGTGGTCGATCGCCTCCGCGACAAAACCGGCACGCGTCCCAACATCGATTCCTCTACTCCCCAGGCTGTCATCGACGTGCGCGTTCACGACAGGCGCGCCACTATCTCGCTTGACTTCTCGGGTGAATCGCTCAGCCATCGCGGCTACTTGGTCGACTCCGATTCCGAAGACACGGCGCTGTCCACCACGCTTGCTGCCGGCATGCTGGCAGCTGCGGGGTGGGACGACCTTGCCAAGCAGGGCGCGGCGTTCGTCGACCCGGTATGCGGCGAGGGCGTGCTGCTTACCGAAGCTGCATCCATTGCGTGCGACATGGCACCTGGCCTTTTGCGCGAACGTTGGGGTTTCTTCGGCTCGGCTTCATTCGATTCCGATGCATGGTCCGACCTGGTCGCCGAGGCTGACGATCGTTTCGAGGCCGGCGTCGCACGCGTTTTAAGCGTCGATCCGTCCACGCTTGCGGCCAATGCCCGTCCCGATTTCTCGCGCGTGCGCTTCGTGGGCGCTTCGGCTTCGTCGCCCATGATCACCCGTGCCCGCAATCATATCCGCAACTCCGGTTTGCGCCAGGTTGCCAGCGTCGAGTTGGGCGATGCCGAATCGGCTGCCGAGCTTGCTTCGCGTGCGCTTTCTGCAGCAGCGAAAACGCTTTCTTACGCGCATGTCGCCAACAATGCCGTCGAGCAGAACAGCGAAGGCGAAGGCGAGGCCGAGACCAGCGAAGACGCCGCCAACAATGTTGCCGCCAGCAAGAACGGCAAGAAGGCTGCCAAGTCCGCTGCACCCGCTGCCGTATGCTTGGTTGCCAGCAACCTCGATGCACGCGCAGGTCGCGCAGCCGACGAGCGCGCTGCCGAGGCCACCTTCATGGCCGCTGCAGCTCAGGCGCCCAAGGGCTCGCGCTTCGTCGTGGCAGGTGGAACCGACGTCGTGGCGCGTTTCGGCGTCGAGTCTGCATCTGCGTACACGTTCGGAAACGAGCGCATCGAGATGCAGGTCACGGTTTTCGACAAGCAGCCCAAGCCGCCTCTCACTATCGAAGTTCCCGACTCGCACGGCGGCGCGCCGCATCGCGTCGAGGTCCTTGACAGCAACTCCGAGCAGTTCGCTTCGCGTTTGCGCAAGGTACTGAAGGAGCGTCGCAAGTGGGCGTCGCGCGAGGGCATCACCTGCTATCGCGTGTACGATGCCGACCTGCCTGATTACGCCGTCGCCATCGACCTGTATCAGGGCGAACGCGATGCGTGGGGCAATACGTACCTGCACATTGCCGAGTACGCGGCCCCCAGCTCCATCGATGAGGCTAAGGCGCGTAGGCGCTTCAACGACATCTTGAGCATCGCGCCAGTGGTTTGCGACGTTCGTCCCGACCACGTGTTCTCGAAGACGCGTCGTCGTGACGTGGGTGGCAGCCAGTACCGAAACGCGGGCAACCGTTCGTATGTCACGCAAATCGAAGAGAGCGGCTTTTTGTTCGAGGTCGATCTTGCTGGCAAGCTTGATACGGGCATCTTCCTGGACAACCGTACGGTTCGCCAGATGGTGGGTCAAACGGTGCACCAGCATGTTTCCAACACGAGCGACGCGCGTTTCCTGAACCTGTTCGCCTATACGGGAACGGCCAGCGTTTACGCTGCCGCTGCCGGGGCCAGTGAAACCACGACGGTCGATCTGTCGCAGGTTTATCTGGATTGGGCCGCGCGCAATATGGCCAACAACGGTTTCGAGGGTGCGCGCCATTCGTTCGAGCGCGGCGACGTCATGAGGTGGATCACCGAGGCGCGTCGTTCGGGCCGCAGGTTCGATGTGGTGTACGTCGATCCGCCCACGTTCTCTAACTCCAAGTCAATGGGCAAGCGAACGTGGGATGTACAGCGCGACCATGTCGAGCTGCTGGTAGGTGTCACGCGTCTTCTTGCCGAAGGCGGCGAGGCCATTTTCTGCTGCAACCTGCGTTCGTTCAAGCCGAACATGGCCGATCTTGAAAAGTACGGCGTTGCGATCGAGGATATATCAGCGAAGACTATTCCCGCCGACTTCGCCCGCACTCCCAAGATCCACAAGTGCTATCGCGTTTGGCGCGCGTAGCTCGCTGGTAGATCGTCCATCGCGGGCCATCGAGAGCTGCGTGTTTGGCGCGCGTACCGTGCGGTTTCGCAAACCCTCACGCACGCGGCGCTCGCAGATGGGTTTTGAACGAGGATTCGCGATCTGCTAGGCGAAAGCCTCGTGAGCATGTGGTAGCATCTTCCAGCACCCCCTTTGGGGTTTTGGGCCTGTAGCTCAATGGTGGAGCAGGGGACTCATAATCCTTTGGTTCTCGGTTCGAGTCCGGGCGGGCCCACCAAAACAAAACCGAAGCCGGTGCGCTTGTCGCATCGGCTTTGCTGTTTTCAGGGGATGAAAACGAACGGATCGCGTAGCGCCGCACATTTCGCCGCGCCATCGCAGCCGCTCTCGAAACGCCAGTTAGGCTACGGAAGGAGCCGCCATGATCGACGAGAATTGCGTTTTCTGCAAGATCGCCACCCACGAGATCCCGACCAACAAGGTGTATGAAGACGAGCATGTCATCGCCTTCGACGACATGGAGCCTTTGATGCCCGTGCACACGCTTATCATCCCGAAGCAGCATTACAAAAACGTCGGCGACGACGTCCCCGTTGACGTGCTTGGCCACACCATGGCGGCAGTGAAAAAGGTTGCCGAGATCAAGGGCCTGACCGAGCGCGGCTACCGCTGCCTTATCAACACCGGCGACGATGCCAGCCAAAGCGTCAAGCACTTCCATGTGCATGTCCTGGGCGGCGGCCACATGCCTCGTCCGAATGATCAGGACTGGGGTGAGGCGGCAACCAATGCTGACAAGATCAACGCCGAAAAGAAGCTGCGCGCAACCGCCATCGACTACGCGAAGGCAATCGCTGCGGAAAAGGCGGAAAAGTAAGAAGGGCACCCGTTCAGCCTGTTGAAACAGCCGTTTGCGGTGACGATTTTCGGGATTCAGCTATTGTTAACCTTCCCGTTACTTTAGCCGATTGGAGTATTTAGTAGAATAAAGTCATTCCACTATTGTGGGACATTAGCGAACAAACCCTACACGCTGGCCACCATGCTGATTCGATGCGCCTTTCGGCCCACCGATTCGTAGGGAAGGAAGGAGATCATCATGAACAAGGAAGTAACCAGGCGCGGCTTTGTCGGTCTTGCTGCTGCTACCGGCGCCGCTGTTGTCCTTACCGGTTGCTCGGCCGGCGGTTCCGCAAGCTCGGGCTCGGCATCTGCAGCTGCTTCGGGCTCTGCTGCGGCATCCAAGGGCGGTAACACCCTGCGTTTCGTGACCGGCGGTGAAAGCGGCACCTACTACGCTTTCGGTTCCGTCATCGCTCAGCATGCAACCAACAACGCCGGCATCAAGGTAACCGCTCTTGCTGGCAACGGCTCTCAGTCAAACGTCACCGAGCTCGAGGATGGCAACGCCGACCTTGGCTTCTGCCAGTCCGACGTCATGGCCTACGCCTACAACGGCACCAACCTGTTCGACGGCATGTCTGTTACCTGCTTCTCCACCGTTGCCTCCCTTTACCAGGAACAGGTCCAGATCGTCACCTGCAACCCCGACATCAAGACCGTTGCTGACCTCAAGGGCAAGAAGGTCTCCGTCGGCGCTGCCGGTTCGGGCGTGTACTTCAACGCTCTTGACGTCCTGAAGGCTTACGGC
>CAKTWD010000088.1 GCA_934630485.1 uncultured Eggerthellaceae bacterium | reverse complement strand
CCGACGCCCGCATGGTGAAGCGCCTCGACCACGGAAAGGTACGCGTCGGGGAGGCTGACGTACTTGCCGACCACGGCGATGTCGCAGGGGGTTTGGCAGTTGGCTTCGGCTTCGACGAAAGCCTCCATCGGCCGCAGGTCGATGTCGCGCACGCCAAGGTTCAGCTTCTCGCAGACCATGGCATCGAAGCGCTGATCGTGAAGGTTAAGCGGCACTTGATATATGGAAGGGCTATCCTCGCATGCCAGAACCTCGCGCGGAGCTACGTCGCAGAATTGGGCGATCTTCTCGCGCACGCCGTCGGAGATCTCGTGGTCGGAGCGGCAGACAATGAAGTCGGGCTGGACGCCCATCGAACGCAGCTCCTTGACCGAGTGCTGCGTCGGCTTGGTCTTAACCTCATGAGCTGCGGCGATGTAGGGGACAAGGGTTACATGCACGAAAATCACGTCACCTGCAGGACGTTCCTTTTTGAACTGGCGCGCCGCCTCGATGAAGGGCTGGCCTTCGATGTCGCCAACGGTGCCGCCGATCTCCGAGATGACGATATCGGCGCCCGACTGTTCTGCTGCGCGGCGGATTCGCTCCTTAATAGCCTCGGTGACGTGAGGGATGACTTGAACGGTTCCGCCCAGGAAGTCGCCGCGGCGCTCGCGTGCGATAAGCGTTTTGTAAATGGAGCCTTGGGTGAAGTTCGATTCGCGCGAGAGGTTCTCGTCGATGAAGCGCTCGTAATGGCCAAGGTCAAGGTCGCCCTCGTGGCCGTCGTCCGTGACGAAGACCTCGCCGTGCTGGAAAGGCGACATGGTGCCGGGATCGACGTTCAGATAAGGGTCCATCTTCTGCATGGTTACTTTGTAACCGCGTGCTTTAAGAAGATGTCCGAGGGACGCTGCCGTGATGCCCTTGCCGAGGGATGAGACAACGCCGCCAGTAACGAAAATATGCTTAGCCATATGCGCCTCCGCTGAACTTGCCGATGGATTATCCTGCGGCAAGCCGTAGCGGTGTGTCGTGACATTCGTCGCGGCGAAAGCCGTTTTGGCGTTGCCTGAAAGATCTTACTGCGTTGGGAGTTCGCTGGCGGGGGAAGTGTCGTCCCTGTAACAAACCATTAACAGCGCTTCTCGATCGGTGGGGAATCGGATGCTAAACTAGCCGCATGACGACAAGGAAAGACATAATCGAGGGGAGCGCGGGTTGCGCGGGCGTCGGTTGGGCGCAGGGCGCCGGACCCTTCTCGGTCGAGTCTCTTACTAATGAATACCTTGCTTTCTTGCGCATCGAGCGATCGGCGAGTGACAACACCGTAGCGGCTTATGCGACCGACTTAAACGATTTCGCCGCATTCCTTGATGCTCTGGGGACCGACGACGCCACCAAGGTGACCCGCGACGACATTATTGGTTATGAAGCGGATCTGCGAGACAGGGGTTACGCGCCATCAAGCATTGACCGGCGCATCTCAGCATTGAAAGGTTTGTATCGCTTTTGCGTGCGCGAGGGTTACTCTACTAAGAACCCGACCGAATCGGTAAAACTCCCCAAGCCCGCCGAAAAGCTCCCCGATGTGCTTTCCATCGCTACGATGAACGCCCTGCTTGACGGGCTCCCGCGTGATACCCCAACCGATCTGCGTAATCGTGCGATCCTGGAGATACTGTATGGATGCGGATTGCGCGTGAGCGAGTGCACGGGGCTCGATTTGTCCAGTTGCCTTCTTGATCAGGGGATCCTTCGTATTAAGGGCAAGGGCGGGAAAGAGCGCGTTTCCCCGATATCGGGAAGCGCTGCCAACGCCTTGGCGGACTATCTTGAAATTGGGCGCCCGCAGCTGGCGAAGCCGTATGCCAAGCCGACGTCGGCCGTTTTCCTGAATGCACGCGGCGGCCGGCTGACGCGTCAGAGCGTGCATACGCTGGTGGCGAATGCCGGCGTTTCGGTCGGTGCGAAGAACCTTCACCCTCATACGCTTCGCCATTCCTTTGCAACGCACATGCTGGAGGGCGGCGCCGATCTTCGCGTTATCCAAGAGATCCTTGGGCATTCCGATATCTCCACAACGCAGATTTACACCCACGTCGACAGATCCCATATCCGCGAGGAATATCTGTCGGCGCATCCGCGCGCCTAGCTTTGCCGTCGATCCTCATGCAGTGATGGTGCTTCCTGGCATATTCGTCGGCGCGCCCTCGTGTTTGGTTCGGCGTCCCCTCATCGGTTCATCCTCACGGCTCCCTGCGTTTCCTCGTGCGTAGTCGCAATCCCACTTTCCTCCACTTTTCCTCCCACTCTTTCACCTATTTCGCCACCCACTTCCTCCCACGCGTCTGACATGGGGTTTTGAAGCGGAGGTGTAGCGAAGTGGGGGATGTGGAACAAAAATCTACTGCTTGAATGATGCCCTTCGGCTGGGCTTCATTCGGGTTATTTTGCTGGACTGATTTCCATTTATATCTATTTGACCTGCGTAAATGCAATATCGGCATTGTGGTTTCCCCTGTGAGTCACTTGTGGTGGGGCGGGGGTCGTTGTGTTTTACTGTGTTGCAAAGTGGGATAGATTGTCATAGAATGCAAACACGTTAGATGACAGTGAACGAGTGCGTCCGCAAGGCGCGTCGCCGAAAGGGCGGTTAGGACATGGAAGAAGGGAAACACACCGTTGATCTGAACGGCGAGTTTCGCTTCAAAATCGATGCCAAAGGCCGTATGTCCCTGCCGGCGAAGTTTCGCAAACTGCTTTCTGACGAGCTTGTGGTAACGCGCAGCCTTCAAGACGAGTGCATCTATGTGTTTGACGACGGCCAGTTCGAACAGTGGGTCAACCAGCTGTTCGTCGACTCCTTCGGGGGTTACCGCTCGAACAACGCGAAGCACGTCGGTCTTCGCCGCAAGCTGAAAAGCCGTGCCCGTGACGTGCAGGTGGACTCCGCCGGTCGCGTCATGATCGCAGCGGATCAGCGCGAAGCGGTGGGAATCGACAAGGATGTGGTCATTGTGGGCAACACGGGTTACTTCGAAGTGTGGGACGCAAAGCGTTACGACGACATGGATGCCGAGATCGATCTTGGCGAAATGGTCCAGGTTTCGTAGGGCGTGCGCGTGATGACAAACGAATATCGGCATATACCGGTTCTGCTCGCCGAGTGCCTCGAACAATCCAAACTCCAAACACAGCATACGTTCGTGGACGCGACACTCGGCGGTGCAGGGCATTCCTCCGAATTCGCCAAGCTTCTGGGGCCTGACGGGGTCTTGCTTGGAATCGACCAAGACGAGATGGCGCTGGCTGCGGCCGAGGCCAAGCTCGAAGCGATTCCAGCCGAGCAACGACCCGAGATCAAGCTTCTGCGCGGCAACTTCGGGGATATGGACGAGCTTCTCGTCGAGGCAGAGGTGCCCGGGGTCGATGTGGTTCTTTTCGACCTGGGTGTTTCCTCGCCGCAGATTGATTTACCGTCCCGTGGCTTCTCCTTTAAGGAAGATGGCCCTCTTGATATGCGGATGAATCCGGGCAAACAAACTTTAACCGCAAAAGAGATCGTCAACACCTATAACGCAGCAGATCTCACTCGGATCATTCGCGCTAATTCGGATGAAAAGTGGGCGTCGCGCATCGCGGAATTCATCGTTCGCGAGCGTGAGCACGGGGAAATCGAGACCAGCTTCCAGTTGGTCGACATCATCAAGGCGGCGATTCCTGCATCGGCAAGGCGTCGCGGCGGTCATCCGGCGAAGCGCACTTTCCAAGCGCTCAGGATAGAAGTCAACTCGGAGCTCACCGTGCTGCGCAGTGGTCTTGACGCAGCGGTGCGCTGGCTGAATCCGGGCGGAAGGGTGCTGGTGATCTCTTACCACTCGCTCGAGGACCGCATCGTCAAAGAGACGTTCGCCCATTTCGCAGATAGGTGCACGTGTCCGCCGGACCTGCCCGTTTGCATGTGTGGTAAAAAGCCGATACTCGACGTCGTGACCCGCAAGCCGATTGTCCCCACTGCCGAGGAGATCGAGCGAAACCCCCGCGCACGCAGTGCGAAACTGCGCGTCGCGCAAAAGCTATAGCCGCCTTTTGCGGCTTGGCTTCAAACGAATAAGAACAACCAAGCCGAACGCCGCACGTACAAATGCAGCTCAATCACACTAAGGAGGCGGACATGGCGCAAGCAGTATATCGTTTCGACGCATATCCTATGCAACAGCCAGAGCGATCCGCCCATCCTGACGTGCGCGTCGTTCCCGGCAAGCGTGAGCGCTCTAAGACCGAGGCGAAGCCCGTCACCGGTTCGCTGGTGTTCAGGCTCGTCATCGGCGTCATGGTCGTGATCGCCCTTACGTGCTTTGCTACCATCACGCTTAAAACGGCAACCAGCTCGGTTCTTGGCGACACCAAGAGCATTGAGTCGTCGATGAGCACCATGAAATCCGATTCGACCACGCTCGAGGTTCAGAATTCGGCGTTGTCAAGCACCGCGACGATCAAAGCCCATGCCGAGAAAATCGGCATGTCCGCACCGTACGAGGTCGGCACCATCGTTTTGCAGAAGGACGTCGTCGCAACCGATGCCCAAGGCGCTCTATCCCTTTCGGGCAGCATCAAGAACGCCGCCGAGATCCAGGGTTAAACCATGACTGAAAAAGGCAACCGCACCGATCGCCGTAGGCGGTCTTCTTCGTCGCGTGCTGCTGCCGGCAATCACACCACGCGCTTCGCCGTACGGGACTCGAGTCGCCCCGCTATCGTTCTCTTATTGATGTTGCTGTTCGCGCTTGCCATGTTCGCGCGACTGTTCTATTTGGATGTTGTGGTTCAGAAGGAATATTCCCAAAACGCCCAAGCGTCGCACACCGTTGGTCTGACGGTTGAGCCCAGGCGCGGCACCATCTACGACAGAAATGGCAAGATCCTCGCGGTTTCGGTTGACTGCACCACGGTGTATTGCAACCCTTCCGAGGTCACCGACCCCACCGCGGAAGCTGCGGTCATCGCCAAGTACTTGGGAGGCACCTACAAAGACTATGTCGATAAGCTTTCTGCCGAGAAGTCCACGTTCTCGTACGTGAAGCGCAAGGTGGATAAGGACAAGGCCGCCGAGCTGAAGAAAGAAGGCCTTGACGGCATTTACTTCCTGTCGGATACCCGTCGCGAATACCCGTACGGCGAAGTGGGCGGCCAGCTTGTGGGTGCAACCAACGTTGAAGTCGATCAGGCGGCCAACCGCGAGTACTACGTGGGCATCTCGGGCCTTGAATATTGGTACAACGAAACGCTTTCCGGCACCGCTGGTTACTATGAAGCCGAGCTTGGCGCCGACGGCACTCCCATCCCTGGCGGTGTTCACGAGTCGACGGCGGCTGTGGACGGCAAGGATATTGTCATTTCCGTTGACATCGAGCTTCAGCAGACCGCCGAGGCCGCGCTGAAGGATCGCCTTGAGCGTATGGGCGTCAAGGGCGGCACCGCGCTTGTCGTCGATGGAGGCACGGGTGAGATATACGCCTGTGCATCGTATCCGTATTTCAACCCCGCCGACCGCACCGAGGTCAAGGAGGGTTCGATGGAAGTGAAGGCCATTTCCAGTCTTCTGGAGCCAGGTTCGGTGTTCAAGACCGTTTCGGCCATGTCGATTCTTGAAGAGGGATCGATTGATGTCGAGGATACGCTCTTCTGCCCCTCCATCATCACGGCTGACGGTTATCAGATTTCCGATGCGCATGAGCGTGCGGACACCACGTACTCGCTTCGCCAGATCATGCAGCACTCCTCGAACGTCGGTATCTCGCTGGCGGTTGAGAACATGGGATTCGACAAGCTGTACGACCACATCATCAAATATAAGCTGCATGAGCTGACGGGCGTTGACTTCCCGGGCGAGCAGCTGGGTTACATGGTCGACTTCAGCAGCTGGTCGCGCGTCGTGGGCTACAACGTCTCGTTCGGTCAGGGCATTTCCGTCACGCCGTTGCAGATCGCCCGTTTTTACGGCGCACTGGTCAACGATGGTTACGAATGCGTGCCGCATTTCGTGATCAAGTATCCGGAAACCGGCGAGACCCCTCAGTACGAGCAGTCGAAAGTGGTGGAGAACACCGAGGTCATCCCTAAGATGACCAGCATGTTGCAGACCGTAGTCGAATCGGGCACGGGTGTTATGGCCGGCATCGAGGGATACGATGTTGCCGGCAAGACCTCGACCGCCGAGGTGTATGACGAGGAGAACGGTGGCTACAAGTACAATACTTACAACCTCGCATTCTGCGGATACATCGCCAACTCCGACAGCAAACTTGTCTGTTATGTGGGTGCAAATGAAGTCATTGGCGATAACGAAGTCACCCCGATTTTTCAGGATATAATGTCGTATGCCGTCGATAGGTATTCCATCACGTCATACTCGACGGAGTGACGAAACGCGAAAACGAACGTCCTATTGCCAGTTCAGTAGGACGCGGTCGCAAGGTTTGCGCAGCTCAGCGCCCCTTGCGGCACAACATCTTAGCGAGGTGCATCTACATGGCGAAAACGGTCGCCCAGCTGTTCGGCGGTATCGATTGCACGGTTCTTGGGAATCCCGACGATGAAGTAACCGGCATTGCGTACCGCTCCGACAAGGTGCAGCCTGGCAATGCGTTTTTCTGCATCGTCGGCTTGAAAAGCGACGGGCATTCGTTCGCCCAGGATGCCATCGATCACGGTGCGAAGG
>CAKTWD010000087.1 GCA_934630485.1 uncultured Eggerthellaceae bacterium | reverse complement strand
GCCTGCCTAAGCACAGCAGGAGCTTCAACCTCGCCGCCAGCAACCCCCGCAGCTGCAAACGGCTTGTCGCAAATAAGGCGTGGCCCTTCCCAGGGACCACGCCTTTCTTTTTTGCATTCGGCCTGGACCTTGCATTCGGCCTGGACCTTGCACAAATTTTCCCGTTTTGCGCGAGTAGATTCGGCAGCTTATTATGACCACCTTCGCTGATCAGGCGTTTTGCAACACGGGCAGCCAATTTTGCAGCACATGCACGTTCAAAAGAAGAAACGGCACGCCAAAAGAAGCAGGAACGTCGCAAAACGGGAAATTCTGTGCGCGGGCGATCCGGCGGGAGCATCGCAAAAACGAAAACCGCTCAGACGCTATTTCGCAGTCGCGCTCTCGAAAATCAAGCGCAAGCCTTCAAGCGTCAGCTGCGAGTTCGCATCGGTAATGGTGCTTGACGCCTTGGCGACACGCGGGGCAAGACCACCCGTCGCGACAACCGGCGCAGTGTAGCCCAACTGTTTGAAGATACCGCTTACCAAGCCGTCCACGCGGGCAGCCTCACCGCGGACGATGCCGATCTGAATAGCCTCGGCAGACGAGCGGCCGATAGCGGTGCCGGGATCAATCAGCTCGGTGGCCGCCAGCTTCGTGGCATGCGAGAACAAAGCGGAAGCCGACGTCTGAACACCCGGTGCGATGATGCCGCCGATGAACACGCCGTTCTTGTCGATGACCTCGATGTTCGTGGCCGTGCCGAAGTCAACCACCACAACCGGCGCGCCATATCGGCTCTTCACCGCAACGGCATCGGCAATGCGGTCGGCGCCGATCTCGGACGGATTCGGGTAATCGGTCTTGAAAAGCGATCCGGCCGTTTCCGCCGAGCACACCAGCGGGACTTCCCCAAGCATCTGCTCCAACGCATCAACCCAAGCATCGGTCAGTGCGGGAACAACCGAGGCTAACGCCGAGCCGCGAACGCCCTCTTCGGGAATGTCTTCGGCCTTAAGAAGCGAAAGGGCCTTCAAACGCAGCTCGTCGGCGGTGTTGGTCTTGATAGTTCCCAATCGCCACATATGAACCAAGTTCTCGCCGTCGTAGACGCCGATCACGGTTTGAGTGTTTCCCACATCGATGGCAAGTAACATGTTCCCAACAAACCCTTTCGAATACGGTTGACGGCGCAACTGTCGCGGCACGTGCGCCTTTCGGAACGCTATTATAGCAACCATAAGAACGAACCTTGACCCCTGCAGGTTCGGCTTCGAAGAGAGGCTACGAAATGACTGAAGCACAGAAACGCATCCTGGTCGTCGACGACGAATCGTCCATCACCGAGTTCGTCAGCTACGCTTTGAAGAAGGAAGGCTATCAGGTTGACGTCGCCGACAACGGTGAAACCGCCTTCGAGATGATCAAGCAGAACAGGTACGACCTGTATATCCTGGACATCATGCTCCCCGGCATGGACGGCCTTGAGCTTTGCCGCAAGATCCGCGCCATCAGCTCGTCTCCCGTTCTGTTCCTTTCCGCACGCGACAAAGAAGTCGACAAGGTCATTGGCCTTGAGATCGGCGGCGACGACTACCTGGCCAAGCCCTTCGGCGTGCGCGAGCTCATCGCCCGCGTTCATGCGCTTATCCGTCGCGGCAGCGGTGACTTCGCCGCATCCGCCCACATCATCGCGGCGGGCGGCCTCACCCTTGACGAAGACGCCCACACCGCGAAGGGCGCAAACGGCGCGCTTGACCTTACCCCGCGCGAATTCGAGCTGCTTGCCAGCCTGATGAAGAACGCCGGCAACGTCGTGTCCCGCGAAGACCTGCTGCGCGACGCCTGGGGCTGGGAGTACCTCACCGAAACAAAGACGGTTGACACCCATATCAAGCGTCTGCGTGACAAGATCGAGCAAGCCGGCTACGACCCCTCACTCGTTGAAACCGTCCGCGGCTACGGCTACCGCTTCAAGAAATAACAGGGAGTGAGCGCCACGCGCCGTCTGGAAACATACTTCGCTCTGCTGTCGCTGCTTCTGTGCATCCTAGGCTCCGCTATCGCGCTGGCCTTCTGCATGATCGCGTACAGCATCCCGTGGACCTGCGTGTTCGTCATCGCACCCATCGCACTGTTCATTTTCGTCATCAGCATCCTTATCGGGCACTGCCTAGCTGAGCCGTTGAGGCTGCTCATTGGCAAAACCCAGGCCTACAAGAACGGCAAGGACGTATCGTTCGAACCAGACGGACGCCTGCGCGAAAGCGACGAGCTGTCAAAGCTCATCGGTGACCTGATCAAAACCTCCGATTCAAGGAAAAGCGATCTTGCGCGACGCGAGAACGTGCAGTCGCAGTTCATCAGCGATGTCGCCCACGAGCTGCGCACGCCCCTTACCGCCATCAGGGGAAACGCTGAAATGCTGGAAGACCCCGATCTGCCGCCCGAGCTCCATGCGAAGTTCTGCGGCATCATCATCTCGGAAAGCGAACGCCTCTCACGCCTGACCAACGACCTGCTCACCCTGCGTCGCATCGAAGAAGACGACAACGCCATGGCGCTGCAGCGCATCAATCTTCGCGAGCTTTCGCAAGGCGTGCTTGACGCCCTGCGCCCCATCATCGAAGACAGCCAAGCAAACGCTCAGGTCGTTGGCGAGGCCCCTGACATCTTGGGCAACCCCGACATGATGAAGCAGGCGCTTACCAACTTGGTGGCCAACGCAACCAAGTTCATCGAGCCCGGCGGGCATATCACCATCGAACTTTCGGGTTTACATGGAAATGCCGTCATCCAAGTTAAGGACGACGGCACTGGATTCGGGGATATCGATCCCAAGTTGTTGTTCGGGCGTTTCTACCGCACCGACTCCTCGCGCGCCAGAAACACCGGCGGCACGGGCCTGGGCCTCGCAATCGTCAAGTCGATCGTCGAAGCCCACGACGGCACCGTCGAAGCAGTGAACCTCCCCGACGGGGGCGCCTGCTTCATCGTTGCCATCCCCTCGATTAGCGAGTAGGAACGGCGCGCACGACCACGCGCGCAACCAGGGCGGCGCAAACGATCTTTCCCAGGTCAAGCAAAACGAACGGGAACACGGTCACCGCAAGGGCGCCCATCATGTCGACATGGGCGATGCTCATGAACTGAACGGTGCCACATGCGTACGAGACCACCGTGAACACGATACCAACCAGCACGGCAACGAAAACATTGTCGATGCCGCGCGAGCGGAACAGCGCAAGCAAACCCACGGCAACGATAACGCCAAGAACGAAACCCCAGATGAAACCACCGGTCGGACCGGCAAGAACACCGAAACCGCCGCGCATGCCCGAAAAGACCGGCGCGCCGATGGCACCCAGCAAAACATAGCAGCAAATAGCCGCGATGCACTGCTTGGGCGTAAGCACCAGGATGCTGAACACGATGGCGAACATCTGCAGGGTGATGGGCACCGGGCCGATAGGCACCGTGACCCATGCGGAAACGGCCATGATCGCGACGCACAAAGCAACGAACACGAGCGAACGCGTGCGCGAAGCGGTTGCGGTCAAGGGTTGAACCTTGCTAGCAGAACTCATCCTGAAGCCTCCTTAGGCTTGTCGAAACGAACGCAATAGCGAGATGTTACCCACTGCGCGACAAGCTGCGCAATAGCTGCGACCAACTCCCTACACGTTCCTAACACGCCCGAAACAACAGAATCGCCCGCGTAAACACACGGGCGATTCTCTCACTAGCTTTATTTCGCGAGCCGACAGACGATTTAATACTGCGGAGCGGGCTGATGATGCTCGATGTGCGACAGGCGACGAAGCTCGATGACGTCCAAAATCGCGGTAAGAATGAATGACAGGGAGTCGGAAATCGGCATGGCGATGCAGATGCTGTCGAGCGCCGAGAAGCTGGTGAAGGTTGGCAGCCACTCGGGCAGGATGAACATCAGAGGCATCAAGATCAGGACCTGACGTGACAGCGACAGGATAATGGATTTGGTAGGCTGGCCGGTTGCCTGGAAGTAGTTCGAGCCGACGATCTGAGCGCCGACGATGGGGATCATCAGCATCTGAACCTTCAGCGCGAATACTGCGAACTCCATGAGCGACGGATCGGTCAGACCGAAGAAAGCGATGATCTCATCAGGGAAGAGGTGGATGATGGCGAACATGATGACCGAGAAAATAGTCGCCAGAATCATGCCGTCGAACACCGTGGTGCGAACGCGGCCATACAGCTTGGCGCCGTAGTTGAAGCCAAGGATAGGCTGAACAGCGGTGGCCACGCCGATAAGAGGCATAACCGCGAACATGCCAACGCGCTGCACCAAGCCGATAGAAGCCAGCGCGGCGCTCTCGCCGATTGCGCTCATGGCACCGTACTTAACCAACAGGAAGTTGGTGGCAAAGCTCAGGATGGCTGCGGCGATCTGAACGCAGAAGCTTGCAGCACCCAGCGCGAAGATCTGCCTGGAGATAGGAGCGCTCAACTTCAGGCAACGACGACGCAACTTAAGCGGCGAGCCCTTCGTGAACAGGAAGTACCACAGAACCGAAACGCAGGAAGCGCCCTGGCCGACAAGCGTGGCGGCGGCACTGCCCGCCGCACCCCAGTCGAACACCAGAACGAAGAGATAGTTGCAAACGATGCAAACTGCGGCGCCGATGACCATGGTGAGCAGAGCGCGATTTGGAGCGCCGGCGGTACGGATGAAGTTGTTCACGCCGAAGCCGATGCACTGCAGAACGTAGCCGAAGCAAATGATCTGAATGTAGATAGCGGCGTACGGGCGGATTTCCTCGGTGCAGCTGGAAATGGTAAGGATCCAATCCAGGAACGAGGGGAACATGGCGAAAACCGCGACGATCGCAGCAATGATCACGCTGAGCGTGACGGTGTTGCCCAGAACATGCTCGGCCTCGTCGTGCTTGCCGGCACCCAGACGCAATGCGCACAGCGCGTTGCCACCCGCACCGACCATCATGGCGATGGCCAAGAAGACGGTCATGATAGGCTGAGCGACCTGCGTGACGGAAACGCCGATGGTACCCAAAGCCTGACCCAGGAAGGCCGCAGAGATAAGGTTGTACGCAGCGTTCACCAGCATGCCGATGATTGCAGGAATGGCGAATTCGATAACGAGCGGCCAGATCTTTCCCGTGCCCATCCTGTTAACTTTTTCGTCGTTGTCATGATGCTCGCCGCCAGCGTTGCCGGCAGGCTTCTTCTCAATTGATTCTGATTCCATTTCCGCAGGTGACATGCTTGAAGACATAGGCGTAGTTCTTTCTTCCCTGAATTTTCGACAATTCTTTATTATAACTACGCTGCAAATTGGGTCTATATGTGCGGCATATCGCCAGTACCGCTTAATTGAAATTCCATGATTTCGGAAAACCGACTGGTTGCAAACCTTAGGAAATCCGCGAGATATGAGCCTCGCCCGAAGAAACAAAAACAGAGGAACCTGCGGCATCGTGAAGGACAAGCCTCCCATCGTCGGCAACGCCTTGCACCACGCCTGAAGACAACGGTGCACCGTCAACGGCAACGATCTCAACCCGCGAGCCCAACATGGTCATGCACGAACGGAAAGAATCGACGCAACCGGCGAAGCCATCGCTCTCCCACATGCGGTAATAACGCGCGAACGAGGAAACCAACGAATCACGCACGCGGATAAGCAGATCGCGCTGCGCATCGTCTAGGGAATCGGCTTGAAGCTTACGATTAACGCCGGGAATGAAATCAGCCACGTACGCCGGGACGTTCTTCCCCGAAACAGACATCGACCCGAACGGCTCGAACACGTTGATGCCTATCCCGATGCACAGCGCACCGCGAATGAGCTCCGACGAGATGCCGCAGAGTTTGCCGCTGTCACACACCACGTCGTTCGGCCATTTAACTTTGACCGCGTCTTCAACACCTCGGCAATCATCGCTCATCGAGCCGTTAACAGTCGCACGACACGACTTCACCGCATCGACGATCGCGTCGCGCACGGCCAAGGCAACAACCAAGGCAATCGTCGAGATCTGCTCGACGGGAACATCGGGACGAAGCAAGAACGAAGCGTAAAGGCCGCCATAGGGGCTCACCCATGTGCGGCCTTGTCTTCCATAACCAGCTGTCTGCTTGAGTGCGCAATGGACCAGCCCCTCGGGCTGATCTTGCTTGATGGCGTCCTTGATCAGGTCGTTAGTGGTTGGAACGGAATCGTGCTGAACAATACGGAACGCCATGGCAAACCTCCCCCGCCGATAGCTAGAACTGCGGGTTCGGGATAAGCGTGGCCTTGCCGTACTTCACGCCGTCAAATGAAAGCGGGGTGTCGTCGGCGAACACGTAACCAGGACGGATCTCGGCAAGGGGCTTCACCACGAAGTCACGCTCAAGCGCGCGGGGATGCGGCAGCGTGAGGATATCGTTGTCCACGATGTAGAGCTGATAGTCGACGATGTCGATGTCGCAGGTACGCGGGCCATTGGGAATCTCGCGCACGCGACCCAAGCTGTTCTCAATAGAATGCAGGTACTTCAACAGCTCTTTAGGCGGCACACCGGTGCGAACCAGCACGACAGCGTTCACGAAAACGTCCTGGTCTTCCAGATAGGCAGGCTCGCTTTCATAGAAGCTGGAAATGTCGATGATCTGCGTGTCGGGCACGCTGCACAGATCGGTGATGACATGGTTCAGGATGGCGATCTTTCCCGCCTGCTCCTCGCCCTCGTTCGCGACAAGCGGCACGTTGCTGCCAAGCGAAAGAACGCAGAAGGGGCGCAGGCCTTTCAGAACCTCGACGGTAAGCGGCACATTATGAGTGCGGATGACGCTGGCACCAAGCTCGCAAGCCATGAG
>CAKTWD010000086.1 GCA_934630485.1 uncultured Eggerthellaceae bacterium | reverse complement strand
TGAGCACGCGATCGACTGCAGGATCAAGAAGCTGACCGAGCTTTGAAACAGTGTGAGTGCGGCGAGCGATCTGCCCGTCAACGAAATCAGTGCTTGCCGCGATGCCGAAAAGAATAGCAGCGGCAGCATTCTCACCACGAGAAAGAAGGAGGAGATAAACAGGGGCCATGCACAAGCGGATGAAAGAAATCAGATTGGGCACGGTAAAAATAGCGTCCAGAACCTTTTCGGAATCCTGCAAGTTGTTCATAGCCTATAAAACCCCTCACGAATGCGCATACGTGGGCTAGAAAGAAGAACCGGGCTCGATAAAAGCCCGGTTCGCGTTTATCGTTTTGCCATTGTACCAGCTTGGCATGAAGACGATGAAAATATGAACAGCGATTCACGTAATATCACGCGAAGATCGCTTTCTTGGCTACTCCGCCTTCTGAGCAGGAGCCGCCTTAGGAGCAGGCTTAGGCTGCTCGGGGATGATGTGGACATCACTGTCTCGGTTGGTGCCAACAGGCGGGTACTGCGTGGTCATCTCAAGGCACTTCTTAGGACAACCGCGCACGCACATGTTGCACATAATGCAACGGAAGTGATTGATGGACCACGTGCGAGCGGCGCGATCAACGACGATTGCGTCAGCCGGGCAAGCACGTTCGCATGCGCCACAAACGATGCAGTCGCTTTCGGTGATCTTTACTTCACCTTTAAGACCAGCAGGTGCCTCTTTTTTCTGCACGGGGTACAGGATGGTCTCGGGCTTCTTGAAAATCGACCCGATCGTCATCTTCCCCAAACTCATGAATCCCATGATGACTACCTTTCAGTGCAGCTGATGCAGGGGTCGATTGTCAGGATAATGTTGTTGACGTCGGCAACGTCGCAACCTTTCAGAGCCACAGCCATACCGGCAAGGTTCTGAGAGGTAGGGGTGCGCATGCGCATGCGATCGAGGTACTTGGTGCCATTGCCCTTGGCATAGTAGTAGCATTCGCCGCGCGGCTGCTCGAGCACGTTGCAAGCCTCGGCGCCATCTGCAGGAGCACCAGTGACCTTGACATCGATATCGCCTGCGGGAATCTTGCTGATCATTTCCTCGATGATGTTAATAGACTGCAGAACCTCCTGCGTACGAACCAAAACGCGAGCATAGCAGTCGCCCTCGGTACGGGTAACAGGCTGGAAGTCTTCAAGATAGGCATAGCCACCGTTGCGCAGGTTGCGGACGTCGTAGTCGACACCCGAAGCACGCAGGAACGGACCGACCATGCTAAGCTTGGCGGCGTCTTCCTTGCTGATATGACCAACGCCGACAAGGCGGTTCTTGACAGAGTTGTCGTTAACGAACGTCTTCACGATCTGAGCATACTCTTCCTTGATGCCCTCGAGGGTATGGACGATGTGATCAAACTGTTCAGGCGTGATATCGCGATGAACGCCACCAGGTTTGACGACGGAGAAGATAACGCGACCACCGGTGGTCTTCTCGAAGATGTCAAGCACGCGCTCGCGCAGACGCCAGCAATGCATGAACAGGCTCTCGAAGCCGAATGCGTCAGCAGCAAGGCCGAGCCACAGAATGTGAGAGTGGACACGACTGAGCTCGTGCCAAATGACACGCAGATACTTGGCGCGAACCGGGATCTCAACACCCATCAGCTTCTCGACGGTCTCGGAATAGCCCAAGGAGTGACCGAATGCGCAAATACCGCAAATACGCTCGGCAACGTAAACGAACTGGTTGTAGTCCTTGGTCTGGCACAGACGCTCCAGACCACGATGAATGAAGCCGATCTGCGGAACGCACTCAAGAACCTTCTCGTCCTCGACAACAAGATCGAGGTGAAGAGGCTCGGGAAGAACAGGGTGCTGAGGACCGAAAGGAATGACAGAGCTTTTACCCATGACTACTCCCCTTCCTTAGCCGGAGCGTCTTCGACGACGTTGCCTGCGGCAGCAGCTGCAGCCTCGGCCTCTTTCTTCGCCTTAAGCTCAGCGGCTTTCTTTTTCTTGGCCTCCATGACCAGGGCCATCTTCTTTGCCTTTTCCTTCTCGGCGTGCACCTGCGGGGAGATGAAGCACATCGGGGTTTCCTCGGCAGGAGCGTACATCTTACCGCCGAAGTCGATGGCGATGCCTTTCATGTTGATGCCGAAGAGCTCGCGAGCCTCGTTCTCGAAGACGAACGCCGCCAGGCACATATCGGTGATGCTGGGAACCTCGTCGTTGGGGGTAACACCCTTGACGACCAGATTCTTAGCAAGGTTGCCCTTCATGAAGGAATAGTAAATGTCGACACCGTCGTTCTCGGTATTGACGCAATGGGTTTGAATGAAACGCCAACCGTCGTTGACCAGAGCCGCGCACTCATTGTGAAGCGACTCGAGCGTAATGACGGTGAACTCAGATTCGAGTGCCATTATGCCCCCTTCTTAGCCGCAGCAAGAGCCTTGGCCTTCTCGTCAAGAATGCCGATTGCCTGAACAACGGCATCGATGATGGCCTCGGGGCGAACAGCGCATCCCGGGGCGTAAACGTCAACAGGGATTGCCTTATCAACGCCGCCGATGACGTTGTAGCAATCGTGGAAGATGCCGCCGGTGCAAGCGCAAACACCACAAGCGACGACGACCTTGGGCTCTACCATCTGCTCGTAGAGCTGCTTGACGACGCTGATGTTGCGATCATTCACGGAACCCGTGATAAGCAGGATATCTGCATGCTTAGGGTTACCGGTGTTGATAACGCCGAAACGTTCGGCATCGAATCCCGGGCACAGTGCAGCAAGAACCTCGATGTCGCAGCCATTGCAGCTCGACGCGTCGTAGTGCATGACCCAAGGGGATTTTGACATATAGCTCATTAATCCTCCTTCTACAGCAACATCAGGACGGCGATGTTGATACCACCGCAAACCAAACCGACGATCCAAGCCCACTTCAGCATCGCCTGCCACTTGACACGGGCGAAGTTGTTGTCGATCCAGATCTCAAGGAACCATGCGACCAAGGCGCCGATGATGGCGAACACAATGCTCGCGGGGTTCGCATACACGAAGAACAGACCGGTCCAACCAAGGAAGAGGACCGTCTCGCACCAATGCATGACCTCAACCTTAGCGAGGGTCTTGCCGCTCATCTCAGTAGTAACGCCCTTGACGAGCTCCTGGTGAGCGTGATGCGAATAAGAAAGGTCGAACGGGGACTTGCGCAGCTTGATGGTCAAGATGAACATGAAGCCGAGATAAGCAAGCCAGATCTTAGTGATGACGGGCTGAGCCAGATCGAACGCGCCGGCAACGTTGAAGGTGCCCGCAGCCACGAAGAACGCGACGGCAAAGAACAAGACCATCGGCTCGTAAGCCATGACCTGAAGGGTTTCGCGGGCCGCGCCGAGCTCGGCGTATGGGCTGCGCGAAGAGTAAGCGGCGATGATGAAGAACAGAGCAGCCATGGTGATGATGAATGCGCTCATCAGCAGGTTACCGCCGCTGAAGAAGATACCGCCTGCGAACATGGTGAAAACCAGGGCCGCGGTCATGTACATGCCGTCGACGCCGTTAACGGAAACCTCGTCCTTCTGGAGAAGCTTACGAACGTCGTAGTAAGGCTGCAGGACCGGGGGGCCGACACGACCTTGCATGCGGGCGGTGATCACGCGATCAAGACCGGCAAGGATGCAGCCGACGATAGGAGCAAGCACGCAAAATGCTACGGTTGCGATCAGAACACTGACGAAAGTCATCTACTTCATCCCCTTTCCTACATGATGGCGGCTGCAGCAAGGGCAACCACGATGATTACGGAGCACATAACCTCACCGACGCGGCGGAACTTGGATTCGCCGAAGATGTTGTCAAGGTAGAAGTTACGCACGGTTGCTTCAGATTCGCCGGACAGAGAGTTCGTGAACATACGGCGATCGTTCTGAGTGTTGACACCAGCGAGGTAGACGTCGACCCTCTTCTGTTTCGACTTGCCATTGAGGCCGCCGAACAGGAAGATCACGACGAACACAGCGAGGATGGAGGAGATCCAGAGGTTATCGGTGGTGATAGCCTGACCAACCGTCTGCGATACACCATGGATGTAGGGCTCGACGAACAGGTTGGACACTGCGGGCAGGCAAACGCAAGCAACGACTGCGATGATGGCCATGATCATGAGGGAGACCCACTCGCTCTTATGAACGGTGATCTCGACGTTCTCGGGCGAACCCGCAATGCCGGAGAGCTTGCCGATCCACTTGCCCCAGAACATGAACGTTGCTGCAGAGCCGTAGGCGAGCATGATGATAAGTGCGATCTGACCCTGATCAACGAAGGAAACAAGCGTTGCCCACTTGGCGATGAGCATGCCAAACGGTGCGACGAACATGCACATGATGCCGAGCATCATGAGGCGAGCAAGCCTAGGCATACGGTCGAACAGCAGATCCATGGACTCGATGTCGCGAGAGCCGATGTGATGCTCAGCAGTGCCGACGCACAGGAAGAGCAGCGACTTGGCAGCTGCATGGAAGATGGTGAGCAGGATTGCAGCCCAAATAGCCTCGGCGGTGCCGACGCCTGCGCAAGCAACGATCAAGCCAAGGTTAGCGATGGTCGAGTAAGCCAAGACGCGCTTGGCATTGGACTGCGAAATAGCCATGAACGAGCAAAGCACGAACGTGATGCCACCGACCAGGATGACCATGTTTGCCGGTGCGGGGCAGACAAGGAACAGCGGAGCAAGCTTGATAAGCAGGAAGACACCGGCCTTGACCATAGTCGAAGAGTGAAGCAAGGCACTGGTGGGCGTGGGTGCGACCATGGCACCAAGAAGCCACGTATGGAACGGGATTTGTGCGGCCTTGGTAAGACCAGCGAAAGCAAGGAAGCCAACGGGCACGGCAACGAGCGAGGGGTTGACCAAGCCGATCTTGATGAACTCCGCGAAGTCGAGGGTGTGCAGGTTGATGGCGCACCAATAAAGGGCTACCAAGAAACCGATGCCGCCAAGCATATTGAAGATGATCTGCCTGAAGGCATTGTTGATGGCCTCTTCGGTCTTGGTGTAGCCAATAAGCAGGAACGAGCAAACCGTGGTGATCTCCCAGCCGGTAAAGAGCCAGCTAAGGTTGTTCGCGAAGACGATGACGAACATCGCGGACAGGAACAGGTACATGATCGCGAAGAAGATGTTGCGACGATCCTTGGCACCTTCGGGCTCATGATGCTGGAAATCGATCATGTAACCAAGGGCGTAAACGGTGATGCCGCTGCCGATGATGCCGATGATCAGAGCCATGATCACGCTCAGCGAGTCAATGTAAAGACCCTGCTGGACTTCAATGCCCTTCGAATAAACGAACTCAAAAACCAAGGAGCCTGCAAGCTGGACAACCGCAAGAGCAGTAACCAGAATGTTCTTGTACTTGATCGAGAACGACAGGATGGCCACAGCCAGCAACACGCTGAACACCGTGCAACAGATGTTGACGATTTCAGACGAATAGCTGAAGGCGATCCAGCCCGTTCGTAGATAACTGATCGCCAAAGCGACCGAGAGTACCGCGATTGCCGCCGCCGCAACGCACACGAGCGCATTACGAACGCCGTCTTGCTTCAGCAGAAGCAAGAGGATGGCGACAACAAGCGGGAGCAAGATTAAGGTTCCTATTAGGATCATGTCTCTCCTCCGATTTGCCGTCTTACAACTGAACTCTCCCAGGGATGATCGTAAACGTTGCTAGGATCTTCCGAAGCTAGTCAGTATACATACCCCCCTTACTGGTAAATGTAATGTAATACCAAGAACTTCTTAATCTTTCCTTCAAATCGGATTCATTCGCCACGAAGCGGTTAGCTTCGGTAAATGGGGCATAAACAAATGCTATGGCACTAGATATTGTGCTTTCGTCATTAAATTGAACTTGAGTTCAATTTGTAGTTTACGCTGTGCTAAAGTTCAATTCGGAATTGAACTTCAATAAAGGAGGTGTGATGACTGCATCAACCACCACCGACACCGGCTTCGCCCTTCGCTTGAAAGAAACCATGCAAAAAAAGTCCTTCAAGCAGGTCGATCTGCTGAACGCAGCTGCCGAATCAGGCAAGAAGCTTGGCAAGAGCCAGCTCAGTCAATACGTAAGCGGCAAAACCATTCCGCGCCCCGACGTCGCCGACATGCTTGCGGCCCTTCTTGACGTTGACCCTGATTGGTTACTGTCGGGAATCAATAGTGAAACCGAGAGCAGCAACGTTCTCGTTCAGCCTAACAAAGAATTGAACCCCAACACCGAAACCACGCTTACCGAACCGAAGACGGACAACCGGGAAGGAACCCCCATGCGCACATTCAAGAAATCCTCCAAACTTGATAACGTTCTCTATGATGTCAGGGGTCCCGTCGTCGACGAAGCGGCTCGCATGGAAGAAGCAGGAACCCATGTACTCAAGCTGAATATCGGCAACCCTGCCCCCTTCGGCTTCCGTACGCCCGATGAAGTCGTCCATGATATGAGGCAGCAGCTCACCGAATGCGAAGGCTACTCCGACTCGAAGGGCCTGTTCAGCGCTCGTAAGGCAATCATGCAATATGCCCAGCTTAAGAAGCTTCCGAATGTAACCATGGATGGCATCTATACCGGCAACGGCGTCTCCGAGCTCATCAATCTGTGCCTTTCCGCTTTACTGGACAGCGGCGACGAGATCCTTATCCCCTCGCCCGACTACCCTCTTTGGACCGCATGCGCAACGCTTGCCGGCGGCACGCCGGTTCATTACATCTGCGACGAGCAATCGGAGTGGTACCCCGACATCGACGACATCAAAAGCAAGGTGAACGACCGTACCAAGGCCATCGTCATCATCAATCCGAACAACCCCACCGGCGCCCTGTACCCCATCGAGATCCTTCAGCAAATCGTTGACGTCGCTCGTGAACACCAGCTGATCATCTTCTCGGATGAAATCTACGACCGCCTGGTTATGGAC
>CAKTWD010000085.1 GCA_934630485.1 uncultured Eggerthellaceae bacterium | reverse complement strand
CGAGATCGTCACCGACTCCAGCCGCAACCTCCTTGACGAGACAATCGGCCGATTCGGCTTGCACATTCTGCCACTCACCTTCATGATCGACGGTCAACAACGCCAAAGCTTCGTGAAAGGCGAGAAATCCGACCTGAAGCAGTTCTACACGATGATGCGCGAAGGCAAGGTCATCACCACCTCGCTTCCGAACATGTCCGATTCCGAAATCCTTTTAAGGTCGCTTCTGGAAGCAGGCCGCGATATTCTCTACCTTGGGTTCTCCTCGGGTCTTTCGGGCACCTACCAGGCCATTGCGCTTCTTCTTGACGGCCTTGCCGCCGAATTCCCCGAACGACGCGTCATGCACGTCGATACTCTTGCAGCGTCGGGCGGCGAAGGCCTTCTGGTATACAAAGCCGCGCAAATGGCGCAGGCCGGGGCAAGCATCGAAGAGACACGCCAATGGGTTGAAGACAACAAGTTGAAGCTTGCGCATTGGTTCACCGTCGACGATCTGATGTTCCTGTTCCGTGGCGGGCGCGTGACGCGCACCTCGGCCTGGGCGGGAACCATGCTCAACATCAAGCCGGTCATGCACGTCGATAACGACGGCCACCTGATTCCGCTAGAAAAGGTGATGGGCCGCAAGAAGTCCATTCTGGGAATGATCAAGCATATGGAAGAAACCGCTGATGCGCCGATCAGTGAGCAGACTGTTTTCATCACGCACGGAGATTGCCTGGAAGACGCGGAGTTCCTACGCGACAAAATCGCCGAGAAATTCGGCGTGACAGACATCCATATCAACTACGTCGACCCCGTGATCGGCGCTCACTCGGGCCCTGGCACGCTTGCGCTGTTCTTCATGGCAAGCCGCCGCTAGCAGTTGCGAAGGAACGCGTCACGACGCCCGGCGGCAAGGCTTCGCCGAATGCTACTTGTAATCGGCTGGGTTCTTCGCAGCGCTACCCGTAGTGTTCTTAGCCGTTCTGAGCTCACGGCCGTAGTGAAGCGCGCCCTCGCCAAAGCGATCGCGAACGAAGTCGGTTGCCTCTAGCAGCTTCTTTCGCTTCTCTTCGCCCATTAATTCGCGGTTTGCCTGCGCCAACGCCGAATCGTCGCGTGCATCGCCCTGATCGATGGAATCATCGTCGAAAAGCGAGAACTGCTCGGGTCGACCGCCGTCGAATCCGGTGATCGCAACGCCGATCAAGCGCACCTCAACCCCACGCGTCCATAGCTCATCGAGCATGGTGCCCAATAAGGGCATGATCGAGATCTCGTCATTCGTCGGCCGAGACAGCTGACGCTGAACGCTTCTGACCTGACGGTTCGCGTAGCGGATCTTCAGCGTGACCGTGCGTCCTTCAAGCCCTTTTCCTCGCAAACGTCGCCCGACTTTCGCGGCAACCGACCCGATAGCCGCCATGATGTCGTCGCGATCGCTCAGGCATTCCGCGAACGAGATCTCGTTTGAAACCGACTTCGCCGCAGCTGCGTCATATTCGACGGCCTCGTCTTCACCGCGCGCACGCGATTGCATGACCTTGCCGTTCTTTCCCAATATATGCGCGATAAGCGCTTCATCGGCATCGGCAAGTTGACCCAAGGTCTCGATGCCGTACGTTTTCAGGGTTTTCTCCGATGCCGCGCCAATGCCGCTTAGAAGCCTTACCGGCAAAGGCCTCAAGAAACTTTGCTCGCTGCCAGGGTAGACGACGGTCAACCCGCGGGGTTTATCCATGTCAGAGGCCATTTTCGCAATGGCTTTCGTGGTGCCGACGCCGATAGAGCACGTGACTCCCAGCTCCTCGACGCGGCTTTGGATACGCTGCGCGATGCGAACGGGATGCTCGACGTTCACCGAATTCGGCGTGACGTCAGCAAACGCCTCGTCGATGCTGACCTGCTGAACGAAAGGCGTTTCGTCACCGATGATGGACATGATCTTGTCGGACATCTCCCGATAACGCGAGAAATGCCCTTCGGTCCAAATGGCATCGGGACAAAGTCGCGCCGCCATAGAAGAAGCCATGGCGCTTCGCACGCCGAACTTACGCGCCTCATACGAGCACGTGGACACAACACCGTGCTTGGTCGGATCGCCGCCAACTACAACGGGTTTGCCGCGCCACGCAGGATGATCGAGCTGCTCAACGGAAGCGAAGAACGCATCAAGGTCGACAAGCAGAATGGCACGCCCACGCCACGGCGCCAAGACATCCAAGCTTACAAGCTCGGAAGCGGAATCGTTGCGATTACCCGGCGAGACAACGCCCACAGCTCCCCCGTTCAAGAATGCCGACCGCGGTTTGTTTGCGCATCATCGCAGCACGTTCGCGGCGAATCGAAAACGGCGCCCGATGAACGGGCGCCTCACGTTAGTTGAACTTGAAAATCTTTTGAGCCAAACGATAGCCTGCAAGACCCAAACGCCTGCCCGCCTCGCTTGGCAGGTTCGTGCCCAGGTTCAGCACGTTGCTGCGAACCTTCGGGTAAAGACGAGGGCGACGCTCTTTCAGATAGCCCCAAATCTCATCGCGCTTCTGTTCGGCCTCGGGCGTATCGATCATGCGCAAGAAGATGGAGGTGATGCACATCATCATGGAGAGATAATTCTCCATGTACTTCTGGAGCTTCTTCTCGTATACATCGGTCAGGGGGTCGACGGCATCGATCATGGTCTTGGTGACGCGAATCTGCTGATCGATGCGACCCTTCATGACCTCTTCGTTGACGCTTTGCCCCTCGCGGCCAATGAAGTAGCGATACATATCGACGTTGAAGTAATAGATGCTCTTAACGTAAGGCAGCGGCTCGTAAACGAAGATGTTGTCCACGTAGAAGCAGTGCTCCGGCAGCTTCAGGTTCATATCGCGAAGAAGTTTGGTGCGGTAGATGACCGAATGCATGAGCAGGTACTGGCTATTGCGGAAATGGCCGATATCGCCCCAGGTGAACAGCTCCTCTACGGGGAAAACGTTCTTATAATCGATGACCGTGCGCTTGCCTTCGTACACCTTTTCGTACACATAGTTGGCGATGACCAGGTCGACGGCATCCTTGAGTTCGCTTTGCTTGCGAAGGAAGCCCATGATCTTGATCATGGAGTCTTCATCGAGCCAGTCGTCGGAATCGACGACCTTGAAATAACGGCCGCGAGCAGCCGCAAGACCGGCGTTAACTGCAGAACCGTGACCACCGTTCTCTTTGTGAATGGCGAAAACGGTGTCGGGATAGCGATCGTGCCAAGAGTCAGCTTTCTGGGCGGTGTTGTCCTTAGTGGATCCATCGTCGACGATAAGGATCTCGATGTCGCCACGGCCGTCATCGAATGCAAGAATGGATTCGATGCACTTGTCCATGTACGCTTCCGAGTTGTAGCACGGTATAGCGAACGTGATGGTTTTCACGCTATTCCTTCCCCAAACGTTGAGAGCCGCGCAACCTTGCTATGCGGCCGCGAATCATTTTAACGGTCGACATGGACCTGCTATCGATTACCATAGAATTCAGGACATAAGCCCTTAGAATCTCCAATCCCGAAAGCAGTCCGCCCCTGGAAGCAGTCGCCGACTTGCTCCGTAACGCTATCGAAAGGAAAACGATGAGCGCATTTCTGGATGACATGGTTGCACGCGCCCGCACCGAGAAGAAGACGATCGTCCTCCCCGAGGGAAACGATCCGCGCACACTGGAGGCTGCAAGCAAGATCTTGGCCGACAACGTGGCAAACCTCATCATTCTAGGTGACGAGAAGCAGATCCTTAAAAGCCCGTATGACTTGGAAGGCGCCAAGATCGTAGACGTCGCAACCTACGCCGAGCGTGAGCTCCTCGCGCAGGAGCTGTTCGAGGCTCGCAAGCACAAGGGCATGACCATCGAAGAAGCGCGCGCCAAGCTTGACGATGTCCTGTATTTCGGCGTGATGATGGTGAAAACCGGCAAAGCCGATGGCATGGTCGCCGGCGCTTGCCACTCCACCGGCGATGTCCTTCGCCCCAGCCTTCAGATCCTGAAAACGAAGCCGGGAACGAAGTTGGTCAGCTCGTTCTTCATTATGGTTGTCCCCAACTGCGAGTTCGGTCAGGACGGCACGTTCCTGTTCTCGGACTGCGGCCTTGAGGTTCAGCCCGACGCTGAGCGCTTGGCCAATATCGCCGTAAGCTCCGCATACTCTTGGAAGGCCCTTATCGGCACCGAGCCGAAGGTCGCACTCCTCTCGCATTCCAGCTACGGCTCGGCCAAGAACGACGATGCGGCAAAGGTCGTTGAAGCCACGCGCATCGCCAAGGAACTTGCCCCCGACCTCGCTCTTGACGGTGAGCTGCAAACCGACGCCGCCATCGTGCCCTCGGTTGCGCAAAAGAAAGCACCCGAATCGCCTGTTGCAGGCAGCGCCAACGTTTTGATCTTCCCCGACATCGACGCTGGCAACATCGGTTACAAGCTTGTTCAACGCCTGGCGAAAGCTGAGGCATACGGTCCCATCACCCAGGGCATCGCCGCTCCGGTGAACGATCTTTCCCGTGGTTGCGTCGCCGACGACATCTACGGCGTCATCGCCATCACCTGCGTGCAATGCCAGATGAAATAACGATTCAGTCGAATCGGTTCGCTTAAGAACATCCCGCTTTGCTGCATCAACGCCCAACTGAAATGATCAGTTGGGCGCTTACTTTTTACAAGGGACAGGCACGTAAACCAGGGCAATCTGACAAGCGGCAAAAGGCCATCCGTTCTTGAGCGGATGGCCTCCCTTTTATCACTAGCTTTAACAAGCCTGTGTAAAACGCAAATTAACTTAGACTAGGCGCTGATGATCGAGAACTCGTCGCGAACGCCGCCCTCACCGATCTTGTCGTGAACGATCTCGAACGTATCACGAGCGATCATGTATTCCTCATCGGTCGGAATAATGACGATGCGCACGTCAGAACGGAAAGATGAGATCTCACGCTCGCCGCGCTCCTTCGCAGAGTTCGCCTTCAGGTCGAGAATGATGCCCATGGTCTGCAAGCCGGCGAAGATCATGCGACGCATCTTCGGGTCGTTTTCGCCTACGCCGCCAGCCAAAACAATGGCATCGACGCCGCCCATGACGGCGATGTACTGTCCGATGTACTTCTTCACGGAATTAGAGTACATCTCGTATGCGAGCATAGCTCGCTCATTGCCCTTTTCGGCTTCCTCACGCACCGAACGAAGATCGTTGCTGACGCCCGTGATGCCCAGAAGGCCAGATTTCTTGTTCATGAGGTTCTCGACCTCGGAGGGGGTCATTCCCTCATGCTCCATAAGGAATGGCACGATGGCCGGGTCGATTGAGCCGCAGCGCGTGCCCATCATAAGACCGTCAAGCGGCGTCATGCCCATGGAGGTGTCGACGGCAACGCCGTGGTCGATTGCCGAAACCGAACAGCCGTTACCTAAATGGCAGGTGATCATCTTGAGGTCGTACAAAGACTCGCCCAATGCAACAGCAGCACGCTCGGAAATATAGCGATGCGATGTTCCATGCGCACCATATTTACGAATGCCGTACTTTTCATACAACTCGTACGGAAGAGCGTACATGTAAGCCTTCGGCGGCAGCGTCTGGAAAAACGACGTGTCGAAAACCGCCACCATGGGAACACCGGGCATCTTATCGCGACAGGCCTGAATACCCATAAGAGCTGCTTTGTTGTGCAAGGGAGCGAGCTCGGCCAGCTCGTCGATCTTATCGATGACATCATCGTCGATAAGGGTTGACTGGCTGAAATACTTACCGCCCTGGACGATGCGGTGTCCCACTGCGTCGATGTCGTCAAGCGACTTGATAGGCGCATTCTCGCCCTGGATGAGGGTTTTCAAAACGATATCGATCGCTTGACTATGGTCAGCCATGGGCGTGCTGATCTCAACTTCGTTATCGTCGACCCCGTGCTTATGAGTGGAAGCATCGGAACCGACGCGGTCGCAAAGGCCTTTTGCAAGGACTTTCTGCTGCTCAACGTTAATGAGCTGGTATTTTAAAGACGACGACCCCGCATTGATTACGAGTACGTTCACGGACTCCCCCTAAATAGAGTACAGGTCAAAGCAATATTTTACCCGCGCGGTAAAACATGCTTCCTGCGAGCATGAGCGTGTTCGGCAAACGGGTTTCCTTACCTTGCAGAAGGATTGCCATCGTTCATCGGAGCGCCTCCAAGCACGTGAAGATGCACGTGATGCACCACTTGACCGGCGTCATCGCCCGTATTGACCAAAACGCGGTAGCCGCCCTGGGCAATGCCCTTGATATCGGCAACTTTTTTAACAGTTGCAAACATATGGCCAAGGATGTCTTCGGGGATGTTATCTCCGATGTTATCGAAATGCTGCTTAGGGACGATCAGCACATGAACGGGCATTTGAGGGTTGGCATCCTCGAATGCCATCACCACGTCGTCCTCATAAACAACACCCGTCGGGATCTTGCCGTTGGCAATTGAGCAGAAAATGCAATCGTCTTTGACCATGATTCCTCCTTGTTAAACCAGAAGTAGAGACTTCAGGAACAAACCGCACGAGCGAATTCTTACGCCTTAGACAGCGTGGTGTCGCGAACCGCGTCGTCTTCTTCACCCGACAGCTCGCCCATCAGCACGTTCACCTTCTGCTGTGCGTCGTTCAGGCGCTCTTTGAGCGTACGCATCAAAATGATTCCGCGCTCATAGCTTTTCAGGCTGTCCTCAAGCTCAAGCGTATTGCTTTCAAGCACGTTGACGATGCCGTCAAGCTCATCCATCATCTCGCGGAACGTCATTTCCTCGATCTGCTTCTGATCTTCCATCGTATGCCTTCCTTTCAGCAGGTTTCGCTTCAGCGACCTGCGTATTAACCGGTTACTGCAGAAGTAGTTCCAACCACCTGGCATGCAATGACGCCATCGGAAACCATCACATCAAGCGACTGCGACGCATTGACGTCTTTCACCGACTTGACAACTGCGCCTTCCGAATCGCGAGCAATGGCGTAACC
>CAKTWD010000084.1 GCA_934630485.1 uncultured Eggerthellaceae bacterium | reverse complement strand
GACTGTCGCGTTTACGTCCGTTCACGCGAACGATCTCGCTGGTTTTCCCGCAGAAGGCGAACACAGGCGAGCCGCCCTTGCGGCCGGTGACGTACACGACGTCCTGCATGTTGTAACGAACCAGGCCCGAATACGTGGTGACGACCAGCTCGTAAAACTTATGCGGCCACACCTCGCTGGCGCGGTAAAGGCGCCCGGTAACCAGATCACGAAACTCGTAGATCGAGCTGAACGGAGAAGCGGCGCCCTCGGCAGTGGCGGCCTTCAAAGGTATGTTCCACTTGCCCTCGCTTGAACCGTACCCCATGGCGAACGCGCCCACTTTCTTGGGCAGACGACGCATGACCTGACGGGCATCGCGGCCGGTTGGTCCGTTCAGCCAGCCGCTGACCAGCGAGAATCTGGGCCACACGCTCTCAAGCGCTTCTTTCGAGGAAATAGAGCCGAACTCGCGCATGACCGCATCAAGCGCATCGGCACGCTCGGGATTGGGCGAAAGCAACTCTTGCATGAACACACGGGCGTCCTCGGGCAGGTCAACCGACTGACGCCCCTTCCTGATGTCGGAGATCATCTGATCGCCCAGAACGTCAACCTGCGATAGCATGCGACCGAAATGGGCCAGGTTGTTGGCGAACACCTTCGCCAGTGCCGGATCGGAAAGCGCCATAAGCGCGATAAGGTAGTCACGCTCGCGCGGGCCGATGTCGGGCAGCTCCCAGAAAGGGGCTGGGATGATGTTCATGGTGTCGGTGTATTTGCGCAGGCTGCGCGCAGTCGAACCGGATGCACGCAGAATAGGCTTGCCGTCCTGGGCATTGCCCAAGCCCGCGTAGTTCGAGAACGTGAGGTTCTTCGCACTACGGTCGCCCGTAATAGGGAACGCGGTGCGCGTGTAAAAACCGCGCAAGCGCATGACCAGCAACTTAGCGAAGTTGCCCGAAACGCTATCGGCGAAGATCTTCGGGGCGCCCGTCGTTCCGCTGGTGAGGATGTAAGCTTGCGTGTCGTCTTGGTACAGAGCGGATTTCGCGCCCAACATCGAGCTCTCCACAAACGGACGGTAGTCGGAATACGTGGTAAGGGGCGCGTTTTCCAGCCACTCCTTAGCGCTGCCCGTCTTATCGGCACCGTGCTTCTTCCCGAATGAACTGCTGCGCAGGCGCAGGTATATTTCGTTCAGGACGATGTCCTCGTAACGATCGAAATCCTTGAACAGCTCAGGCATACCGAAATACAATTCGATCTGATCGCTTTCAAGCAGGCGCTGCGGCAGCGACTTATCGATGCGCTTCGCATGAACGTCGACTTCGGCGTCTTGGATGGCCTTCTCGTAACCCTTCACCGCGACCCCTCTCTCCAGCGGCTAAAGAACAGCTTCTGTTTCTGCTTCATCGGGAAGTTTCGCGGCAACAACCGGCAGCTTCATGGACTGGACAATAAGACCAAGCTGCATAAGCGACAGGTACAGGTTGCGCCTGTAGCCCTTTCGAACGACGTAAACCCTGCCGGGCGCGACACCTGCCTGCTCCATAGCGGCCTTCAGCTTAGCAGCGAACGCAACACGGTCGGTCGGCTCGCGATAGAACTCAACGACAACGGAAAGCTCTTCGCCCTGCGCGCCGTTTTCGACGAACGCCTGGAACACCGAAGCGATGGCGTCTTCGGAATCAAGCACGCCCAAAACCAGGTCGCAGAACTCGAAGCCGTAAAGCGACGTGTCGTTCACCTTGATGACCTCGGCGGCGCGGCCCCTGAACTCGATGCACGCCGTTTCTCCCCTGAAGCTATCGACGCGGATGATGTCGTGCAAGTTGTAGCGACACAGACCCGAGTACGTGGTGACCAGCACCTCGTACAGCTTGCCAACCTGCAGGTCGCGCATTTCAACAGGGTCACCGCCGTCAAGCGGCAAAAACTCGAAGAAGCCACCGAACACGTTGAGCGGCCCGACGTCGGAACCAGGATCGCTGGTTGCAGCGATCATGATTTCAGTGCAGCCGTAAGGCGTGTTGTAGTAGCGCATACGGCTGGGCAGGCGGTCCATCACATCGCGACTGAAGCAGCCGACGCTGCCGCCGATCCAACCCGTAGCCAGGCGAAAACGCGGCCACACTTCATCAAAGTCGAACTTACCCGTCTCCTTGAGCAACGCCGCAAGCTCATCGGCGCGCGCAGGGTTCGGCTGGAACATGCCCTCAAGCAAAGCGCGATCTTCATCGGCAATGTCCACTGAGAAGTGACCGGTACGGATGTCCTCGATCATCTGAGCAGCGTTCGCCTCGATGCTGTCAAGGAAGTCGCCGAAGGCGTCAAGGTTGTTGCAATTCGTTTGAACCAGATTCTTCTCGGCAAGAGCGTACAACGCATACATATAATTGCGATCGGTTTCGCTCATCTGCGCTTCAAGGAACTCGTACGGGAAGATGAAAACGTCACCGCCGTTTTCCCACAATGCCTTACCAGCCTGGCTTGACGTGCGGCGCACCTCTTTGCCGTTATGGGCAACGGGGATGGATGTGGGGTTAACAACCGGCATGGTTTTGAATCCGGGCTCGCGCAGCACGGGCTCGTTGTGCACGATGCCCATTTGGTACAAGTCGATGGACGTCTGACGAGCGATAGCACCAACACGCGTCTCGATGTAGTACTTGCCAGCGAAACCGCCTCGCCCCGTGGACATCAAGTAATGATCGGTGGGAAGCGATGAAAGCTGGTTGCCTTCACCTTCCATGTCGCGCGCCACGTAATCGACGTAGTCGGCGTATTCAGAAACAGGCACCTTGGCAAGGAACTCTTCCTTGCTGGACACGCCCGCGAAGCCGTGGTCGTGCGCATAGGCGCTGTCCGCGACGATCTTGATTATCTCGTCGAGAACTTCGTCCTGCACCTTCGCGCCATGCGCGTACAGGTCGTCGAAGCCCTTGACGAAATAACTTCCCAGATCCTCTTTCACGCGTTCGGGTATGTACTTTTTCGTATCCATGTTTCTCCTGTAAAACAAGGCTCGGACACCGCCTCCCAGCAATGTCCGAGCCCGCTATTCCTGACAAAGCTCAATGAGCAATGCCATAAAGGTTATCACGGCCGATAAGCTAAACCCAACCCGTTACCTAAGCGAAAAGCGAGAAGATAACGCCGCAAACCGGCAGGCCGATGATAAGGCCAAGAACCATCATGATCGGGAGGATCTTGCAAGCTGCCTTGGTCATCTCGGTAGGATCGGCCAGCTCTTGCGTCATCGCGACGGCCGTAACCGGCGAAGCAGCAGGCGTGGCAAGTGCGAACTGAGCCATGATGAAGAGCATCACGACGACCATGGTGGGATCCAAGCCAACCTTGGTTGCGTAGTTGACCAGCAGCGGCATGACCATAACAGCGACGATCATGTTGTTAGCGAAGTTGGTAAGGATAACTGCCAGAACAAGGGCGATGACAACGAAGACCCACGGAGACATGCCCATGAACGGCACGAACAGCATGGCCATGGCGGCGGGGATGCCAGTCTCGAGGCCGGGAACAGCACCACTCATATAGGTCGAGAGCAGCATGATGAAGCCGACCATGGTGACCTGACCCCAGTTGCAGAGGTGAAGCAGTTCCTCGATACCGCCGATGGCGTTGCCTTCCTCGTCCTTAAGGAACGGCATGAGGGCGGTGCCAAGCAGGCAGAAGCCAGCCAAGCCAAGAAGGCTCAGGTAAGGCTTAAGCGGGCCGACAGCAGCCAGAACGTTGACTAGAATGAAGCCGACGAACATGATAAGGGCGATCTTCTGAGAACGCGTTGCCTTGAGCTCGGCGCAGTCGCTGCAGAACTCGGCAAGAGGCTTTGCATCGACGCGCATGACGAACTTCATGACAAGCACCCAGCAGGTGATCATCAGGATGCCGACAACCAGCATGCACAGCAGGTACGCAACCATGTTCATGGGGTACGCGGCGAACATCTTCATGTATGCGCCGTAGAAAACCAGGCCCGTGGAAATGAACGGAAACAGGATCTGGCCAAGCATGAGGGCAAACGCAGTGCCCAGGTAAGTGAAGACGGCAAGCTTGCTGTTCTTCGCAACCTTGCAGGCATTCAGCATGGAGGTAATGAATGCGCCGAAGATGATCATCAAGATGATGGGGTTGTTAGCACCCAGCAGGAATGCGATGAAAAGAATGACCCAGATGGTTACCCATGGCTTGCCCTGCATGAGCTTGTTGCCAAGCAGCTTGCTGGCCAACCAGTTGAATGCGCCGGTGGTCATGGCGATGCCAATGACGCCCATGCACAGGATCAGGGCCATAACAGTGGTGTTGCCGAACGAACCGGCAATGACGCGGTCGAAGCCGATAGACGTCATGCCCAAGCCGAACATGGCGACGATGCTCGGCCAAAGCATGTCGATGGTGATCCAGCCGTAAACTGCGCCGACGAAGCAGCCCAGAATGCCCATGCCAAGCGGCGTGATGCCCGCGAAGCCGGGAACGAACTGACCGCCTAAGCAGAATGCGGCGACCACCAGGTAATGAATAGGCGAAATTTTCTTCGCTTTAGTATCCATAACCCTCCCCTTTCTTTGTAGCTCTTACAATCCTTCAGTTTTGTTTCGCTACCAGCGCGCACATCCTTCTGGCCTCCCTCCGTCAGGATCTACGCGCTCAATGGCAGCTGCAAACGTCCGTGGCTTCACCATATAGTCTTCATCTTTATGTGTGAATCAACGGTTGGGATGGCAGGTTATCTGGGGTATGAACTTTTAGTTGTATCCCCTTTGACATTTTGGATAACCGCTGGTCAGTGAACTGTAATTCCGAATCATTCACTTATAGGGAATATTAATTACCGTAATGACAGTCATCGTGTTTGCCTATGGCACCCCATTAATCGGTGAATTCGCTTTATTTCTCGCGAAAATCCGTTACCGCCAGAAAATGCTTGCATCTTCGCACCAAACGACGAGAAAGACCCCTGTGACGCTTTCGCCACAGGGGTCTCAAACGAGCTAACTAAAGCTGATTTATTAGACGCGCTCGGTGAAGATGTCGTACGCGGGCGAGCCCTCGCACTGAGCCGGGAAGTCGACGCCCAGAAGGACAGAGGCGGTAGGCGCCAAGTCGACCTCACGGATGTGCATCGGGGTGCGGTAGCCTTCCTTGATGCCGGGGCCGGCTGCGCAGAAGATCGGGCTAAGCGAAGTGTCGTTGTGGCCCCATGCCGTGGACAGGCCGGCGCCATGATCCTCGGCGTAATTCTCGTTCACCACGAACACGATGTCGGAACCCATCGGGCCGCCAAGGCCGATCAAAACAGCGTCCTTGTTGTGAAGCGCCAGATCGAAGATGCGCTTGCCCGTCTTCGGGTGCTTGTAACTGTACAGGTCGGTGATGATCTGCTCTTCCAGCTCGTACTTGTCGGCAGGATCGACGATGCCGTGCGGATCGCGGCCCTTCAAGTTGATGTAGATCGAGTTGGAGCGGGTCATGATGGCCTTGCTCTTCTCCCAATCGACCTCGGGCAGCTCGTTGCCGTTCTCGTCCTTCTTAAGAACGGTGTAACCGAACTTGTGAAGCGGCTCGATGGAAACGCCGGTGTTGTCGCCCATGGCCACGGCTTCTTCCTCGGCGCTGATCAGAGCGTGATCGGAGAAGATGGCGATGGTCCAACCCTCGTCCAGCAGGTGCATGAAAGAACCCAGATAATCGTCGGTGACCTTGTAGGTGGCCTCGGCGAACTTCACGACCTCGGACTCGTCGTAACGGCTGGTGTCGCGGTTCTTCATGTACTTCATGTAGTTGTGGCTCTGAAGGTCGACGTTGTGGAAGTGGCTGAAGACGACTTCCGTGCCCTGCTCTTCAATGAAGTAGTGAATGACGTTGGACTGCCACTCAGCGGCCTTGATCCACTGCTCGTTGTTGCACTTCAGGATGAGGTCGGCGTCGTTGCCGGACATCTGGCTGGTGGGCTGCGGAGGTCCGAAGCGATCCACGATGGTCTTGAAGTTCTCCTTGGGGAACCAGACGGAATCGTCGGTGCAGCTCATGCCGCGAGAAGCCCAGATGCGAACATAAGAGCCGTCCTCGGCGATCTTGAGCAGGCGCATGTTGCGGTATACGGGCTCGGGGCCTTCCTTGGAGGGAACCTCGTCGTAGACGCCAACCAGGCCGGCAGCCTCGGTCAGGGTAGCCAGCGGCTCGGCCGTCTGCTTGTCCTTGTAGATGGCGACGGTATCGTAAGCGCCGGACTCGCCCTTCAGGATAAGGGCCGGGCGCATGACCTTGCCATAGAAGGTGATGATCAGGAATTCCTTGGCGTCGGCCGGAATCTCGAATTCCCAACCGTTGGTCGGCATAACCGGGGACACGCTGACGCCCGTGGGGAAGTCGGCAAGGTGCCACATGAGACCCTGCTGCTCTTCGTAGATGACGTTGTCAACAACGAAGCTGTCGCTGGGCTGATAACCCTCGACGTCGATGAACTCCTTGTACCACTTCTTGTATTCCTTGATGCGTTCCTTGGCCTCGGGCGAAGAACCCGGAGCAGATACGGGGATGCCGTCATGAACGGGCGGGTGCAGGAACTTGAGTTCCTCGTCACCCTCAACCTCGGAGGTGATGGTGGCCATGGGCATATAGTTGGGCTTGGGGCACTTGGTGCTAGCCACGTACATCATGTCAAGGTCGCGGACGCTGGACCATGCGCAGCAAGCGCCGGGCGAAGAGCCGTCGATGGTAACCAGGTTGTCAGAGTCGATGGTCGGAGGGAACGAACCGCCGGGCCAGTGCATGACCAGGGTCTTCTTACCCTCCTGAGCAGTGACATTCCACAGAGGCTCGGCCTTCAGGAAGCGTGAGCTGAATGCACCAAGCGTGACGTCCTTGTCATTTTCGGCAGACAGGTTGTAGTCCATGATGCCATGGGTCATGGGATATGCGCCGGTGGCGAGCGTTGCCCACATGGGCGGGGTGATGGTGGGGTTAGCGCCCAGCATCATCAAATCGTCACGGCAGGCACCC
>CAKTWD010000083.1 GCA_934630485.1 uncultured Eggerthellaceae bacterium | reverse complement strand
GAACTGCATCGATGAACTCAGCCTTCGAGCGATCTCGATCAAGGTCTTCGATCCTTAAGACCACTTCCCCCTCGTCAGAACGAGCAATAAGCCACGAAACCAGTGCCGAGAAAATATTCCCAGCATGCATTCGACCAGTTGGGCTGGGCGCGAAACGGCAAACAGTATGTGATGGTGTCACGGTATCCAAAAATGATTTATTCGCTCGCAACGACAGACTCGAAGCCAAGGCTAAATGCCTTGAGGTTCGAATCGATGGTCTTAGGCGGGACTCGATCCTCGATCACCTTGGTCCATACATCCTTACCAAAGTGCAGAACGTTTTCCAACGCACCAAGCAGCACGACGTTTTCGGTCTTGATATTGCCCGCCTGAACAGCAAGTTCCGTTGCAGGAATAACGGTAGCATCATGGCTAACGAGGCTCTCATCGATTCCAGCAGGCATGTCGGCCATGCCGCAGGCAACTGGCAACGGCTTGATAGAGTCGTCAGCAACAAGCAAGAATCCACCAGGCTTCAGAAACGCGACGTTACGAAGGGCCTCCATCTTCTCGAAAGAGACAACAGCATCGCAGCATCCGGGATCGGCGACCATCGATTGAACCTTATCGCCAAACCTGACAACGGTGGTAACGGCGCCACCACGTTGAGCCATTCCATGAATCTCAGAGACTTTGACTTCAAGGCCAGCAGCCGCTGCAGCCCGAGCCAATAGATCGGCTGCGGTAATTGTGCCCTGCCCGCCAACTCCGCAAAGAAGAACAGTGCGGGTGTTATCGCTAGGAGTAGTATTCACAACGCTCATTTTTACGCCTCTTCGCTTTCAGAGTGCTGAACAATTGCGCCGAACGGACAGTACTGCGAACATTGACCGCAACCACAGCACTGAATGACATCGATCTCTGCCCTGTTGGTTTCTTTGTCGAAAGAAATTGCGGGGCAACCAAGCCCCGTGCAGATCTTGCAACCACGGCAGGAATCAGCAACATGGAATGCAGATTTCTGAATTCGATCGATTAATTGGCACGGAGCCTTGAAAACGATGACGGTAAGCTCATCCGCCTGATCCTTCGTGGCAACAGCCAATGCGTCTCGAACGGCTTTCATATCGTGTGGGTCAACTTGAAGCGTGTTATCAACGCCAATTGCGTTTAAAACGCTCATAAGATCCAACTCACGAGAAGGACGTTTCTGCAGCGTCTGGCCATTAAACGGATTACCCTGACGACCAGTCATCGCAGTAGTACGGTTATCAAGAATACAGACTGTTCCGCAACCCTTGTTATAAACCGTGGAGATTAAGGAAGACAATCCCGAGTGAGCAAACGTCGAATCGCCGATAACCGCCACAACAGGACGATGGTCGGAATTCGCAAGAGCAAGCTCGAAACCATGGGACATCGAAACCGATGCACCCATGTCGACACAGGTATCCATTGCGGCAAGAGGAGGAAGAGCGCCGAGGGTATAACAGCCAATGTCGCCGGTGACGATCGCCTTGATACGCGACAGTTCCTTGAAAACAAGACGATGCGGGCACCCAGCGCAAAGCGCAGGCGGGCGACCGGGAAGATCGGCAGGAGCATCGGCGTGTTCGGGTACAGAAATACCGAACGCCTGACGGATGAGGCCGGGCGTTAATTCGCCATCACGAGGTAGCGGGTTCTTAGGAGCGGAGAGTTCGATGCCCAAAGCGCGCACCTGAGTCGTAAGATATTCAGATGCTTCCTCGATTACGTAAACCTCTTTAACCTTGGAAGCAAAAGAGCCAAGCGCATTTGCAGGAAGAGGCCAAGTCAAACCAAGTTTGAAAACCGAAGCATGAGGCAATGCCTCGATCACATGTTGGTAAACTGCGCCAGAACAAATGACACCGATCTCATCGGAATGGACGATTTCCTTATTGATCGGGCATTCTTCAGCCCATGCAGAAAGTTTGTCGATACGATCGAGCTGAACCTTGCGGCGGGGTTTTGCATAAGCGGGCATCATAACCCATTTTGCAGGGTCGGTTTCGTACGGCTTAGACTCAAAAGAAACCCGATCACCGGTTTCGACTAGCGTTCGCGTATGGGAAACACGAACGGTCGACCTGACAAAAAACGGCACGTCGAACTGCTCAGACCACTCATAAGCTTGCTTCGTGAAATCCAACGCCTCTTGAGCATCAGAGGGATCGACGATAGGAATATGCGCACCTTGCGCATGCCAATGAGAATCCTGCTCATTCTGAGAGGAATACATACCAGGATCGTCTGCAGCAAGAATAACAAAGCCGCCATTCACTCCCGTGTACGCGGCGGTATACAACAAGTCGGCCGCAACATTCACGCCAACCATCTTCATCGTTGCCAGAACACGCGAGCCAGCAGCAGAAGCGCCTAGACCGACTTCCACAGCAACCTTTTCGTTGGTGCTCCATTCAGCATAGACGTCGTCCATGCGAGCGAACGTCTCGAGGGTCTCGGTTGACGGAGTGCCCGGGTAAGCAACGCCGATCTTAGCACCCGCTTCCCAAGCGCCGCGCGCAATCGCCTCGTTGCCGGACATCAAAATCTTATCCATGTCGTCCCCTCTTCACAGCCGTAAAGCCGGCTTCGCTAATCTAACGCTCCTGATAAAGCAAACAGAATACTCCGATTTGAACGATATCGCCGTCAGCGAGAACACGAGACGCGACGCTCTTGTTGTTAACCCAAACCCCATTGAAGGAATTCTGATCGGTGATGACCACGCCTTTACCGCCAACCTCGATGCGAGCATGCAAACGCGATACCGTGGTGTCGTTCAAGAACAAATCGCAACTAGGATCACGGCCGATCGTAAGAATGCCTTCCTTCAGCTCCAGCTCGACTCCGGTCTGAGGACCACGTACGATCCGGAAGAAATAAGCGTGCGGCTTGGAAACAAGATCAGAGAACTCGTTAAGACCAAACTCAACAGGCTTGAAACCCTGTGTCGCCTCAATCATCCTGAAGCCGCAAGACGGGCATACAGCCAAACCATCTTCGAATTCCGAGCCACAAATAGGGCACTGTTGAGACATGGGACCACTCCCCTTTCGATTATCGTCAGGCTGCCTGCGTATTGTCCTTCACAATGGGCATAGTTGCATAGTAAACATCTTCGGCTTCGGTTTGAGCACCTGTCAAACCAGCGGTCAATCGCGTCCACCAGATGGACACCGACTGCATGAAGTCAGGAGCCGCAACATCTTCGCAAGCAACGAGATCACGTGTGGCGATTACTGCATTATGTTGCTTGAACGTAATGGTTCCCACACGTTGTCCCGCTTTCACACTACCAGAAATATCATTGAGCTGAATCGTCTGGTTCACATTTCCAAACAGGTCGAACACCCGCAATTTCTCGTCGGGATCCTCGAGCGTGACCTTGACGGTCTTGTCGGTCCAAGCAGATAAGCTCGCCTCGGCAAGAACAGGAACTTGCTTTTCGGAGCCATTCACCGTCATTTGCGCTGATACGGCGCTGTTAGCTAGCTGGATGTCAATGATATGCTGATATCCCCAGGTGAACAGCTCTTTAGCATCATAGAAACGCTGCATGGCATCGGTCGAGTGAAGAACGATCGCATACAGCTCGATATCACCGTTGTTAGCTGCGCCCATGAACGAAGGTCCAGCCGCAAGGGTTTCACCGGTCTTGATGCCAATGGTATGGGAGTACATCTCGAGCAGGCCATCGGTTGTTTTGAGCTCGATCTGCTCGGCAGCGCTTCCGCGCTGGACGATGATGGTGGTCGAACCCCCACCGACAATATTGCGGATCTTCGAGATGGACATGGCATAGCGGGCAACGGCCAGCTGATCTTCAGCGGTGCTATGAAGATCACCTCTGAACTCATCATCGTCAAGGCCATGGGGATTCTCGTAAACAGTATCTTCAAGACCCAAAGATGCTGCCTTCTTGTTCATTGCATCGACGAAAACCTGTTGGGGATCAGTCCCTAACGAGCTGTCCTTCTCAATCATCTGAGCACCAACGGTTTCAGCCAAAGCAACGGCAGCATCGTTGCCCGATGGAACAAGCAGGGCTTTCAAAGCGGTGTCGAAATCCATCTTGTCGCCCTCCTGCAAGCCAGCGGAAGACTCGCCAATGGAAGCAGCCTTAGCACTCACAGTAATGATGGTATCTGGTTCGACGTTTTCACAAGCCACGATAGCCGTCATAACTTTGGTGATGGAAGCGATTTGGGCAGCAGTCTGCGCATCGCGCTGGAAGTAAACATTTCCATCCGAATCGGCCAAGATTGCGTAATCGCATTCCAAATTCGGGCACTCCGAAACGGTAAGCCCCAAAGAATCAACCGTGGAGTCACCGATGATGTCGGCCTTACGAACCTCAGCAAACGCCGGCGACGTCAGGATCAACGAAACAGCAAACGACAATACCGCAGCCATCGCGATATTCAGCACGCGGTTCAACTGAACCGCAATCAGGGATGATTGCGAACGTTCCCTCGAAATCATTGTCATCACGCCTCCCCTGTCATGTCGGATTTAGCTGTTAGCCTTCTTTTTAGAATCAGAATTCTTGCTGTCTTCGTCATCGTCTTCGGTTCCCGGACCTTGAACCACAACCTCGTTCAAAGGATCGTAATTCGAGACGAATGAATTGGTCTTGACAACGGCTCCCGTCGAGTCATTCACATAGCGAACCACTGTAATAGAGCGTCCATCTTGACCATGCGTCTTGACGTACGACTGGCCTTTCGCCAACGATGCGTCTTCTTTCTTGATGGTCTCGTATTTTTCGCCCTCCGACCACTCTCCAACTTCAGTCGAGACAGAGTAATCAAGCGGGGCGCTGTACAAGGTCACGGTAATGCTCGACTCGGTATAAGTAGCCTTAAGCAGGACGTCGCTATCGGTTTCATCAGCCCAAACAAGCTGAAGATCGGGATAACTAACTGCAGCATCGCGGCCTGCAGGATAGCTGGACAAATAGAGCGAGTGATTGTGTCGCTCGACGATATCAAGACCGGATTCGTAAACGGCGTTGAACACCGTGGTGGCAACCTGACAAATGCCACCCCCGATGTTATCGACATACTGCCCATCGATGATGGTACCTGCAGCCTGGAAACCACGCTCCTCGTTGCAGTCACCAGCGACATCGTTGAAGCTCCAGCGACCACCGTTGGCCTTGACAATGGAATCGTTGATAAGGTCGGCGGCAAGATGAATGTTATGATTTCGCGACTCGGTGCCGGAATAAGTTGAGTATTCAGTTGTATACGAACCAACCGCTGTGACTAAGCCGGTGGAAAGCGCATCGTCCAAAGTCATAGTCGGCTCAACGGTAGTATCGGATACCGCAACCTCGATGGCGGAACCCGACGTTCCCTTCTCAAACTTGCCCTTCGAACCGAACAAGGACTCATTCAAATTCGAAGCAGCATCCGCAACATCGGGGATCTTCGAATCGCTGTCAGTGTGCACGCTAATGGCCCCATCAGTGGATTTATCGAACGAGATAGCAACCGGATCGATCTTCGAGCTTTCAAGAATCCCTTTCATGATCTGGGGTTTAGCCACGTCAGCCTGAATATAGGGAACAATGCTCCACGAGTTGCCATTCTTTTCGATAGTGGTCGAAATCCATGTACCGAGCGTTACGGAACTAGCGGTCCATTTTGAATTCCCGTACGAGAACACAGCGCCATCAGCAATGGCGACATTAAGAGCTCGAGCCAGTTGATCGGCCTGCTCGTACGTCGTACGCGCCGGAGCAGACTCGACTTGCGCGATAAACGCGTCATCGTCGGAGTCATCCAAAACAAGCGTCGAAATCTTGTCAGCCAAAGTTGAACGATTGACCATCATGCCATCATGACCGTAATTAGCGGCAGCCCAACCGTTGGAGATGGAAATATCAGCATCGATGCGCGGATCGCCAAGGGTGTCGTCGATCTTCTGAGCAAGATGCTCCACTTGAGTTTCATCAAAGGCAATTTCCACTTGGACATCGTGGCCTTTGAATTGGGAGGCAAGACGAGCGAACAACCCACCATCGCCCCTACCAACCGAGATCGCGCGTTCGGCAAGGTTGTCATAATCAATGGAACCACCCAATTCATGAGGGCTCGTCGTCCAAAGCTGATTATTCAAGCGGGCCTGATCGACAGAAAGCTGTTCCGCCTGAGCGCGGTCTTCTGCCTGAGCGATGGCGTCGTTGACGTATGAACGAGCATCTTCATTTGCGAAGATGGTCACAGTGGTATCTGTCATTTTCTGATCGAACTCGGTGCTAAGAGCGTCCTTGATCTGTTTGGAGTTCATGCCCGAAACGTCGACACCGCCAACAGTTACGCCAGCGTAGGCTTTACCCCAATTCACACGGGTATCGATGCCTACGCCCAGAGCAAGCACCAAGACGACAACGCAAGAAATCAAAGCAACCCGACTGCCCCGTACAAGGTTGAAAAAGGCGCCGAACACCGTTGCAAAAAGCCGTCCAATAGACGACAAAAGAAATATCAAGACAGATCCAACAGCCCTGCCAACATTCAAGAAAATATTTTCTGAAGAGTCAGCACGTTTCGCATGCTTCTTACCTCGCGCTGAAGTCTTGTTGACATCAGAGCCCCCCCAAAGCGAAGGCATGATAGACGACCCTTGCCTGGAATTTTGATGAGAAGCTGTACGGCTGCGAGAACGAGAGTTAGAAGCAGAAGACGAACGCGAGCCGGCACGCATGGCAGAAGCAGACGAATTCCGCTGATAAGCACGCAAGGTCGAGCTGGCAGAACCGCGTTGACTCGCGCGAGAAGAAGACGATACAATGCCAGCAGAGGACGATTTGCGTCGCGTCCCTTGGCTTTGAGAACGAGTTGAGGAAGCTCCCGACCTAGAAGTAGAATGAGATCGAGAAACCGAAGACGCCCCCTGACGGGATGAAGCAGCTGCGTTTTGCGAGCGAGAACTGCCCGATCGCGAGCTCACTGGCCGTGAGGCGCGCGGGGTTGCACAACGCTGGCCGCGCTCTAAGCCGTCTCTGCGCGACCGACTTGATGACGATTGGGATATAGAAGAACGCGCTGGCGATCCAGAGACCCGCCCATTACGAACGCTTCGATTATCCGAACTACGAGAGCTGCGGTATGGGTCGCGCCCCGAATGGTCGAAATTAAAAGGGTCGGTTGCCATTCACAACCTACCTAGCAGCTCTTTGGGCTTCGCGCATTCCCTGAAACCCTTTAACGACATAGTATGTAGT
>CAKTWD010000082.1 GCA_934630485.1 uncultured Eggerthellaceae bacterium | reverse complement strand
TCTTTAAGGCGATCCGTAGCATCAAGCACCTTGTTATATGGGTCGTCCGGCAACATGGCAAGCGCCCCTTCTTTGTTATGACGGACTTCCCATACGAATACGCAGGCGGGGTTTTCGACCTGGGTATGCGCTTTCGTCGAGCTGTTCTCGAGCCTCGCCGATGCTTGCGGATCGGTCCTTGCAAGGTAGGTAGCGCGACTCGGTAATGCATTGGCGATCGGGTTGGTGATCTCAAGGATCTCCTCGGCGTGCACGCGATACGCATCGCACACGTCAAACGGAACCCTGCGCTCAGCCTGAACCAGTTCGCTGTCCTTCGCCTTGCAGGCCGCGCGCTCGCGAGCAGCGTTTGCGCAAGCGATATGTTCGCTCAAACTTGCTCGAGCATTAGTGTCGTTCATGCCCTCCCCCTCCTTAAGCAGCGACGTCGGAGCCGTCGTCGAAGCCACCAACGCTGAACTGGGAATCCAACCACAGCTCTTCTTCATCGAAATCAGGCAAAGCGGTAGGATCTTCCATCTGGTAAACCCACGTTGGCTCGCCAACCTCGCCAAGGTCGAAATACCCTGGATGATCCTCGATCTTGTAGCCCGGTTCGCATACGCCACGATGCCCGCGCTCGAACAGCCACCAGTTGTCAGCGGGCGTCTCAAGAAGCGTCGTAGCCGTCTTGTTTGCGCGCAGCGAAAAATAGCGCGCCGTTCGTTCATCCTGGAAGCCCAGCACCAGATGGCGATCGCAGTTGCCGATGATCGAGTTCGCAACTGCCTGGTTGTAACGCGCCTCAAGCTGGCTGACCGTCTGGCAAATGATGGTGCAGCTGATTTCACGGCTGCGAATGACGGAAAGCACGTCATCGAAGTCCGACAGCGTCAGATTCGCGAAATCGTCAAGCATGAAGCGAACGGGGACGGGCAACCTGCCGTCTTCGCACTTCGCGTCCGCAAAGTCGCACAAACCGGAAAACGCCTGACGAATAAACAAGCTGGTCAGCGGTGCCAAACTGCGATCCATGTCATCCATGGTCACGAACAGTACACGACGCTCGCGGCCCAGGTCGCAAAAGTCGATCTGATCTACCTTACGAAACGACGCAAGAGCGCCATCGAACGTAAGCGGCATCAAGTTTGCAGCGATGATCCCCATGATGCTGGAATGCATCTTCTCGGCACGGGCCGTGCTCTTCGCACGACGATACAGCGAGACAGCATAACTTTCGGGATCTTGCCTGGAAAGGCCGGAGAACAGCGCATCGGCATTCCCGTCGCACGCCTGCTCGTAAACGCTTACGACCGATGCCATGTTCCACTCGCGATCGGGAAGCGCCTCGAACACGTATGCGATATAGCTTGCGACGTAATTGGCCGCCGCACCCGCCCAAAACGGGTCGTCGCCCATCTCCGAGCGCGGGAACAGCGCACTGGCAATAGAAATAATGTCCTGAGCAAGAGGTCGTCCCTTGCGCCAACGGACATGATGAAGCGGGTCATATCCAATCGTGCCTTCCATCGTGGTGAAATCAAGGCAGTCGACGGCGTAACCGTGCGCGCTCAGACACGGTCCCATTTCGCGAAACAAGCGGCCCTTGGAATCAAGGACGACGTAAGAGCCTTCGCATTGCAAAAGGTTGGGCTTCAAGAAGTTGCGCGTTTTGCCAGAACCCGAGCAACCAAGAACCAATACGTTGTTGTTAAGCCCGGTTACCCACGAGTCCATGCTCTCGGATCGCGTGGAAGTAAGGATGAGCTCGCCCGCATAGGCGGCGCGGCTGTTTTCAGTGAAGTTGTTCATTGTTTATCTCGCTCTCTGCGTGATTGAGTTTTTGCTGATGGATGGTGAAATCGAAATGCCTACGACACGGCTTGGACGCATCACGGCAACGATAAGGACAGTCGAGTCCCTAAAGCTTCGTGATGATGCGGTCGGCAAGACCCGCTTCGACGGCTTCTTCTGCCTCGAAGTAAGTATCGGAAGCCGTAAGCTCGAAAACGCGTTCGATAGGCATACCGCTGTGACGTGCGATAACGCCAGCAGTAATGTCTCGGATACGCATAAGATCGTCCGCCCTTGCTTTCACGGACAGCGCGCTGCCGCCAGTGCCAACGCCAATCAGCGGGTCGTGGATCATGACGCGGCTATGGGGCAGGATCTCGCGATCGTCGCCTGCAATGAACAGCAACGCCGCCATGCTTGCGGCCATGCCCAAGCAAACGGTGCGAATGGGGCAACTTACAGCCTGCATTACGTCATAAAGTGCCAGGCCGGACTGAACTTCGCCACCGGGGCTGTTGATGTAAAGCGTGATAGGCGCCGTGGGGTTTTCGCGCTGGAGATGCAACAAACCACGGATAACCACCGCGCACGATTCCGCGTTCACGGAGGTCATAAGCTCAAGCTGTCGCTTTCCCAGCATCTCGTCCCTAATGTCAAGACGATTAAGACCTTCTGCGGTTTCGCGAATGATTTGAGGTTGATAAACAAATGCATGCTCACTCATTATGAGTTCCTTCCGAGGGTAAAAGACATGACAACCAGCAACGCGATAGAACGGGTGCACAGACGACGAGCTAGCATGAGCCGTCATGCGCATACACTTCCGTTATGAGGTTGTGGTTTGGAAAATCTGGTACCTGGCAAGTAGTACCAGCAACTCCTCTATAGGCGATAGCACCTATTTGCCGGGAGACGGGTCTTGTGACCCTCGGGTGAGGCACACTCTAGCATCCGAAAACAAAACGCGCAAGCACCAAAATCAAAAAGCCTCAAGGGGCTGAAACCCATTGAGGCAGAGCACCCAAATCGTGAAAGGACAAGGCGAGCGAAACAGCAAAGGCACCGAACCGCCCCATAAGAAGCTCGTTCGATGCCCCTGAATCAGAGTCTGATAGGTTCCCACTCTCTGAAAACTAAAGATCTTTCTTTTGAAGAATACGGATGCTGATCATGCAGCTCATTGTATAAATCGCTAACGAGATCACGATCAAAACGATCAGTGAAAGCACTGGATGAAGAACCACCCAATCGCCAAGGCCGCTAAACGCTTCGGGCAATGCAAATCGAGAAGCGACGAAAATAAGACATCCAACAAGCATAAGCGCATAAGAAATATAACGCGCGCCCTGTGTGCTACCGAACTTAATTGAGAACGGCTGCGCGAGGGACACCATCCCCAACACGACAAACGTTGAAGCTAGGCACGCTGCAAAGATCTCGGAAGCTGGGGCCTTTTCTATCGCCACGCCGAAAAGCGGAAAAACCGACATGCATACCATAGTGACGACAAAAATAACCACAACCGCAATCGCCGAGCAGATGAGTATCGTTGCATAACGCCCGATGACGATATCATGACGCGAAAAAGGAAGCGCGCATCGATAACGCAGCCAGTCATTCCGATCGTCGTAACCCAGCAGCGAGAACATCACGAGCATCGGAACCATGGCGCACGCCGCAGATGCCCCCGCATACGAACCCATTCCAAAGCACATGAATATGCACACGATCACACACATGATACCGAAGGATACAGCCATGGTGCGCATGATTGCCAATTCGGATCTCACAGAAGCCAGCATTAGCGGCCCCCTTTCAACATGAAATGCAGGTAATCGCCAACGTTTGCGCGATCGCAAGCAATTTCGGGAAACGCCTGGATGAATTCAAGGCGGTTGGGCACAAACACATCGCAGTTGAATTCATGTTTCATCACGCGCGAACCCGGAACGCATTCGAGGATTTTCTCAACCTGCGCAACCGTGCAACGCGCAATGCCAACGGTGTCGGTGATAGTTTCGCGCGGCACGTCGAAGACGATTTGGCCTTCATCGATTCCCACCACACGGTCGGCGATTCGTTCCAAATCGGTCGTGATGTGACTTGAGAGCAGCACGCCTCGTTCGCCCTCGCCCACAAATGCCTGCAGCATATCCAGGATCTCGTCGCGCGCAAGCGGATCAAGACCAGCGGTGGCTTCATCCAAAAGCAACAGGTCGGTACCGTGTGATAATGCAACCGCGATCTGCAGCTTCATGCCCATACCGCGAGAGAGTTCCTTTACCTTCGTTTTCGGATTAATGCCAAACTGCTTAATAAGCGAGCTGAACGCCGAATCGTCCCATTGCGGAAAAGCAGGCTTCAGGCATGTCACCACCTGATCGATGCGTAATTCCGAAGGAAACGGGCACGTGTCAAGCACCAGGCCTATTCGAGCGCGAACCCGACGCTGAGCCTCGTCGGAAGAATCGGTACCAAACGGCTCCCCGAAAAGCTCGATTTCGCCCGCCTCAACATGTTGCAGGCCTAAGGCCACTCGAATTGTCGTTGTCTTGCCGGCACCATTTGCGCCAACGAATCCGACGATCTCGCCCGGCGCCACCGAAAGGCTTACGTCGCGCAACGAGAACGAATCGCTTACCTTACGACTCACGCGGCGTATATCTAAAAGATTCGTCATGAGATTCTCTCTTTCCTTGCGTCTTACTCGAACTCTTCACCTGCAACCAAATCAAGCATTTCGTGCAACTCCGCACGCGATACACCTAGTTCAGACGCCTGCGTTACCGCTTGATCAAGCAATCCCTCAACGTGTTTCAACTGCTCTTCGCGCAGCATCTCGTGATTTCCCGAAGCTACGAAGCAACCCTTGCCTTGCACGGTTTCGATGAAACCCTCGGCTTCCAGATCGGAATAAGCACGTTTGGTGGTGATGACGCTCACCCCGATTCCGCTTGCCAGAGCCCTGATGGAAGGAAGCTTTTCGCCGCATATCAAAGTGCCTGAAAGGATCTGACTTCTGATTTGCGACGAGATCTGCTCGTAAATGGGCTTATCGCTTGTGTTCGAAATGATGATGTCCACGATTAGCCTTTCGTGTATATAACCGGTAAGCACAGTATATATACACTATGCACAGTTATGCAAGTAAGATTTCGAGCAAATTCAAACGAGGCGTCGGGCACCAAGGTCGACCCAAAACCAAACGAGGGCGAGCGAATAATCGCCCACCCTCGCGTACAACGCTGTTTCAAGCGCCTTATTCTTTGACCAACGTGGCCGCAATGGTGTTCAAGTAGTCAAGCGCACCAGCTTCGACTGCCGCCCTATCACCACGCGCATACTCGTTTTCGCAGGCAATCCAGTCGGTCCACGCCTCGCGCGTGCACTCCATTTCGTGCATATCTTCAATCTGCACTCCTTGGGTCTTTCCGATCATGGCTCGCCACCACTGCATGTCGTGCATATATTCAAGTTGCTCGGGAGTCCACGATGCAAGCAGGCATTCTGGGAGGCAATCGTGGCAGTCGCGTATCATGCCAGGAATGGAGAGGTAGATCTTCCCGCCAGGCTTCACATAGGGAAGAAGCTTTTCGCCCAAATACCGGGGGTCGCGACCGAAATAATTGTACGAATCGATGCTGACCACCGCGTCGAAATAACACGGCTCAAATGGCAAACCTTCCAAGGCATCGGCCTGTACAGGGTGAATCTGCCCATCTGGCACACCCATCCGCCGAAAGAACGCGCGATTTTCGACGGGGTCGCTCCATAAATCGACGGCATAGACGTCAAACCCGTACTCGCGAGCGAGCATCACGCTTGTGATGCCGGTGCCGGATCCAAGGTCGCACACACGTGAGCCTTCCGCAAGATCGGCGCAGCGAAGCAGCTCCTCGCAGAGCTTAAGCGGGTTGGGACCCATGATCTTCGAGCGGACAAGGTTGATATCGAAGCTGTTCGCTTTTGGGAAATCGTTCATTGTTGTTCCTGTTCGTTGAGCTACTAGTGAAAACAGGGTTGGAACGGCGCAATAACACATAGCCCTGATATGGCCTTTTTCAAAACGCTATGCAATTAACCGTTCCCTAAAGAACAATGACCAAAAAGACATCCCCTAAGATGTATTCGCATGGGCACCATCGCCCACGGACGCGACTTACCATGCAGTGAACTATGGCGATTTTCCGCATCCGATGGTGCTTACATTACCACGTTTCGCCTTCGGTTTTCAGTCTTGTTCCAGCTGTTGAATGGGTGTATTAGGCATTATCCGACCAATCGAAGGAGTGCCATGAACGCATTATTTCCGCTTTCAAGTTTCATGCTCGAGCAGAGCTCGATCCCCTTGCGAACAATGGACGTATTGAAATCCCACGGCATCAACCTTTCCCCAACGCAAATCTCGCAGTTGGAAACGCAGCGAAAGGAAGGGCTAGCGAAGAGCGAACGTTTGGAGTTCGACTCATGGGGGCTCTGCTTCTTGTTTGAAGAGCTTGCAAGCAGCGAGATAATTCACCCCAACGAATTCGCACAGGCAGCTCAGTCGGCAATCGCCTTGTTCTATGAGACCCGCGACATCGTCGACCCCGCTATCGACGATCAGGAAATTGCCGAATTGATTGTCAGCGAAACCATTCGAAAACAGGGTTGCATAGAACACCTTGACTCGTTCGAGCTGGTCGCATCTTCCCGTTTCAGGCAGCCAACCCTTTCCGAAGAGCTAGCTCAAAACGAAACAGGCGCAACATATTGCTGGAATAACGAAGACTGGGAGTACGACGAATACGCACCCGGATGGGATAGCGAATCGTGGGAGGACAACTATGAATAGCCTCGCAAATCCAGTCGCAAACCAAGCCAAGCGCGCGGTTCAGCAAAAGGCCTTCGAAAACTTCTACCACCTGTATCGCAAGTTCATTCGGCTTTACACAATGGGAAGCACGGGGTCGGTATCAAAACTTGTGGCGTCGCAAATTCTAGAATCACTGTCGTTTGTGCTGGGCATTCGCGATAGCAACAATCCCAAAACGCTAGAAGAATTAGCCGAACAAGACCCGGACAAGCTCTTTCAACGCAAGCAAGTCGAATTGGCAATTCGCGTTGACCACGCGCTAGAGACATGGCGCGAGATCTGCGTGATCATGCCTCCCATCAACAACGTCGCCCTTCGCGATTCACTTGCAGACTTCGGAAACCTCAAGGCGCTTTACGATACATACTTCGCCGCGCATGAAGTGCCACTGGGCAATATTCAGTACCAGCTTAGCCTTCCCATCAGCGAAAGCCTTTTGGGCATCGACTACGTTCAAGCGTGGCTCGACCAACTTCTAACTGAAACGCGTTATATTTCACAGTTCACAACAGAAAGCTGCATAGCTACGCTCGAGGAAGTGTGCCCCCGATTACAAGGGACTGCACGTGAACTTATACGACTTGCTTGCTCCCCGTGAAGATCAGCTCGAATGCAAAGCAACGCCCCTGTAACGAAAGCGCATTCACACTTGCGCAGCGAGATAAT